>NZ_JBOHGA010000173.1:0-14206 GCF_050699915.1 Actinophytocola sp.
GCGCAGCACGGCCGCGCCGCCGCGGATGTTGGCCGCCGTGTCGGTCCGCAGCGCGTCGGCCGGCAGCCGGGTGAGCTGCGCGGCCTGCTCGAGCGTGTGCCGCGTCGGGTTGCTCACGAGGTGCATGACGCCGAACCCGTTGTCCTGACTGGGTTCCCCGTCGTGCCCGTCGAGGTGCGTCTCGCTGTAGCCGACCGCCACGACCAGGTCCCGCGGCACGTCGAACTCCGCCGCCGCGCCGGCGAACGCGTCGTTCATCGTGCCGCCGGGCGCAACCTCCTGCTGCCCGCTCGCCGGGCCACCGGTGAGCACGACGGCCGCCACCACCGCGCCTGCGACCGCCGCGACTCCGCCGGCCCGCAACGCCTTGCCGGCCCTCATCGCTTGTCCCGCGTCGCGAGTCCGCCGACCTCTGCGAGCATCTCGTTCGCCTTGCCCTCGGCCTGGTCGTAGCGCTCGGGGCAGCACGAGCGCTGAACGGTCTGGGCGAGGAGGCCGGCGGTGAGCTCGGGGTAGAGCGGCTCGTTGTGGATCGCCTGGGTGAAGAACTGCGTCGCCGCGTAGGTAACGTCCATGATCTGCTCGGGCGTGCCCCAGCCCTGGCTCGGCCGCTGCTGGAAGACGCCGAGCGAGTCCTGGTCGCCGCAGGGCAGGTTGTTCATATGCGACTCGACCCAGCCGGCCTCGAAGCCGGCGAGCATGACCTTCGGCGACGCGCCCATGTTCACCCCGACCTGGTGGACGGTCTGGGTGACCGCGAGGTCGCGGTCGGACGGGATGCTGTCGCAGTCCTGCGGCCCGATCTTGGCGGGCACGTGCCCGCCCGGGACGGCCGCGGCCGGGTCTGCCGGTTCCGCCGGGCTCGCGAACGCCGCGGTCGCCACGAGCCCCGCGGTGGCGACGGCCGTGGCGAGCGCGAGCGCCAGCCGACGTGCGGGCGTGAAGCTCTTCATGTGGTGTCCCCTCGCGTTGTGTACCTGCAGGGTTCACGCACAGTGTTGATACGGGTGCCGAGTCACCGATACCGACGAATGTAGGTGTGAAATTCACAGATGTGGATGTTGGAAACTCGGTTGGCCGCGGCCCGGGCGCCTCGACAGGATCCGCACATGAGCGACGCGCGCAGGGCCATCGACCACCACCTGGAGACGATCACCGGCCGAGACCTCGACGGGTACGCGGCCACGCTGCACGACGACGTCGTGCTGGTCCTGCCCACCGGGCGCACCTTCGTCGGCAAGGCGGCGGTGGTGAACTTCCACCGGGAGTTCTTCGCCGACACGGACTGGACCCAGGAACTCACCGAGCGGACCACGACGGTCGGCGAGCACACCGCCCGCGCGCTGTTCGACGCCGACTACCGCGACGTCGACCCGGCCGGCGCGCCGATCCACCAGCGGTTCCTCCTCGGGCTCGTGTTCGCGCGCGTGGGCGAGGAGTGGCTGCTCCTGCACGACCAGTGCACGCCCGGCTGACCGGCCCGGTGTCCGCCTAGCGTGTCCTGCTGCGGCGCGACGGCCGCCCTGGGAGGCTATGCCGATGTTCATCTGCGAGACCCACGGTGCGTCGCCCCGGCATGGATGAGCTACACGTGGCCGCCGACCTGGTGGCCGAGTACCTGGCCAGGGTCGACGGCCGGCCCGTCTGGCGACCGGTGCCCGCGGCCGACGCCGCGTGGCTTGCCGGACAGGAGCTGCCCGAGTCCGGCCGGCCGCTCGCGGACCTGCTGGCGGACGTCCGGGAACAGATGCTGCCTTACCCGATGGGCAACGGGCATCCGCGGTTCTTCGGCTGGGTGAACTCCGCGCCGTCGCCGGCCGGGGTGCTGGTCGAGCAGCTGGCCGCGGCGCTGAACCCGAGCTGCGCGGGCGGTGACCACGCCGGTGTGCTGCTGGAGCGGGCGGTGGTGCGCTGGCTCGCGGAGCTGGTCGGCTACCCGCACCGGCCCGGCGGCGGCCTGCTCACGAGCGGCGCCTCGCTGGCGACGGTCACCTGCCTCGCCGCGGCCCGGCAGCGCGCGGCTCGCGCGGACGGCTGGGACGTGCGGACCGACGGATTGGCCGGCCACCCCCAGTTCACGCTGTACGTGTCGGCGCAGGCGCACGGCTGCCTGCTCAAGGCGGCGGAGTTGCTGGGCATCGGATCCGTTGGGGTGCGGACGATTCCCGTGGACGACTTGTTTCGAATGGACACCGCGGCGTTGCGCACGGCGATCGCGGCGGACCGGGCGGCGGGCGCGCGCCCGTTCTTCGTGGCGGCGAGCGCGGGCACGGTGAACACCGGCACGGTCGACCCGCTGGACGATATCGCCGACATCGCCGCGGAGCATGGGCTTTGGTTCCATGTGGACGGTGCGTACGGCGCGCTCGGGGTGCTGGCACCGGATGCGACGCCGGCCTTCGTCGGGATGGAGTTGGCGGACTCGCTGGCGCTGGATCCACACAAGTGGCTGGGCGTCCCGGTCGACTGCGGGGCCGCGCTGTTCGGCCGGCCCGAGCATGCGCGCGATGCGTTCAGCCTGGTGCCGGCATACCTGCGGGACGAGGGCGCGGGGGAGCTGGGGTGGTACTCGGAGTACGGGCCGGAGCAGACCCGCCCGTTCCGGGCGCTGCGCACCTGGGCGACGCTGTCACACCTGGGCCGCGCGGGCGTCGTCCGCCTGGTAACCCAGACGACGGCCCTGGCCCAACGCCTCGCCACGATGATCGACGAGGCACGGGACTTCGAGCTCCTGACGCCGGTGGTGACCTCGATCGTCGCTTTCCGCTACCGACCCGTCGGCATCCCCGACCGCCTCGACGATCTGAACCGCGCCATCCCGGCCGCGGTCCAACGAGCGGGCCGAGCGTTCCTGACGGGCACGAAACTGGGCGAGGTCGAGGCTTTGCGAGCGTGCGTGCTGAACCCGGCCACCACGGAAGCGGACGTGAACATCCTCCTGGAGGAGATCCGCGCCGCCGCCGAACGGCTGCTGGACCACTGACCGCGACCAGGTCGGTGGCGCGGACCTTAACGCACGACGGAACTTCCCCGACGTGAATTGCTGGGGTGGTCTGCATGAGCGAACCCGAGAGCCGCCAGGATGGCCGCGCGGAAGAGCGGTTCGAACTGCAAGCGGCCATCCGGCGATATCTCTTCGGGCTGCCGCTGGGATTCGGTGTCGTCCTCGCTCTGGCCCTCCCGATCGGTCACTGGTCCGAAACGAAAAGTGCGGAGTGCGCCCGTTCCGACGGCTGTGAGCGACGAGAAGGACAAGGCCCCGGAGCCGGACCCGACGAAGGGATCTTGACGGGGGCGCGGCCGGGTGGTCTTATCGACGTGAAATTTGTTCACGTTTTGCTCGTGGCCATCGGGAGGCCGTGATGTCCCTGCTCAAGCGTTCACTGCTCGCGGCCGGTGTGGCCGTCGTGCTCACCACTGGTGGTGTGCTCACCGCGATCGCGGCCCCCGGCGACGACAGCGGCGCGGCCGCCTTGCCGACCGCGGCCGTCGCGCTCGGGGACAGCTTCATCAGCGGCGAGGGCGGGGGTGACTACCAGCCGGTGACGGACCTGAACGGGGCCCCGCAAGGCTTCCCCGGCTGGGACGCCCCGAACAACAACGCCTTCTTCTGCCACCGCTCCGCCAAGGCGAGCCTGCACCAGGCGAACCTCGCCGGCATCCAGGACCGCTTCAACCTCGCCTGCTCCGGCGGCCAGCCGCACGACATGGCGAACCCGTCCGCGAACCGGGAGAAGGGGCGGACCGTCACCGCGCAGCTCGACCAGGTGCGCACGGTCGCCCAGACCCACGACATCGACCTCGTCCTCGTCGGGCTCGGCTCCAACAACAGCTCCTTCACCTTCGGCGACGCGGCCTCCGTGTGCGCCAACCGGTTCATCGCCGACGCCTGGGTCGGCTGGTGGGAGTTCTGGGCCGGCGACCCGCCGCAGGAGCCGTGCACCATCACCGACCTCGCCACCGACGCCGAGCTCGCCGCCGCCACGGCGGAGACGACCGACGCGCTGCGCGGCCTGCTCACCACGCTCGACCAGGTCGACGCCGACGGCCAGCACCGGGTCGTCTTCCAGGACTACACCAACCCGCTGCCGCCGGACTACGCGCCGACCTACCACGAGGAGGACGGCCGCGCCGACGACCGGGACAAGTTCCGCGCGCTCGGGGCCGAGCGGTACGCCGCGGGCTGCCCGGCCCACCGCGCGAGCATGGGCGCGGGCCACCTGTTCTCCCAAGGGCTCGGCACCCTCGTCCAGTCGTCGCACGCCGCCCTCGCCGCCGAGTTCCCCGGCGACCTGGTGTACCTGAACGTCCAGCACGCCTTCGACGGCGTCCGGCTCTGCGAGCAGGACGGCAGCCCGGACAACGCACTCGCGAGCCCGATCCGCCTCCAGGACGGCCCGACCGGCGTGCCCGTGACGAGCCTGGCCGGCAAGGACAAGATCGCCGTCCAACGGATCGCCCAGACGTGCGTCGACCACTTCCAGACCTGCCAGGAGTCCTGGCACCCCAACGCGAACGGGTACGCGGTCCTCGGGCAGTGCCTCGCCGGCGCCGCGACCACCGCAAACCAGGCTGTCACCTGCGCGAGGCAGCCCGACGGCAGCATCACCGTCGGATAAAACAACTTGCGGCCTCCTCGGTCGTCTGCTGTCCTTCTCCGGCAACGCAGGCGACCGAGGAGAGTCAACATGCGAGCAGCTGTCATGTCCACCCCATCTGGCCTTTCCGTCTCTCCAGAGGACATGACGCTTGAGTCGCACCTTGAACTTGGGAATCCTCGCCCATGTTGACGCCGGCAAGACGAGCCTGACCGAGCGGCTGCTGCACGCGGCCGGGGTCATCGACCACGTCGGCAGCGTCGACGACGGCAGCACCCAGACCGACTCCCTCGCGCTGGAACGACAGCGCGGCATCACGATCAAGGCCGCGGTCGTGTCGTTCACCATCGGGGACGTCACGGTCAACCTGATCGACACTCCCGGCCACCCGGACTTCATCGCCGAGGTGGAGCGGGTGCTGAGCGTGCTCGACGGTGCCGTCCTGGTGATCTCCGCCGTCGAGGGCGTGCAGGCGCAGACCCGCGTCCTGATGCGCACGCTCCAGCGGCTGGGCATCCCGACGCTCGTCTTCGTCAACAAGATCGACCGTGGCGGCGCGGACGCCGACCGCGTACTGCGCTCGATCGCGGACAAGCTGACCGCGGCGATCGTCCCGATGGGGACGGTCACCGGGCAGGGCACCCGCGACGCCCGGTTCGCGCCGTACCCCGACGGCCCGCCCGGACTCGCCGAGGCGCTGGCCGAGCTGGACGACGAGCTGCTCTCCGCGTACGTCGACGGCACGCTGCCCGCCGACCGCCTGCACACCGAGCTGGCCGCGCAGACGGCCCGGACCCGCGTGCACCCCGTGTACCTCGGCTCGGCCATCACCGGCGCGGGCGTCGCCGAGCTGACCGAGGGCATCGCGACGCTGCTGCCCGCCACCGAGGGCGACCCGCACGCCCCGGTCTCCGGCACGGTGTTCAAAGTGGAGCGTGCGCCGGCGGGGGAGAAGATCGCCTACGTGCGGATGTTCGCCGGCACCGTGCGGCCGCGCGACGTCGTGCGGTTCGGGGACGACCGGCGCGGCAAGGTGACCGCGGTCGGCGTGTTCGCCAACGGCACCGCCGTGCCGGCCAAGGCTGTCGCCGCGGGGGAGATCGGCAAGCTGTTGGGCCTGCGCGACATCCGGATCGGCGACGCGGTCGGCGTCCCGCGCCGGCGCACCGAGCACCACTTCGCGCCGCCGACGCTGGAGACCGTCGTCGTGCCGGCCCGCCCGCGGGACAGGGGCGCGCTGCACCCGGCGCTCGTCGCGCTGGCCGAGCAGGATCCGCTGATCAACCTGCGGCTCGACGAGGTGCGGCAGGAGATCTCGGTGTCGCTGTACGGCGAGGTGCAGAAGGAGGTCATCCAGGCGACGCTGGCCGACGAGTTCGGCCTCGAGGTGTCGTTCCGCGAGACGACCACCATCTGCGTCGAGCGACCGGCCGGCTCGGGCGCGGCGTTCGAGCTGATCGGCAAGGCGCCCAACCCGTTCCTCGCCCAGGTCGGCCTCCGGGTGGACCCGGCGCCGGCCGGCAGCGGCGTGGCGTTCCGGCTGGAGGTCGAGCTGGGCTCGATGCCGTACGCGTTCTTCAAGGCGGTCGAGGAGACCGTGCACGAGGTACTCGGGCAGGGCCCGCACGGCTGGCAGGTGATCGACTGCGTGGTGACGATGACGCACTCCGGCTACTACGCGCGGCAGAGCCACGCGCACCAGAAGTTCGACAAGAGCATGTCGAGCACCGCCGGCGACTTCCGCAACCTGACGCCGCTGGTGCTGATGGACGCGCTGCGCCGGGCGGGCACCATCGTGCACGAGCCGATGCACCGCTTCCGCCTGGAGATTCCGGCGGACACGGTCGGCACCGTCCTCCCGGCACTGTCGCGGCTGCGCGCGATACCCGCCACGCAACGGCAGGCGGGCCGCGCCCTCGCCGTAGAGGGCCACGTGCCGGTGGGCGCGGTGCACGAGCTGGGCCAGCTGCTGCCGTCGTGGACACACGGCGAGGGTGTGCTGGAGTACGAGTTCGACCACTACCGCCCGGTCACCGGCCCGCCGCCGAGCAGGCAGCGAACCGACCACAATCCGTTGGACCGCAAGGAATACCTCCTCGCGGTCCAACGGAGAGTGACCTCGTACAGTGCATAGTGGACAGTGCTAGTGGACAGAACCTAGAACACGTTGACGCCGAACAGGTTCAGCCCGCCGATCACCGGCTGGAAGTAGCTGAAGCCGCCGCCCATGCCGGAGGTGATGCCGATCGCGGTGCTGCCGGCGAACCACGCGCCGCCGCTGTCGCCGGGGTTCACCGCGGCCGTGCTCTCCGCCATGTTGTTCACACACCCCTCGGCGTAGCAGATCGTCATGCCGACCTGCGTCACCTGGCCACAGGTCAGCCCGGTGGTGCTGCCGCTCTTGCAGACCTGCATGCCCGGCTGCGGGTTGCCCGCCCCGGTGATGTCCTGGAAGGAGCCGTTGTACAGCGTCACGTTGCCGGGCTGCGGGAGTCCGCCGTCGTTGCGGATCAGGCCGTAGTCGTTGCCCGGGAAGCTGGAGCCGACCGTCGGACCGTAGAAGCCCTCCGGGCCGTTCCACGACGAGATCGCGTTGGTGCAGTGCCCCGCGGTGATGCCGGTGTTGCCCGTGGTGGAGAAGCCGAGCGAGCAGCGCCCGCCGCTGCCGGTGATCGCGTCGCCACCGGAGATCGTCGTGTCGAACGACCCGTCGATGTGCTTCACGCGCACCGCGTCACCGAAGCGCGCCGCCGTCGTGGTGAGCGCGTTCGCGTTGGCGGACTCGCCGATCTGGACCACGACCTGGTTGGCCCGAACGTCGATGCCCGTCGCCGAGTCCGAAGGCAGCGTCGTGACGACCGCGTCCCGGACCGACTCCAGCTCGGTCATGCTGTGCTCGACGACCCTCGCGATCGCCCCGGACGCGCGGACGGTGTCCGCGGCCTGCTCGTCGACGACGTTGACCACCACGGACCCCGTGTGCTGGTCGAGCCACATGCCGGCCGAGCTCGCGCCCACCCGGTCGACGAGCCGCTCACCCTTGGCGATGAGCGCCGGCTGGTCGGCGAGTCGCTCAGTCGCGGCGGCCTCGCTGAGTCCGTCCGCCACCAGCGACGCGACGGCCGCCTCGGCGACCGGAGCGCCGTACCCGGCGGGCAGTGCCTGTGCTGGCAGACTCGCCAGCGGGACGAGTGCCGCGGCGGCTGCCGCGACGGTCAGTGTTCGTAGGACGGATTTACGGGAGAGGTTCATGTGCAGGGATTCCTTCCTTCCACAAATGTGAGGGAAGTTCTGACCTCACGTGGAAGAAGTTAGAAATCACCCGAGTCGGACGCCAGCGGCCAATTGGGGTCCTCAGTTGCCGTTTACCGCCTGGTCAGCGTGACTCTTTGAAGTCGTGCAGCTTGACCCGGACGTCGCGGTACCGGTCGATGGCCCACCGGAACGGCCGGGGAACGAGTCGCTCGATCAGCTCCGCACGGTCCTTGGCGGCCGTCTTGCGCTCGGTGTCCAGCCGGTGCAGCAGCCCGGCCATCGCGTGAAGGGCGGCGTCGAGCATCTCCGCGTCGGTGACCTCGTCGGGGTGGCGAGGCTCCGCGCCGCCGGTCGCCGGCAGCAGGTCGTCGAGGTCGCCGGTGACCTGGTAGCCGCTCTCGCGCAGGGCCTGGACCATCTCCTTGCTCTTCTGCGCCACCCAGTCCTGGTCCTCGGCGGGCAGTCGCAGCGGTTCTTTGTCGGGCCGGGTGGCCAGCATGCTCACCGCGAGGAGGTTCTTGACCAGGCTCTGGTAGACCGGCCAGGGCATCTCCTTGACGACGAGGTGGTTCACCCGCCGAAGGACGTTGGTCTCCACGATGCCCATCGACGGGTTCTTCACGTCGATCTCGACCGGCCGGTTCGCCGGGTCGAAGCCGACGACAGCCGCGAAGCGGTTCCACAGCTCGTCGGGGGCGGCTCCGCGCGGCAGCGTCACGATGTGCACCCGCTCCGGGGGCAGCTCGCTCGCCCAGTTCCGCAGCACCACCGGCAGGTCCTGGTAGCTCCAGAACGTCTTCGCGAAGAACGGGTCGATCGAGTCGTCGAGCCCGCGCAGCGAACGGGTGAACTCGCCGTACTTCAGCCGCCCGCAGTTCTTGACGTCCTCCTGCCACACCGCGGGGACCTGCCGGGCCAGGTCACGGGTGGTCAGCACGATGTGCACCTCGATGCCCTCGAGCGAGCGCAGCGCCCGCTCGATCGCCTCCGGCGAGGCGCTGCCGAGCATCTCGTGCGAGACGACCGACGTGCCCGGCCAGTCCCGCACCGCGGCGACGAGCCGGTCCCAGCTGCCCGGGACCATCGGGTCGGTGTGCCCGTGCCAGTTGAGCCCGCGTAGGTCCAGCGTGGCGCGGAAGTGCAGGTCGGACCGCGCGCCGGGGTAGCTCACGCCGGACTCGCGCAGCGCGTGCCGGTTGGACCAGAGCACCTCCTGCAGGTACGTGGTGCCGGTCTTCGGCGAGCCGACGTGGAGGAACACGCGTTGCCGCGTCATCGTGAGGTCTCCCTAGGCGAGTTCGGAGACGAGCCGGTCCACGGTCTCCTCGAGCGAGCCGGCCCCGTTCACCACGAGGTCCGGCTGCTCGGGTGCCTCGTAGCCTTGGCCGACGCCGGTCATGTTGGGCAGCTTGCCGGCCTTCGCCTTGGCGTAGAGCCCCTTCGGGTCCCGCTCGGCGCAGACCTCGGCCGGCGTGTCGACCCAGCACTCGAGGAAGTCACCGGCCTCGAACAGACCCTTGGCCACCATCCGGTCGGACCGGAACGGCGATACGAGCGCGACGACGACGATCAGCCCGGCGTCCAGCAGCAGCCGCGCGGTCTCGGCGACCCGGCGCACGTTCTCCGCCCGGTCCTCCGGGGTGAAGCCGAGGTCCTTGTTCAGTCCACTTCGGACATTGTCGCCGTCGAGGACGTAGGTGTGCAGGCCCATCCCGTGGAGCCGCCGCTCCAGCGCGTCCGCGATCGTCGACTTGCCCGCGCCCGGCAGGCCGGTCAGCCAGAGGACCCGGGACCGCTGACTCTTGAGGCGGGCCCGCGCGTCGCGGTCGACGACGTAGTGGTGCGGGACGATGTTGGTGCCGCGGCGCAGCGCGTAGCGGACCATGCCGGCGGCGACGGTGTCCTTGCTGACCCGGTCCACCAGCAGGAAGCTGCCGGTGTCGCGGTTGGCGGCGTACTTGTCGAGCGAGATCGGGCCGTCGGTGCTGAGCTCGACGGTGCCGATGTCGTTGATGCCGAGGGTGCGGGCCGCGAGCTGCTCGCCGGAGGTGACATCGAGCTTGCCGCGAATCGTGGTCACCACGGCCGGCACCGTCCGCGGGCCGGCGAGCAGCAGGTAGGACCGGCCGTGGGCGAGCGGTTCCTCGGCGGTCCACACGACGGTGGCGGAGAAGGCGGTCGCCGGCTGCAGGTCGCCGCTCGTCGCCGGCGCGGTGGTGAGCAGGTCGCCGCGGCGGACGTCGAGCTCGCTGGTCAGCGTCACCGTCACCGGAGTGCCCGCGGCGGCTACCTCGACGTCGCCGTCGGGCCCGAGCACGCGGTCGATGGCCCCGGCGGCGCCGCTGCCGGCGACGACCACGGGGTCGCCGGGTCGGATCGGCCCGCCGGTGACGGTGCCCGCGAGCCCGCGGAAGTCGTCGGCGCGAACGATGTACTGCACGGGCAGCCGGAACCCGGTCTCGTCGGGCCGCTCGGCCTCGGGCGGCTGCCAGGCCGACAGGGCGCTCAGCACGGTCGGGCCGTGGTACCAGGGCATCTTCTCCGAGCCGGCGATGATGTTGTCGCCGCCGAGCGCGCTGACCGGGATGACCTCGACGTCCTCGACGTCGAGGCGGGCCGCGGCGGCGCGCACGCCGCCCGCGAGCTCCTCGTACAGCACGTGGTCGTAGCCGCGCGCGTCGAGCTTGTTGACCGCGGCGATCACGGTCCGCACGCCCATCAGCGCGCACACCGCGAGGTGGCGGCGGGTCTGCGCGCGGATGCCCTTGGTGGCGTCGACGAGCAGCAGCGCCACGTCCGCGGTCGAGGTCGCGACCGCCATGTTGCGGGTGTACTGCTCGTGGCCCGGCGCGTCGGCGATGATCACCCGGCGACCGGACGGCAGGTCGAGGTGGCGGTAGGCGACGTCGATCGTGATGCCCTGCTCGTGCTCGGCCTCGAGGCCGTCGGTGAGCAGGGAGTAGTCCACCTCGCCTGCGGGCACGGTCGAGCCGCCGCGGCGGGTGCGCCGGGCGTAGTCGAGCTGGTCCTCGGGGACGCTGCCGGTCTCCGCGAGCAGCCGGCCGATCAGCGTGGACTTGCCGTCGTCGACCGAGCCGCAGGCGATGAGCCGCACGACCGAGACGGCCCGCTGCTCGTGCTCGGAGCCGACAGCGATGTCGGTGAGGGTCATCAGAAGTAGCCCTCCGCCTTCTTGCTCTCCATGGACTTGCCGCCCTCGCCGTCGATGAGCCGGCCGGCGCGCTCCGAGCGGCGGTCCGAGCGCATCTCGTCGATCAGCTCGTCGAGGCTCTCGGCCTTCGACTCGACGGCCGCGGTGAGCGGGTAGCAGCCGAGGGTGCGGAAGCGGACCACGCGCTGCTCGGGCTGCTCGCCGTCGTGCAGCGGGTACCGGTCGTCGTCGATCATGATCAGCTGGCCGTCCCGCTCGACGACCGGGCGCGGCGCGGCGAAGTACAGCGGCACGACCGGGATCGCCTCGCGCTTGATGTAGCGCCAGACGTCGAGCTCGGTCCAGTTCGACAGCGGGAACACGCGCATCGACTGGCCCTCGGCGAGCTCGGTGTTGGCGCTACGCCAGAACTCCGGGCGCTGCTTGCGAGGCTCCCAGCGGTGCCCGGGCTCGCGCAGCGAGAACATCCGCTCCTTGGCGCGCGAGCGCTCCTCGTCGCGGCGGGCGCCGCCGATGGCCGCGTCGTACTCGGCGGCGTCCAGCGCCTGGCGCAGCGCGACGGTCTTCATGATGCGCGTGTACTCGTGCGAGCCGTGGGTGAACGGCGTGACGCCGTCGGCCCGGCCCTCCTCGTTCGTGTGCACCTGCAGGTCGAGGCCGAGCCGGCGGGCGGTGTCGTCCCGGAAGTCGATCATCTCCCGGAACTTCCACTTCGTGTCGATGTGCAGCACCGGGAAGGGGACCGGCCCGGGCGCGAACGCCTTGACCGCGAGGTGCAGCAGCACCGAGGAGTCCTTGCCGATGGAGTACAGCAGCACCGGCCGGCGGAACGCCCCGGCGACCTCGCGCAGGATGTGGATGGCCTCCGCCTCGAGCACGTCCAGGACGGCTTCCGGCGAGATGGCTTCCTCCGCCTCGACAGGCACGTGCGCACCAACCTCCGTGTGACTGAATGCAGACCGACTCAGGTCGGCAAGCGTAACGTGCCCGACCTGCGGCACTCGGCACCGGTTGGGGGCGCACACGGCGGGAGCCACCACCGCGGGTGCGGTGGTGGCTCCCGGTTCGACCGCGACTCAGCAGGTCTCTGCGTAGCGGCACGCCACGACGGACGGGCGCTCGATCGGCTCGCCCTGCTGGATGGACCACGCCAGGCGCAGGTACTGGGCGTGCGTCCAGATGAGCGGCGTCGCCGACCCCGTGCCGGTGCCCGGCTGCTCGGCCGGCGCGGGCGGACGGTTGTCCCAGACCTGTTCGGGCAGCATGAGCCCCTCGTTCGCGGTGGCGGCGATCGTCCGCAGCCGGTCGCGCGCGGCCCCGGGGTCACCGGCGAGCAGCTCGTACTCGCCGCGCTCGCCCGCGAAGATCGGCCACAGCCGGCCGTACGTGCGGGTCGGCTCAGGCGTCGGCCAGATGACGTTCCACGGCTCGCCGCTCGCCGTCTCGCCGTAGCCGTCGCTGGTGAACCGGTGCCACAGCTGCCCGGCCGGGGTGTCGTCGGCCAGCTCGGCGTCGACCACGCCGACCGTGTTCACGATCGCCGGGTCGTCCGCGGGTCGCAGGCCCAGCCGCACCAGCTCCAGGAAGCTCGGGTCGACGACCGTGCGCTGGTCGACCTCGCCCGGGTTGTTGTCGCCGAGGTTGTACTTGGTGCCCTGGTTCGGCTTGCCGTCCTTGGTCAGCCGCAGGTAGTACGGGTCCGGCGAGAGTGGGCCGGTGCTGGTGAGCGTCCAGTCCTCCACCGAGGCCGCCCACGAGTCGGCGATCGTCAGGTAGCGCTGGGCGCCCGCGTCGTCGCCCGCCTTCGCGAGCAGGTCGGCGAGGCACACCAGGCCGGCGATCTCCGAGGCGATGGTGGCGGGGGAGTAGCCGCTCTGGTTCTCCCAGCGCTCCTGCTCGGTCCACGGCGCCTCGTTGCCGTCCTTACTGTAGTTCACCATGAACTCGGCCGCCTTGCGCAGACCGTCCAGAGTGGACGCGTCGGTGCGGTCGAGGAGCCAGGCGAGCAGCATCGGCGCCGCGGTCTCGTCGAGCTGGATGCTGGTCCAGTACGGCTCGCCGGTCACCCGGGTGTTCTGCGCCAGGTGCCCGTCGGCCTGCTGCTGGACGGTCAGCATGTAGTCCAGCGCCCGGTTCGCGCCCGCGTGGTCGCCGGCGGCGATCAGGCCGGTCGCGATCTGGTACAGGTCACGCGGCCAGACCAGGGCGTAGGAGCCGAACTCCGGCGCGATCTCCCGGTCGAAGCCGAACGCCCACGGGAAGCCCGGCGCGGCGATGTAGGCGCCGCGGTGGGTCTTGTCCTCCGACGCCGCGAGCACCATGAGCGAGCTGCGGTAGACCTCGCGCTCGTGGCGGGTCTGAACGCTCTTCGGCGGCCGGTTCAACCCGTCGACGTAGTCCTGCCACCCCTTCGCGTACTCGCGCGCGGCGGCGCGGAACCCGGTGTCGAGGGTGCGGTTCGCGGTCCGCTCGGCCTCGGCGCGGTTCTTGCCGAAGCCGAGGACCAGGGTGTCGTGCTCGTGCCGGACGCCGTCGACCTTCAGCTTGCCGGTCTGCACGACGTTGCCAGGGCCGGCCTTGCGGTAGGTCCAGTCCATCTTGTGGTCGTCGGCCAGGTCGGTCCAACCGTCGCTGGTGCCGAGGTACCCGGTCGACGTCGCGGCGAACCCGCGGCCGGCGACCAGCGCGCTCGTCGCGGCGGCGTCGGAGGCGACCAGTGCGGACCCGCTGGTGCCGCTGTCGTCGTTGCCCTCACGGGAGAGCGCGGGGTCGTGGAGCACGTAGGCCTGCAGCGGCCGGTGCGCGCGCAGGTCGACGTCGACCAGCACGCTCGCCCGGCGCGGGTCGGTGACGTAGGTGGTCACGGCCCGCCAGCCGGTGCCCCGGGCGACCTGGCGGAACGTCAGGTCGCCGACCGGCTCGGTGCGCACGTCGACGTCCTGCGCGCGCTCGGTGAAGCTCTTGCCGTCGGTGACCACGAGCTCCAGGTCCCGCACCGCGGGCGTGCTCAGGTCGGGGTAGAAGACCTCGGTCATCCGGCCGCCGCCCAGGGTGAACCACACCGGGCTCGCGGCGACGTTCCCAGCGCCGCCGTGGGAGGTGCCGAACGCCTCCTTGTCGGCGGCTTGGTAGACCGCCGGTTCGCCGGGCCCGCCCGGCGCGTCGCCGCCCTGCCCCGCCG
>NZ_JBOHGA010000174.1:0-13894 GCF_050699915.1 Actinophytocola sp.
CTCTCCAATAATGCTTAATTTGGAGACTCAATCAATCCCAGCAAAATATACCCAAACCAAAAAAGGCCCAGGCACAAGCTCACTAGCATATTGAATCGGCACACTGTTGAGTTCTCAAACAACACACACACACCCATCACGCACTGCAACTGCAATGTGTTCCGGGGGCTTTATTGTCCTCGGTTATTCGGTTCGAATCGCTCCGAACCGCAGGTCGCCCACTCTATCACTTGCGTGAGAGCTTGGTTCGCGACCCCCCGCTAGCGCTCGTTCCCGGAGTTCCGGGCCCGTTCCGCGCTGGCAGAGAGAAAGTTACACGGTGCATGGAACGGGCCCGGAACCGGCCCCCCTCAACCGCTGTTTGCGCAGGTCATTGGGCTACCTCGACCCCCGCGGTGTTCCGCTTGCCGCGGCGCAGGACGAGCCACCGCCCGTGCAGGAGGTCCTCCTTGGCCGGCCGCCAGTCCTCGACGGTCACCTTCGCGTTGTTGACGTACGCCCCACCCTCGCCGACGACCCGACGCGCCGCGCCCTTGCTCGGCGAGAGCCCGCTCGTGACCAGCAGGTCCACGATCGTCGGCTCGTCGGCCAGCCGCACCGACCCGGTCGGCGCCTCGGCCATCGCGGCGACCAGCGTCGACTCGTCCAGCTCACGCAGCTCGCCCCGGCCGAACAGGGCCTGACTGGCCGCGATGACCTGGTCGGTCTCGCGGTCGCCGTGCACCAGCCGGGTGAACTCCTCGGCGAGCCTGCGCTGCGCCGCCCGTGCCTGGGGCCGCTCGGACGTCTCGGCGGCCAGCGCGTCGAGCTCCTCACGCGGCAGGAACGTGAACAGCCGCAGGTAACGCAGCACGTCCGCGTCGCCGACGTTGACGAAGTACTGGTACCAGGCGTACGGCGAGGTCAGGGCCGGGTCGAGCCAGATGTTCCCGCCGCCGGTCGACTTGCCGAACTTGCGGCCCTCCGCGTCGGTGACCAGCGGCGCGGTCAGCGCGTGCACCGCGGCGCCCTCGATCCGGCGGACCAGCTCGACGCCGCCGATGATGTTCCCCCACTGGTCGGAGCCGCCGACCTGCAGCCGGCAGCCGTGCTCGCGGAACAGTCGCAGGTAGTCGTGGGACTGCAGGAGCAGGTAGCTGAACTCGGTGTAGGACATGCCGTCGCCCTCGAGCCGGCGCTTGACCGTCTCCCGGGCGAGCATCACGTTGACCGAGAAGTGCTTGCCCACGTCGCGCAGGAACTCCAGCACCGGCATCGAGCCGGTCCAGTCCAGGTTGTTGGCCACGATCGCGCCCGTCGGCGAGTCGTCGAAGTCGACGAAGCGCTCGAGCTGACCGCGGATCCGTCCGCTCCATTCGGCGATGACGTCCAGCGAGTTGAGCGTCCGCTCGCCGGTGTCCCGCGGATCGCCGATCATGCCGGTGGCGCCGCCGGCGAGCACGATCGGCCGGTGCCCGGCCCGCTGGAAGCGGCTCAGCATCAGCAGCGGCACCAGGTTGCCCGCGTGCAGGCTCGGCGCGGTCGGGTCGAAGCCCGCGTACAGCGTGATCGGGCCGGCGTCCATGTCCTCGCGCAGCGCGGCGAGGTCGGTGGACTGCGCGATCAGGCCGCGCCAGGACAGTTCGTCGAGGATGTGTTCTCCCACGGTGACAATCTTCCCGTACCCACCGGACGGGTCAGGCCGCGGCTACCGCCTCGATCTCGAGGAGCCACGCCTCGTCCCAGATGCCGGTGATGACGATCGTGAGGGCTGGGCTGTGGTCGCCGAGAACCTCATGGCGGATCTCGGCGTTCTCGGCGCGATATCGGCGGTCGGCGAGGAAGATCGTGACCTTGACGAGGTCCGCCACCGACATGCCGCCCCGCTCGAGCACGGCCACCACGTTGCGCCACGCCAGCCGGGCCTGGCCGGCGAAGTCCGCCGGCACGCCGGAGGCGTCCTCCGGCACCTGGCCGCTGACGTACAGCCACCGGGTGGGGCCGTCGACCAGCGAGCCCATGGCGTACGAGCCGGGCTGCGGGTCGATCGGAGTGATCGTCACGGTTCGAGGCTAGCGAGGCAGCCGCGGCGTGGGCGAACGCTTTTGCCGCGCCGCCTTGCCGCCCCGCCGGTAGGTGCTGACCGCGGGCGAGCCGTCGACCCAGAAGCGCCACGGGACGTCCATCGCCATCGCCACGCCCACTCGCGGGCCGGTCCGGATGAGGGACGGCGGCACCGGGTCGCCGGCCAGCAGGCGGACCGGGGAGGCCGGGTCGGTCAGGTCCGCGCCGTTGTGGGCACGCTCCAGCCCGAGCACTCCGGTCAGCCGCGCCGGGCCCTTCGCCAGCTCGGCCTCGCTGCGCGCGTTCGGGCGCCGCGACCGCGCCGCGTCGACGCCGGCGACGACCTCGCCGGCGCGTAGCAGCACCGCGCCGGGCACGCCGTCGACCAGCGAGACGACGTTCGCGCAGAAGTGCATGCCGTACACGAAGTAGACGTACAGGTGGCCGGCCGGACCGAACATGACCTCGTTGCGCGGGGTCCGCCCGCGGTAACAGTGCGAGGCGGGGTCGTCGCCGCCGCGGTAGGCCTCCACCTCGGTCAGCCGGACCTGGACCTCGCCGGCCTCGAGTACGCACCCTAGCAACAACTTCGCGGCGTCCAGCGGGTCGACCGCCAGCTCGTCGCGGGTGAGCAGCCGGCTCGGCGGGACGGCGACGGACACGCGGTCGACCCTATACGGCCACCGGCCGGCGCCGTTCCGCCCTCGCCGCGGGCAGGTACAGCGGCGCCGCGAGGGCCAGGACGACCGCGCCGACCACGATGGCCGCGCTCACCGACGTGCCGGTCGCGATCGCGGACAGCAGGATCAGGCCGAGCGAGCCGGCCGGCTGCATCATCATCGAGTTGATCGACATAACCGTGGACCGGTTCTCGCTGGACGCCTCGCGGTGCAGGAGCGTCATGTGCACCGGCCCGCCGGCGCCGTGGACGAGATAGCACGCGAGGTAGCCGGTCAGGACGCCGGCGGGGCCGGCGAGCAGACCCATGCCGACCACCGCGATGCCCTGCGCGACTCGCAGCACGCCGGCGGTGACGGCCACGCCGATCCGGGCGCTGAGCAGCGGCACCAGCGCGGCCCCGGCGGCGGAGGCGAGCCACGCCACCGCGCCGGCGGGCCCGGTGATCGTCGCGGCCACCTCCGGACCGCCGACCTCCTCGGACAGCCGCACCGGCATCAGCGTCTCGAAGGTGATCATGCCGAAGCCCCAGCTCAGCTCGACCGCGACGAGCGCCAGCAGAATCCGGGACCGGCGGACGAGCCGGACGCCGTCGGTGATCACCTTCGGCACGCTCCGCAGCGAGGCCAGCAGCCGACGCCGGCCGTCCGGGTGCGGTGGTTCACGAACCAGCGCGACGATCGCGACGAGCCCGGCGACCTGCACGCAGACGGCGAGGAGCACCGGCACCACGAGGTTCGGGACGCCGGGCAGCTCGACCCAGGCCACCAGCCCTCCGGTGGCGAGCGCGCCGGCGCCGATCGCCACACCGATGACGGTCCCGCCCGCGGACAGCCCGCGCTCCAGCCTCGCGGCAGGATCGGCCGCGAGCCTGGCGTCGACGTACCACGATTCCAGCGGCCCGCTGTCGAGCGCACGGTAGACGCCCTGCAGCATGGCGAACGTCGCGAACTCGGCGAACGAGTCGGCGAAGACGAGCAACGCCAACGAGCCGAGCGCCACAGCGGCCGAGAGGGCGAGAACCGGCCGCCGGCCCCACGAGTCGGACAACCCGCCGGTCGGCAGCTCCAACGCCAGCACGACGAAGCCCTGCAGGGACACCGCGAGCCCGAACTCGGCCAGCGTCAGGCCCCGGCTCATCGCCAGCAACACCCCGAGCGGGATGCAAAGGCCTACCGGGAACCACCGCAGCGCCAGCAGCACGAGGAACCGGCGGTGCACGTTCACGGCGCGTCCCGCGGTTCGGCGGGTAACCCGACGACGTGCACCACGACCTGCTGGCCGCCCTCAGCGGGCGGCCCCTCCCGGTACCGCAGGAGCACCGCGTAGAGCTCCTCCAGGAGCTCGGTCAGCTGATCGGCGCTCACCTCGACGATGAAGTCGGACATGCTGGCCGCGTCCCGCCACGCCTCCGGCCACCGCACACGTTCCTGTTCCCACTCCTCCACGCGCTCGACGAGGTACCTCAGCTGCTGCTGGCGCAGCCAGCCCGCCGCGGCCCGGGCGTCGGGGTCGGCGTCGAAGCGCGTGTTCCGCCAGCTGTGCGACTCCTGTGCGGCGGCCCAGAAGCGCTGCTTGCCGTGGCCCTCGTCGGTCTCCACGACCAGGTCGACCTCGGCGAGCTTGCGGAGGTGGTAGCTGGTGGCACCGGTGTTGGTGCCAAGTCGCTCGGCGAGTGCGGTCGCGTTGGCCGGTCCGTGCAGGCGCAGCGCGCCGAGCAGCCGGGACCGCAACGGATGGGCGAGCACGCGCACGGCCCGACTGTCGAGCTCGATGTTCTCCACGCGTGCACAATAACTGTGCACAAGTTTCATGCACAACTAGTGTGCACAAGATTTATGCGAACCAGCTCCGCAGGTCGGCCAGCACCTCCGACACCTGAGCGCGCTGCTCCGCGACTCGGGACGGGGCGGTCCCGCCGAGCGCGTCGCGGGAGGCGATCGAGCCCTCGACGGTCAGCACGTCGCGGACCTCCGGCGACAGCGACGGATGCACCCCGGCCAGCTCGGAGTCGGTCAGGGAGTCGAGCCCCACGCCGCGTGCCTCGGCCAGCCGCACGCACTCCCCCGCCGCCTCGTGCGCCACGCGGAACGGAACCCCTTGCCGCACGAGCCATTCCGCGATGTCGGTCGCGAGCGTGAACCCCGCCGGCGCGAGCGCCGCGAGACGAGCGGTGTCGAACCGCAGCGTGCCGACCATGCCCGCGATCGCGGGCAGCAGCAGCTCCAGCTGCTCGACCGAGTCGAACAGCGGCTCCTTGTCCTCCTGGAGATCCCGGTTGTACGCGAGCGGCTGCGCCTTGAGCACCGCGAGCAGCCCGGTCAGGTTGCCGATCAGCCGGCCGGACTTGCCCCTGGTCAGCTCGGCGACGTCCGGGTTCTTCTTCTGCGGCATGATCGAGCTGCCGGTCGCCCACGCGTCGTCGAGGGTCGCGTAGCCGAACTCGGCGGTAGTCCAGATGATCACCTCCTCGGCGAGCCGGGAGAGGTGCACGCCGAGCATCGCCAGGCAGAACGCGATCTCCGCCGCGAAGTCCCGCGAGGCGACGCCGTCGATGGAGTTCTCGGCCGGCGCGGCGAAGCCCAGCTCCGCCGCGACCGCCGCCGGGTCGAGGCCGAGCGACGAGCCCGCGAGCGCACCCGACCCGTACGGCGACACCGCGGCGCGCCGGTCCCAGTCGCGCAGCCGGTCCACGTCCCGCAGCAGCGCCTGGACGTGGGCCAGCAGGTGGTGCGCGAGCAGCACGGGCTGGGCGTGCTGCAGGTGCGTCCGGCCCGGCATCACCGCGGCCGGATGCTGGTCGACCTGGTGCAGCAGCGCCTCGACCACCCCGACCACGCCATGCGCGACCCGGCGGGCGGCGTCGCGCAGCCACATCCGGAACAGCGTCGCCACCTGGTCGTTGCGCGACCGGCCGGCCCGCAGCTTGCCGCCGAGCTCCGGCCCGGCCCGCTCGATGAGGCCGCGCTCGAGCGCGGTGTGCACGTCCTCGTCGGCCATCGTCGGCGTGAACGCACCCGACGACACGTCCGACTCGAGCCGGTCCAGGGCGGCGAGCATGCCGGCGAGCTCGTCGTCGGTCAGCAGCTTCGCCCGGTGCAGGACGCGGGCGTGCGCCCGGGAGCCGGCGATGTCGTACGGCGCGAGCCGCCAGTCGAAATGCGTCGACGCGGACAGCGCCGCCATCGCCTCCGCCGGACCGGACGCGAACCGCCCGCCCCAGAGCTGGACGGGTTCAGGCATGGTGCAGGTCGCGCTTCGCCGCGATCTTCGACGGCAGGCCCCACAGCTGCACGAAACCCTTGGCCAGCGACTGGTCGAAGGTGTCGCCCTCGTCGTAGGTCGCGAGGTTGAAGTCGTACAGCGACTGCTCGCTGCGCCGGCCCGTGACCACCGCGCGGCCACCGTGGAGGGTCAGCCGGATCTCGCCGGTGACGTGCTCCTGGGTCTTCGCGACGAACGTGTCCAGCGCGTCCTTCAGCGGCGAGAACCACAGGCCGTCGTACACCAGCTCCGACCAGCGCTGCTCGACCTGGCGCTTGAACCGGGCGAGGTCCCGCTCGACGGTGACGTTCTCCAGCTCCTGGTGCGCGGCGATCAGCGCGATCGCGCCGGGCGCCTCGTACACCTCGCGGCTCTTGATGCCGACCAGCCGGTCCTCGACCATGTCC
Organism: Actinophytocola sp.; assembly: GCF_050699915.1. GTDB lineage: Bacteria > Actinomycetota > Actinomycetes > Mycobacteriales > Pseudonocardiaceae > Actinophytocola. The sequence goes on from NZ_JBOHGA010000174.1 coordinate 6,393, forward strand.
AGCCGCCCGACACCCTGCGCGCCGGCCCGCCGGTTGAGCTGCTGGATGGCCTGCAGCACGCTCACCGTCTCGCCGTCGATGGCCACCGGCACGCCCTTGTCGAACGCGATGACGACCTCGTCGGGGTCGCGCGGCCGGGTCGGGTCGTCGGTGTAGGAGTAGACGTCCTCGATCGGCGCGTTCCAGATGTCCTCGAGGAAGCCGGTCTCCACCGCGCGGCCCCACACGTTCTGGTCGATCGAGTACGGCGAGGACTTCGTCTGGTCGATCGGCAGGTTCCGCTCGTTGGCGTAGGCGATGGCCTTCTCCCGCGTCCACGCGAAGTCGCGGACCGGGGCGATCACCTTGAGGTCCGGCGCGAGCGCGCCGATGCCGACCTCGAAGCGGACCTGGTCGTTGCCCTTGCCGGTACAGCCGTGCGAGACGGTGGTGGCGCCGTGGTACTTCGCGGCTTCGGCCAGGTGCTTGACGATCACCGGCCGGGACAGCGCCGAGACCAGCGGGTAGCGGTCCATGTAGAGGGCGTTGGCCTGCAGCGCCGGCAGGCAGTACTGGTCGGCGAACTCGTCACGCGCGTCCGCGACGACGGCCTCGACCGCGCCGCAGTCCAGCGCCCGCTTGCGGATGGTGTCGAGGTCCTCGCCGCCCTGGCCGACGTCGACCGCGACGGCCACCACCTCGGCGCCGGTCTCCTCGGCGATCCACCCGATCGCCACGGACGTGTCCAGGCCGCCCGAGTAGGCCAGCACGATCCGTTCAGTCATTGGCTTCTCCTTCGTCGTTCATGTCCGAGCGCGCTGCCAGCGCGGTGAATCGGTCGGCGAGGTCCTTGCCGGACAACGGTTCCCGGGCGATGACCATCACCGTGTCGTCGCCGGCGATCGTGCCGACGACCTCGTGCAGTGCCGCCCGGTCGATCGCGCTCGCGAGGAACTGCGCGGCACCGGGCGGGGTTCGCAACACCGTCAGGTTCACCGAGCAGTCCGCGGACACGAGCAGCTCGGCCAGCAGCCGGGCGAGGCGCGACGTACCGCCCCGCACACCGCGCACCGGGCTGCCGTCCTCCGGGATGACGTACACCGCGGCGCCGCTGTCGACCCCGCGGAGCTTGACCGCACCGAGCTCGTCGAGGTCCCGGGACAGCGTGGCCTGGGTGACCTCGATCCCCTCCCCCGCGAGCAGCTTCGCGAGCTCGGTCTGGCTGCGGATGCCCATCGACGACACCAGCTCGACGATCCGCGCCTGCCGGGCGACCCGGTTGGTGTTGGCGGTTGCGGTCACGTGTGCTCCAGCAGCCAGGCGAGCAGGGCCTTCTGGCTGTGCAGCCGGTTCTCCGCCTCGTCCCAGACCGCGCTCGCGGGCCCGTCGAGCACCTCGTCGGTGATCTCCTGGCCGCGGTGCGCGGGCAGGCAGTGCAGCACGACCACGTCCCGCGCGGCGCGGTCCAGCAGGTCGGCGTTGACCTGGTACGGCCGGAACGGCGCCACCCGCTCCCGGCCGTCGTTCTCCTGACCCATCGACGTCCAGGCGTCGGTGACCACGACGTCCGTGCCGTCGACCGCGGCCTGCGGGTCGGCGATCAGCGCGACGCTGCCGCCGGTCTCCTGGGCGCGCTGCTTGGCGTCGAGCAGCACCTCGCCGTGCGGCCGAAAGCCCGCGGGGTTCGCGATCCGCACGTGCATGCCCGCGGTGGTGCCGCCGAGCAGCAGCGAGTGCGCCATGTTGTTCGCGCCGTCGCCGAGGTAGGTGAGCGTGACGCCGGCCAGCCGGCCGCGCCGCTCGCGGACGGTCTGCAGGTCGGCGAGCACCTGGCACGGGTGGAACTCGTTGGTCAGGGCGTTGACCACCGGAATCGTGGCCGCAGACGCCATCGCGGTCATCCGGGCCTGGGCGTAGGTCCGCCACACCACCGCGTCGACGTAGCGGGACAGCACCCGCGAGGTGTCCTCGATGGTCTCCTCGCGGCCGAGCTGCATGGTCCGCCCGTCGATCACGATCGGCTGGCCGCCGAGCTGGCCGATGCCGACCTCGAACGACAGCCGGGTGCGCGTGGAGTTCTTCTCGAAGATCGTCGCGACCGTCTTCCCCTGCAGCGCCCGGGAACCGAGCCGGTCGGCCTTCAGCCGGTCGGCCAGGTCCAGCACCTCGGTCTGCTCGGCCGGGGACAGGTCGTCGTCGCGCAGGAAGTGCCGGGCCATCAGGACTCCTGGGTGGCGTCGAGGACGGACGGGAGTGCCGCGAGGAAGCCCCTGACGTCGGCGGCATCGACGATCAGCGGCGGCGCGAGCCGGATGACGTCCGGCTGCACGTTGTTGACCAGGTAGCCGGCCTTGGCGGCGGACCCGGCGGCGCGCGCGGCGACCGGCTCGGCGAGGCCGATGCCGAGCAGCAGACCGACCCCGCGCACCTCGGTCACGAGCGGGTGGTCCAGTGCCTCGACACCGGCGACGATCTCCTTGCCGAGCATGGCGGCCTGCTCGCACAGCCCCTCGGCGGCGACCGTGCGGAGCACGGCGAGCCCGGCGGCGCAGGCCACCGGGTTGCCGCCGAAGGTCGTGCCGTGGTGGCCGGGCCGCAACAGTTCGGCGGCCGGGCCGACGCCGATGCAGGCCCCGATCGGCAGGCCGCCGCCGAGGCCCTTGGCGAGCGTGACGATGTCCGGCGTGATGTCGGCCTGGTGGAAGCCGAACCAGCCGCCGAGCCGGCCGATGCCGGTCTGCACCTCGTCGAGCACGAGCAGCGCGCCGGTCTCGCTCGTGATCTCCCGGGCGGCCCGCAGGTAGCCGGCCGGCGCGGGATGGACACCGCCCTCGCCGAGCACCGGCTCGAGGAACACCGCGGCGGTGTCGGCGTCCACGGCCGCGCGCAGCGCGTCGACGTCGCCGAACGGGACGTGCGTGACGTCGGGCAGCAGCGGCTCGAACGGCGTGCGCTTGGCCGGTTGGCCGGTGAGGGTGAGCGCGCCCATCGTGCGGCCGTGGAACGCGCCCTCGCAGGCGACGAGCCGGCTGCGGCCGGTGAGCCGGGCGAGCTTCACGGCCGCCTCGACGGCCTCCGCACCCGAGTTGGTGAACAGCACCTTCGCCCGGCCGGCGAGGCCCGCGACGTCGAGCAGGGTCTCGGCGAGCTCGACGGCCACCGGGTTGACGTACAGGTTCGAGGTGTGGCCGAGCGTGCCGATCTGCTTCGTGACGGCCTCGACGACCGCGGGGTGGGCGTGGCCGAGCGCGTTGACCGCGATGCCGCCGACGAGGTCGAGGTAGCGGTTGCCGTCGGCGTCCCAGACGTGCGCGCCCTCGCCGCGCACGAGGGTCAGCGGTGGCGTGCCGTAGTTGTCCATGAAGGACGCGCGCCATCTGGTCTTGCCGTCCACGTTGGAGTCGATCACTTTCGCTCCTCGTGTTGGATGGTTCGCTCCGTTCCTCCGCTACTCACCGTCTTCCCTCCTCACGTGCTCGGCGCTGGCGCGCCTGCGCGCGTTCGTCAGTCCAGACGGCGAACGCTCCGTCACTCCCGCTCACGGGTTGGGTAGCACCATCGTTCCCACGCCGTGGCTGGTGAAGACCTCCAGCAGCACGGAGTGGGCGAGCCGTCCGTCGATGACGTGGGCACGGGGCACGCCGCCGCGCACCGCGGCCAGGCAGCCCTCCATCTTCGGGATCATCCCGCTGGCGAGGCTCGGCAGCAGCTCCGCCAGCTCGTCGGCGCGGACCTGTTTGAGCAGCGAGTCCGGATCGGGCCAGTTCGCGTAGAGGCCTTCGACGTCGGTGAGCATCACGAGCTTCTCCGCCCCGAGCGCGATGGCGATCGCGGCGGCGGCGGTGTCGGCATTCACGTTGTGCGCCAGGCCGTCCACGTCCGGGGCCACCGTGGACACCACGGGGATCCGGCCCGCGCGGACGATGTCGAGCACCGCGTCCGGGTTGACCGCGACGACCTCGCCGACGAGCCCGAGGTCGACGACCTCGCCGTCCACGGTGGCCGTGCGGCGTTGCGCGGTGAGCAGGTGGGCGTCCTCGCCGGAGATGCCGACGGCGTACGGGCCGTGCGTGTTGATCAGGCCGACGAGCTCGCGGCTGACCTGGCCGGTGAGCACCATCCGGACGACGTCCATCGTCTCCGGCGTGGTCACCCGCAAGCCGGCCTTGAACTCGCCGGGGATGCCGAGCCGAGTGAGCATCGCGGTGATCTGCGGGCCGCCGCCGTGCACGACGACCGGGTGCAGGCCGGCGAGCCGCAGGAACACCATGTCCTGCGCGAACGCGGCCTTGAGGGTGTCGTCGACCATCGCGTTGCCGCCGTACTTCACGACGATCGTGGCGCCGTGGAACCGCTGCAGCCACGGCAGTGCCTCGATGAGCACGGCCGCCTTCTCCTGGGCCTCGGTCGCTGTCGTTGTCATGTCGTCGTCATGTGGAGTAGGCGCTGTTCTCTTCGACGTAGCCGTGGGAGAGGTCGGTGGTGAGCACGGTCGCCTCGCCCTCGCCTGCGTGCAGGTGGACCTCGACGTCGATGTTCCGGCCGGTCAAGTCGGCCTTGCCGCGGTCCTCCGCCCGCTGCCCGTCCCGGCAGACGGCCACACCGTTGATCGTGATGTCCAGCTCGGCCGGGTCGAACTCGGTGGGCGCGTTGCCGACCGCCATCGCGACGCGGCCCCAGTTGGGGTCGGAGCCGAAGAACGCGGTCTTGCAGAGGCTGTCGTTCGCGACGACCTTCGCGGTGGCGACCGCCTCGGCCTCGGTGCGCGCGCCGCGGACGGTGATCGAGACGTGCTTGGTGACGCCCTCGGCGTCGGCCTGGAGCTGGCGGACGAGGTCCCGGCAGACCGTCGTGAGGACCTCCGTGAAGTTCGGCGGGCGCACGCCGGAGGCGCCGGAGCAGAGCAGCAGGACGGTGTCGTTGGTGGAGGTGCCGCCGTCGACGTCGAGACGGTTGAACGTGGCGTCGACCGCACGCCGGAGCGCGTCCTGGGCGTCGTCGGGCGCGGCGTCGGTGGTCAGCACGGCCAGCATCGTGGCCATGTTCGGCGCGCACATGCCGGCGCCCTTGGCGAGCCCGCCGACGGTCCAGCCGTCCTGTGTGGACTGAGCGTGCTTGGGAACGGTGTCGGTGGTCATCACGGCCTCGGCCGCGGCCACGCCCGCCTCGTGAGAGTCGCTCAGGTCGCGCACCGCATCGTCCACTCCGGACCGGAGCCGGTCCATCGGGAGGCGCTCGCCGATGAGACCGGTGGAGCAGACGGCGACGTCGATCGCGCCGAGGCCGAGCCGGCTCGCGACGTGCTCGGCGGTGGCGTGGGTGTCCTGGAAGCCTTCGGGGCCGGTGCAGGCGTTGGCGCCGCCGGAGTTGAGGACCACTGCCTTCGTCCGGCCGGTCGCGAGCACCTGCTGGGACCACAGGATCGGGGCGGCCTTGACCTTGTTGCGGGTGAACACGCCGGCGGCGACATCGAGCGGCCCGTCGTTGACGATCAGCGTGACGTCCTTGGCGCCGCTCTCCTTGATCCCCGCGGCGACCCCGGCGGCCCGGAAACCCTTGGGCGCGTTGACAGTCATGATGGCGCCTCCGCGGTGACGAGTGCGTCTGCGGTCATGATGGCGTCTCCGCGGTGACGAGTACGTCGGCGGTCATGATGGCGCCTCCGCGGTGACGAGTACGTCGGCGGTCATGGCGCCACCCCCACCGTGGACAGGCCGGCCGTCTCCGGCAAACCGAGGGCGATGTTCATGGACTGGACGGCGGCGCCGGCGGTGCCCTTGGTGAGGTTGTCGAGCGCGGCGACGGCCACGAGCCGCTCGGCGTCCTCGTCGACCGTGACGCGGACGTGCACGGCGTTGGAGCCGAGCGTGGCGGCGGTCGCGGGCCAGCCGTCCTCGATGACGTGGACGAACGGCTCGTCGGCGTAGGCCTTGCGGTAGGCCGCCACGGCCGCGTCGGTGTCGGCGCCGTCCCGGAGCGGCGCGGACGCGGTGGTCAGGATGCCACGCGGCATGGGCGCGAGGACCGGCGTGAACGAGACCCGCACCGGCCGTCCCGCCACGGCCTGGAGGTTCTGGGCGATCTCCGGTGTGTGCCGGTGCGCGCCGCCGACTCCGTACGCGGTGGCCGAGCCCATCACCTCGGAGCCGAGCAGGTGGGGCTTGAGCGCGCGGCCGGCGCCCGAGGTCCCGCTCACCGCGACCACGACGACGTCCGGCTCGACCAGTCCGCCGGCCAGGGCCGGGGCGATCGCGAGGGCCGCGCCGGTCGGGTAGCAGCCCGGGACGGCGATCCGGCGGGTGTTCGCCAGGCCGGTTCGGGCGCCGGGGAGCTCGGGCAGGCCGTAGGGCCAGGTGCCGGCGTGCTCGCCGCCGTACCAGCGCCGCCAGTCCCCCGCGTCGGCCAGCCGGTGGTCGGCCCCGCAGTCGATCACGAGCGGGTCGCCGTCGAGCTCGGCGGCGAGGGCCGCGGAGTGCCCGTGCGGCAGGGCGAGGAACACGACGTCGTGGCCGCTCAGGGCCTCCGGGGTCGTCTCCACCAGCACCCGGTCGGCGAGCGGCAGGAGGTGCGGCTGGTGCGCGGCGAGCGTGGCGCCGGCGTTCCCGCCGGCGGTCAGCGCGCCGATCTCCACCTCGGGATGGCCGAGCAGGAGCCGGAGCAGCTCACCTCCGGCGTACCCGCTGGCCCCGGCGACCGCGATCCGTACCGTCACGTTGAATGATTATGCACCTCTATGCAAACTCACTCAAACGAACCTTGCGTGTCCTCCGCCACCAGGGCCTTGTCCAGCAGGTCGAGGGTCTCGGTGACCGCGGCGAGGTATGCGCGGAAGTCCAGCCGGGCGGTGGAGGAGAGGCGGGACGAGGCGGGCGCGACGTCGACCTCGCCGTGGACCTGCTGGTCGTAGGTGTCGAGGGCGGCGGCCGGCAGGAAGCGGAGGTGGCCGGTCTCGCGGACCCAGCGGCGCAGCAGTGGGCCGGAAACCGTCGTGTGCAGCGCGACGAGGTGGCCGCGACGCAGGGCGACGGTGAGCTCGTGGGTCAGGTCCGTCGGCCCGCCGTCGGCCCACCTCGGGTACTGCCAGCGCTGGCGCACCGCGACGTAGAGGCCGTCGAAGCCGAGCCCGGACAGCGAGCCGAGGCCGGCCACGTCGTCGTCCGGGCGGGTCACCAGGACCTCGCCGAGGATGCGGACCGCGTACGCCCGACCAGGCTCGGCCAGCGTGTCGTGCAGGAAGTGGCGCAGCGCGAGGAAGGCCGCCGGCTGGCCGGACTCCAGCACCGTGACCGTGAAGGTCGGGTTGAGCTCGGACAGGGCGGGCAGCTCGGATCTCGTCATGTCGGGCCCCTTCCGGCTCGAGTCGGCGCCCCAGCATGAGTCGGCCGACTGCACCGGTTCTGGACCAGACCCGCATGCGAACGCACGACGGGCGCCCCGGCCGGTCGGCCGGGGCACCCCTGGGCGCTCGGTCCTCTAGTCGAACAGCGGGATCAGGAACCTGGCCACGAAGTACAGCACCACGA
>NZ_JBOHGA010000175.1:0-13808 GCF_050699915.1 Actinophytocola sp.
AGGCGAAGGCGGGCGCCGAGGCGCTCGGCCGGACCGCGGTCACGGTCGCCTGGGACGGCGAGGCGCGGGGTCTGCTCGTGGTCGCCGACACGGTAAAGCCCACGAGCGCGGCGGCCGTGCGCCAACTGCGCGAGCTCGGCCTGACGCCCGTGCTGCTGACCGGCGACCACCGGTCCGCCGCACGCGCGGTGGCCGCGGAGGTCGGCATCGACGAGGTCGTCGCGGGCGTGCTGCCCGAGGGCAAGGTCGACGAGGTGCGCCGGCTGCAGGCCGAAGGCCGGGTGGTGGCGATGATCGGCGACGGCGTCAACGACGCGGCCGCGCTCGCCCAGGCCGACCTCGGGCTCGCCATGGGCACCGGCACCGACGTGGCGATCGAGTCCAGCGACCTGACGTTGGTGCGCGGCGACCTGCGAGCCGCGGCGGACGCGATCCGGCTGTCCCGGCGGACCCTGAACACCATCAAGGGCAACCTGTTCTGGGCGTTCGCGTACAACGTGGCGACGGTGCCGCTCGCCGCGGCGGGCCTGCTGAACCCGATGATCGCGGGCGCGGTGATGGCGCTCAGCTCGGTCTTCGTGGTGACGAACAGCCTGCGGCTGCGGGGTTTCACGGTGCTCCCGGGCAACGAGACGCGGGCCGCCTCCTCGCCGACCGAACCACGCACCGCGCTGCCCGACGCCGCTTGACCGCCGCGCCCGACACGATCCCTTGTCGGACAAGGACTCCCGCGAGCGTGGGTCGAGGTGCCCGCCGCGCGGCGGGCACCTCCGCTCTCACGGACGGCCCGGGAGCCGGTAGTTCGGGCCGAGGGCGGTGCCCCGGTCCGGCTTGTACAGGTCGAACCCGCGCGGGTCGCACTGCAGGCCGCCGTTGATGCAGTGGCTCACCAGCGCGGCGAGCGTCGGCTCGTCCCAGGCGTTGAAGAAGTCGTAGTGCCAGGAGAAGCCGCGGCCGCTGGACAGCCGCACCGCCGACATGTCGCCGTCGACCGGGAACGCGATCTTGAACTCCAGCATCGGCACCGGGTTCGGGTGGCTCGACGGGCAGAAACCGTCGACCGGGTAGGCCATGTGGCTCTTGTGGTCGGCCGAGTCCAGGTGCACGCCGTCCCAGCAGCTCGGGGCCTGGTAGCGGATGTTCAGCTGGGTGCCGGCAGGACAGTGGGTGGGGAAGTCCCAGTTGAAGAAGCTGTCCCCGCACTCCCAGCCCTCGACGCGGCCCGGCGCGGTGCGGAACTCGTCGAGTGTCGCGTCCTTGCTGCCCACCACGTACCGGAGCCCGGGCGGGAACGGGCGCACCGCCTGGTAGTCGATGATGCCGGACTTGTAGTAGATGACCTGGCGGAAGTTCGGGATCACCGGGGTGTCCCCGTCGAACACGGTCGGGAACCAGTACGCGGACAGGTCGTCGGGCGCGAGGCAGGACGTCGCGCCCAGCCCGGCACCGCGCAGTGAGTCCAGTGTGGAGTGTGCGTTCGTCGTGGTGTTGCCGGTGAAGCTGTGCTCGTGCGACGCGCCCGGCAGGTTGGGGAACACGATCGGGTCGTCGGGCAGCCGGTGTGTCACCGAGCAGTTGACCTGGAACTCGTGGTGGGTGACGAGGTCGTCGGCGTGCGCGGGCGCGGACACGAGCAGCGCGCCCGCGAGCACGCCGAACGTCAGCGCCAGATGTCGTTTCATGGACTCCTCCTCGGCAGAGATCGAGGGAGAGCGCTCTCCCAGCAGAGTGACGGAGACGCGGTTTCCTGTCAACACCGCCCTTGACATGCCGCTGACAACACCGAGACACTCGGAAGACGAGCGGGAGAGCGCTCTCCGAACCTGCTCGAACCCTGCCGAGGAGATCGCCATGACGCGCGTTCGCCCGCTCACCCCGCTCGCCGTGCTGGCGACGCTGCTCGTCACCGTCGCCGCCACCCTCACCGTCGCCGCGACCCCGGCCCGCGCCGCGCCGAGCGTGGTGCGGGTGAGCGGGTCACAGGGCGCCTGGCAGCTCACCGTCGACGGCTCGCCCTACACCGTCAAGGGGCTGACCTGGGGCCCACCGGTCGGCGAGGCCGTGGCACGCATGCCCGACGTGCGGGCGATGGGCGTGAACACCGTCCGTACGTGGGGCACAGACGGCACCACCCGCCCGCTGCTCGACGCCGCCGCGGCCAACGGCGTGAAGGTGATCAACGGGTTCTGGCTGCAGCCCGGCGGCGGGCCGGGCAGCGGCGGCTGCGTCGACTACCTCACCGACACGACCTACAAGCAGAACACGCTCACCGAGTTCGTCCGCTGGGTGAACGAGTACGAGGCACATCCCGGCGTGCTCATGTGGAACGTCGGCAACGAGTCGATCCTCGGCATGCAGAACTGCTTCGGCGGCAGCCAGCTCGAGGACCAGCGGGTCGCCTACGTCCGCCACGTCAACGAGATCGCCCGCGCCATCCACGCCGCGGACCCCAACCACCCGGTCACCTCGACCGACGCGTGGACCGGCGCCTGGCCCTATCTCGAGGCGCACGCGCCCGACCTCGACCTGTACGCGGTCAACTCCTACGGCGCCGTATGCGACGTCCGCCGCGACTGGGAGGCCGGCGGCTACACCAAGCCCTACATCCTCACCGAGGGCGGCCCGCGCGGGGAGTGGGAGGTGCCCGACGACGCGAACGGCGTGCCGCGCGAGCCGACCGACGTGGAGAAGCGCGACGGGTACCCGGCCGCGTGGAACTGCCTGATGTCCCACGGCGGCGTGGCGCTGGGCGGCACGTTGTTCCACTACGGCACCGAGCAGGACTTCGGCGGCGTGTGGTTCAACCTGTTGCCGGGCAACGAGAGGCGGCTGTCGTACTACTCGGTGGCGCGCACCTACGGCGGCGCGGCGCCGGCCAACACCCCGCCGGTGATCTCCGCGATGTCCGACCTCGGCGACGTGCCCGCGGGCGGCACCTTCACCGTCGACGTGGCCGCGAGCGACCCGGACGGCGACCCGGTCTCCTATGCGCTGATGGTGAACAGCAAGTACATCGACAACGCGGGCGCGCTGGTGCCGGCGTCGTTCACCGGCGGTGACCCGTTCACCGTGACCGCGCCCGACCGGCTCGGCGTGTGGAAGCTGTACGTCTACGCCCGGGACGGTCGGGGCAACGTCGGCATCGAGTCCAGGTCGTTCCGCGTGGTGCCGCCGAGCGTGCCGGGAACCAAGCTGTCACAGGACAAGCCGACGACCGCGTCGTCGTACCAGGCCCAGGGCGACGGCGCGCCGTTCCTGCCGACGCTGGCCACCGACGCCTCGCTCGCCACCCGCTGGGCCAGCGACTGGAGCGATCCACAGTGGATCCAGGTCGACCTCGGCTCGGTGCAGTCCTTCGACCACGTGCAGCTGGTGTGGGAGGCCGCGTACGGCCGGGCGTACGAGATCCAGTCCTCCGACGACGGCGCGTCCTGGCGCACGGTCTACGCCACCACGACCGGCAACGGCGGGGTGGACGCGGTCGACGTCGCCGGGTCCGGCCGGTACGTGCGCGTGCACGCCACCCAGCGCGGCACCGGTTGGGGCTACTCGCTGTTCGAGCTCGGCGTCTACCGCCGCTGAGCCGCGCGCACCGAGCGGGCGCACAGCGCGTGCGCCCGCTCGACGGCCACCACGGCCGAACACCAGCTCCGCCGTGCGCCACCAGACCCGCGGCGCCTCGGCACGCAGGGCGTCGGGGTACTCGAGCCAGGAGAGCGCGCCGCGCAGCACGCGGCGCACCGCCGGCTCGCCGACGAGCTCCACGACGTCGAGGTCGCGGTAGTGCACGTCGACCCGCCGCCCGTCGACGGTCAGCCACGCGCCGCCGTTGAACACCCCGCCGCCCCACGCGCCCAGCTCGGACACCTCGCCGCTGTCCGGCCGGTGGGTCCCCCGCGCCCGGGACCCACCGAGCGAGACGACGAGCACGCCGGCGAGCCGGTCGGCCACGCCGTCGACGAACGACACCGTCGCAGGCTAGCCGCCCCGGACGCGGCGGATCGTGTCTCGGTACCAGAGGGCGCTCTGCTTCGGGGTGCGGACCTGCGTCTCGTAGTCCACGTGGACCAGACCGAACCGCTTCGCGTAGCCGTAGGACCATTCGAAGTTGTCCAGCAGCGACCAGGCGAAGTAGCCGCGCACGTCCGCCCCTCGCTGGCGGGCCGCGGCGACGGCGGCGATGTGCGACGACAGGTACCCGGTCCGGTCGGCGTCGGCCACGTAGCCGGACTCGTCGGCCACGTCGTCGAACGCCGCGCCGTTCTCCGTGATCACCATCGGCACGCCCGGGTAGTCGCGGGACAGCCGCACCAGCAGGTCGGTGAACCCCTCCGGCACGATCTCCCAGTCCATCGCCGTCACCGGACGGCCCATGGGCACCGTGGACGACACCGGGTTCCCGTCCGCGTCCTCGGTCCGGCCCGCGGAGTCCACACCGGACACCAGGTGCGAGGAGTAGTAGTTCACCCCGAGCACGTCGATCGGCTCGCTGATGATCGCCAGGTCGCCGTCGACCACCGGCAGCTTCACGCCCCGCGCCGACAGGTCGTCGAGGATGTCGCCCGGGTACTGTCCGCGCAGCAGGGGATCCAGGTAGATCCGCGCCCCGAGCCCGTCGGCCCGACGCGCCGCCTCCTGGTCGGCCAGCGACCGGGTCGCCGGCATCGAGGTGCCCATGTTCAGCGTGATGCCCAGTTCGATCGGCTTGCGCGCGGCCGCCCGCATCCGCTGTGCGGCGAGCCCGTGGCCCAGCAGCAGATGGTGCACCGCGTCCATGGCGTCGTCGAAGCTCTGCCGCCCGGGCGCCTGGCGGCCCTCGCAGTAGCCGAGCATCGCCGAGCACCACGGCTCGTTCAGCGTCGTCCACGTGCGCACCCGGTCCTGCAGCGCCTCGAACACGATCATCGCGTAGTCGGCGAACCGGTAGGCGGTGTCCCGCGCGGGCCAGCCGCCCGCGTCCTCCAGCTCCTGCGGCAGGTCCCAGTGGTACAACGTCACCCACGGGTCCACACCGGACTCCAGCAGCTCGTCGACCAGCCGGTCGTAGAACGCGAGCCCCCGCGCGTTCGCCGGGCCGCGTCCGCCCGGCTGCACCCGCGGCCACGCCACCGAGAACCGGTAGACGTCGACCCCGAGCGAGGCGATCAGCGAGACGTCCGCGGGCATCCGGTGGTAGTGGTCGCACGCCACGTCACCGTTCTCGCCGCCCTCCACCATGCCCGGCGTCCGGCAGTAGGTGTCCCAGATGGACGGCCCGCGCCCATCCTCGTCGTGCGCCCCCTCGATCTGGTACGCCGAGGTCGCCACACCCCACCGGAACTCCGCGGGCAGGCCGTCGATCAGCTCCAGCTCCGCCGCGGATTCCACCACGGCCGCAGTCGTGTCCAAGATCCCATCCTCCGTTGTGTTGGTTCACTCCCCGGTCAGGTTGTGACTCGCTCCGTTGTGTGCAGCCAGCAGGCCACCGACCGGCCGCTGGCCGACGGTGGCGCCGCCAGCGCCGGCGACAGGTCGGCACACGGCTCGAACGCCTTGGGGCAGCGGGGATGGAACGCGCATCCCGACGGCATCGCGCGCAGGTCCGGCGGCGAGCCCGGGATGCCGGTCAGCTCCCGGCGCGGCCCGCGCAGCGCGGGGAACGAGTGCAGCAGGCCGTCGCTGTAGGGGTGCAGCGGCGTGCGGTACAGCTCGGCGGCCGGCGCCGACTCGACGATCCGGCCGCCGTACATGATCGCGATCCGGTCGGAGAACTCCACCAGCAGCGACAGGTCGTGCGTGATGAACATGACCGAGAAGCCGATCCGCTCGCGCAGCTCGACCAGCTGGGCCAGGATCTGCCGCTGCATCACGACGTCCAGCGCGGTGGTCGGCTCGTCCATGACGACCACGCGCGGCTCGAGCGCGAGCGCCATCGCGATCATCACCCGCTGGCGCATGCCGCCGGAGAGCTGATGTGGGTAGCTGCCCAGTCGGTCGGCGGTGATGCCGACGAGCTTCAGCAGGTCCTTCGCACGGGACTGCCGCACCGCGCGGCTGGTCCTCGGCTCGTGCGCGGCGATCACGTCGCACAGCTGTGCGGAGATCGTGTGCACGGGGTTGAGCGAGTTCATCGCGCCCTGGAACACGATCGAGATCTCCGACCAGCGAAACCGGCGCAGCTTCGCGGTGGACAGCCGCATCAGGTCGATCGGCTCGCCGTCGCGCGGGTGGTAACGAACCCGCCCGCCGGTCACCACGCCGGGCGGCGGCAGCAGCCGGAGCATCCCGTACGCCAGCGTGGACTTCCCGCTGCCACTCTCGCCCGCGAGGCCCAGCACCTCGCCGCGGTTGAGCGTGAGGCTCACGTCCCGGACCGCGTGCACGGCCTCGTCGCCGAGCCCGTAGCTGACGTCCAGGTTCTCGATCTCCAGCACAGGCCTCATTCCGCCTCCCCGAAATTAACCCTGTAGGTGGCGTTGGGTGGTGAAGGTTCGACTTGGTCACGCACCGGTGGCTGGGTTGCGTCACGTTCCCCTGAGGTGACGGTTTCGAAGATCGCCAGTTGCTTCAACTACCTGCCTCCCGTCGCAGCACTGGGGTGAACCCGACGCGCATCCGCACCCCGTGGACCTTCGTGCCCGCGCTGCTGCGCAGGCGGGGGTTGACGTACTCGTCGATGCCGAAGTTCAGCAGCGCCAGGCCGGTGCCCAGCAGCGCGATCGCGAGCCCCGGCGGCACGAACCACCACCAGGCGCCCTGCGCGAGCGCCTGCTGGCTCTGCGCCCAGAACAGGATCGCGCCCCAGTTCCACTCGGACACCCCGGGCACGCCGATGAACGCGAGCGTGATCTCCGACAGCACCGCGAAGATCACCGTGCCGATGAAGCTGGCCGCGATCACCGCGGTCAGGTTCGGCAGGATCTCGAACCCGATGATCCGCCACGTCGACTCGCCGGTCGCCCGCGCCGCCTCGACGTAGTCCCGGCGCCGCAGCGAAAGCGTCTGCGCCCGCAGTACGCGCGCCCCCCACGCCCACGACGTGCAGCCGATCACGAGCGCGATCGTCATGTCGTCGGTGTCCGGCAGCGACAGCGTGATGATCAGGATCAGTGGCAGCGCCGGGATCACCAGGAACACGTTGGACAGCGCGGACAGGCTCTCCGAGCCGATCCCGGACAGGTAGCCGGACGTCACGCCGACCAGGATCCCGAGCACGGTCGCCACGACACCGGCCACGATCCCGACGAGCAACACGCTGCGGGAGCCGTCGAGCATCTGGCTGAACAGGTCCTGGCCGAGGTGCGTGGTGCCGAACCAGTGGTCGGAGTTGGGCGGCACCAACAGGTCCGGACCGCGCTCGCCGGGTTCGTAGGGCGCGACCATCGGCCCGAAGACCGCCAGCAGACAGAAGAAGCCGAGGACGCCGAGGCCGATCATGGCCTTGCGGTTGGCGAACAACCGCAGCTGCCGACGCTTCTTGCGGACCGGCGCCAGAGGCGCGGCCGTCATCACCTCGGGTGCGGGCAGTGCCACGGCTCAGCCCTCCTTCCGGGTGCGCGGGTCCAGCAGGAGGTAGATCAGGTCCGCGAGCAGGTTCGCGACCAGCACCGACAGCGTGATGATCAGGAAGATGCCCTGCACCAGCGGGTAGTCCTTCGCGCCGACGGCCTGGAACAGCTGGAACCCGACGCCGGGGTAGGAGAACACGATCTCCACGAGCAGCGTGCCGCCGACGATCAGGCCGAGCGACAGCGCGAACCCGGACACGTTGGGCAGCAACGCGTTGCGGGCCGCGTAGCCGACCATGACGCGGCGTTCGGACAGGCCCTTGGCGTGCGCGACCGTGATGTAGTCCTCCGAGGACACGGTCAACATCATGTTCCGCATCGACAGGACCCAGCCGCTCATCGACGTGACAAGGATCGTGATCGCGGGCAGGACGCTGTGGTAGACCGCACTCCACACGAAGTCCATGTCCCAGCTGGGCACGACGCCGGGGTCGTAGCCGCCGGACGAGGGGAACGCGCCGCCCTGGTCGGCGAGCAGCGTGATCGCGATCAGGCCGAGCCAGAAGTAGGGGATGGACGACAGGAACGTCGTCACCGGCATCAGCACGTCCGCCCAGGACCCGCGCCACCAGCCGGCGAGCACGCCCATGAACGTGCCGAGCAGGAAGCTGATGACCGTGGTGATGCCGACCAGCCCGAGCGTCCAGGGCAGCGAGTCGGACAGCACCTCCGACACCGGCGTCGGGAAGAACGTGAACGACAGGCCAAGGTCGCCGCGGAAGAGCTGGCCGACGTAGGTGAGGTACTGCTCGACGAGGCTCTTGTCCTGGTCGAGCCCGAAGAGGATGTAGAGCGACTGGATGGCCGTCGCGTCCAGCTGGCCGCGCGCCCGCGCGATCAGCGACTGGACGGGGTCGCCGGGGATGAGCCTCGGGAGGAGGAAGTTGATGGTGATCGCGGCCCACGCGGTGAACACGTAGAACCCGATGCGCCGCAGGAGGTAGCCCATCAGTCGGCCGCCTCCTCCGCCGACACGGTGTTCGCGTCGTAGAGCCAGCACGCCGCCCAGTGCGGCCCGTCGCCGTTGGACTCCACGGCCAGGCGCGGCGGCGCCTCGGTGCGACAGCGGACCATGACGTGCGGACAGCGCGGGTGGAACCGGCAGCCCGCCGGTGGCGCGATCAGACTTGGCGGCTCGCCGCCGCCGAGGTCCGCGACCCCGACCTCGGCGCCCGCGATCCGGTCCGGGTCCGGCGCCGACGCGATCAACAGGCGGGTGTAGGGGTGCGCGGCGTGCTGGGTCACCGCCTCGCCGCCACCGCCCTCGACGACCTGGCCCGCGTACATCACGAGCACCTCGTCGGCGAAGTACCGCGCGGACGCGATGTCGTGGGTGATGTAGAGGATCGCCAGGTTGAGGCGCTCCCGCAGGTCCCGCAACAGGTTCAGCACGCCCAGCCGGATCGAGACGTCCAACATGGACACCGGCTCGTCGGCGAGCAGCGCCTCCGGCCCGGCGGCGAGCGCCCGTGCGATCGCCACCCGCTGCCGCTGCCCGCCGGACAGCTCGTGCGGGAACTTCGACAGGAAACGCTCCGGCGGCGTCAGCGCCACCCGGGTCAGCAGCTCCTCGGCGGTGGCGTCGCTGCGGTGGATCCGCAGCGCGCGCGTCAGGTGGTAGCGCACGGTGTGGATCGGGTTCAGCGACGCGAACGGGTCCTGGAAGACCATCTGGACGCGCCGGCAGTAGGCGCGGAACCGCCGGCCCTTGGCTCGCACGGGGTCGCCGTGCAGCAGGACCTGACCGTCGGTCTGCCGCACGAGCTGTGCCAACAGGCGAGCGACGGTCGACTTGCCGGATCCGGACTCGCCGACCATGGCGGTGACCCGACCCTTGCGCAGCACCAGGTCGATCTGTTCGACGGCGTGGACGGCGCGCTGCTTCGCGAACAGGGTCCGCAACCGTCGCCGGATGGGGAAGTGCTTGGTGAGGCCCACCGCCTCCAGCACCACGTCGGTGGTGTCGGAAGCGGTGGGCTTGGTCGCCGCGGTCACGTCGACCTACGAGGCCGGCTTCAGGTGCAGGATGATGTCGAGCGCGTTCGGCTGCGTCGGCTGGGCCGGCGCGTACTGGTTGTTCTCGTCGGGCCAGCCGACCCAGTTCTTCGTGCTGTACTCGCCACCGGCGTTCGCCGCACCGGTGATCAGCACGGGCGCCTGCTCGACGTAGAGCTTCTGCAGCTCGTCCATCGCCGCCTCGCGGGTCGAGTCGTCGGCCGCGTTCGCGTACTGGTCGAGCGCCGCGGTCGCGTCCGCGTTGCGGAACCGGCCCCAGTTGCCGTTCACGCCGGACTCGCCGGTCGGCTTGTACAGCGCACCGTCCATCATGGACTGGTAGAGGTCGAACGGGGTCGCGCCGTTGTTGGTCCAGTGCATCGCGGCCTCGAACTGGCCCGTGTCGACGTTGGTGGTCCAGGTGTCCTGGTTGGCCTTGTCGACCGCCGCGTCGATGCCGAGCTCGGAGAAGTTGTCCTTAAGGATCTCGAGCGTGGTGATGTAGTCCGACCAGCCGGCCGGGTTGGACATCGTGAGCTTGACCGGCTTGCCGGTCTTGTCCGTCAGCTTGTCGCCGGCGTAGGTGTAGCCGTTGTCGGTGAGCAGCTGCTTGGCGCCCTCGACGTCGACCTCGAACTCCTGGCCCTTGTACTCGTCGGACAGGAACGGGTCGCCGGCCGGCGTCGGGATGCCGGTGACGTTCTTGATCTCCGGGTAGAAGTAGCCCGCCTCGCCCTGCATGAACACGTCGTTGCGGTTGATGACCATGTTCATCGCGCGGCGCAGCACCGGGTCGTCGAACGGCTTGAGCTCGGTGTTGAGGAACAGGCCGTGCGCGGCGAGCACCGGTGGGAACCACAGCTTGTGGTGCTCGGGGTCCTTGTCGACATAGACGGCCTTGTAGTTCGAGATGAAGGTGAACGCCCACTCCGACGAGCCGTTCGCGAGCGCGGTGGTCTGCGCGTTGTTGTCGTTATACGACGTGTAGCGCAGCTCCTTGACCTGAGGGAGGTCCTGCCAGTACTCGTCGCGCACGGTCAGCGTGACGGTCTGCGGCGTGAAGGACTTCAGCGTGTACGGGCCGGAGCCGACCGGCTTCTTCACGGTGTCGGTGGCCGGGTCGGACATCTTCGACCAGACGTGCTCGGGCACCATCGGCGTCTGGGTGAGGATGTCCATCTGGTTCACGAACTGGGAGCTCGCGAACGTGACGGTGACCTTGTTGCCGTCCGCGGTCGCCTTCTCGTACGGGATGGCGTTGATGTTCAGCGCCGGCGTCTCCTTCAGCAGCGTGAACGTGTAGGCGATGTCGCCGCCGGTCACCGGCTTGCCGTCGGACCACGTCGCGTTGTCGCGGATGGTCAGCTCGAGGGTGCGGTAGTTGTCCGCCCAGCTCCACTCGCCGGCGAGCCAGGGCTTGCCCTCATCCGTCGGCTTGACCTGGTTGGTCATCACGAGCGGCTCGTAGAGCGCCCAGCGGTAGCCGAGCGAGTTGCTCGAGCTGGAGGGGAGGAACGGATTGTGGTTCTCCGTCTGCGGGCCGTTCGGCATGCCGACGTTGAGCACGCCGTTCGGGCTGCCGCCGGCGTCGGTCTTGCCGTCGCCGCACGCCGCGAGACCGGCGGTGAGCAGTAACGCGGCGGTGACGGCCACGGTCTTTCGCCTGAGTCGCATGAGACCGGACTCCTTTGTCGGGGAAGGGAACGCGAGCGCGCGCGCTACCCGTTGGCTCGGAGTCAACCGGGTGAGCCGGGTCACGTCAATAACGGTCAGGTAACGGATTTAGTCTAAATTTAAGCTACGAAATAAGCCATGAGATGAACTATCGTCGGGTCCGGCTAGGCTTGCGGAGGCCAGGGCGGGAGGGGACGAGTTCATGGAGCCGAGGCGCGCCACAGTGCGGGACCTGCGGCGGCACAACCGGTCGACGCTGCTGTCGACGCTGTTCTTCGAGGGGCCGCTGAGCCGCCACGAGCTGGGCCGGCGCACCGGTCTGTCCGCGGCGACGGTCAGCAACGTGGTCGGCGAGATGGTCGACGACGGTCTGGTGGTCGAGGCCGGCCTGGTCGAGTCCGACGGCGGCCGGCCGCGCGTGCTGCTGCGGGTGAACCCGGACTACGGCAGCGTGATCGGCGTCGACGTGGGCGAGACCGGCGTGACGATGGAGCTGTTCGACCTCGGCATGAACCGGCTGGCCGCCGTCGACCGGCCGCTGCCGCCGCCCCAGCCCGACCCGTCGCTGGTCGGCCCGCTCATCGCGGCCGGCCTCGAGGAGCTGCTCGGCAAGGCCGGCCTGGCCGAGGCGGACGTGCTGGGCGTGGGCATCGGCGTGCCGGGCACCGTCGAGCAGGGCGACCCGGTCCGGGTGCACGCGCAGGCCATCGGCTGGGACGGGATCCCGCTCGCGGACCTGGTGCGCGAGTGCGGGGTGCGGGCGCCGCTGTACGTGGAGAACGGGGCGAAGACCCAGGGGCAGGCGGAGATGTGGTTCGGCGCCGGCCGCGGGGCCCGGCACGCGGTGATCGCGCTGATCGGTTCCGGGGTGGGCGCCACGGTGATCGCCGACGGCAGCACCTACCGCGGCTCCACGAGCAGCGCGGGGGAGTGGGGACACACCACGCTGGTGTACGGCGGGCGGCAGTGCCGCTGCGGCTCGGCCGGGTGCCTGGAGGCCTACGTCGGCGCCGAGGGCGTCCTCGACCGCTTCCGCCGGGCGCGCGGCGGGCGGGCGGTGCCCCGGCCGGACGAGCAGTCCCAGCTGGACTTCCTGCTCGCCTCGGCGGACCGGTCGGCGACGGCGGCCCGCGTGCTCGAGGAGACCGTCGGCTACCTCGGGGCGGGCATCGCGAACCTCGTCAACCTGTTCAACCCCGAACGGATCGTGCTCGGCGGCTGGGCCGGGCTCGCGCTGGGTACCCGGCTGCTGCCCGAGA
Source organism: Actinophytocola sp. (assembly GCF_050699915.1). Lineage (GTDB taxonomy): Bacteria > Actinomycetota > Actinomycetes > Mycobacteriales > Pseudonocardiaceae > Actinophytocola. The sequence goes on from NZ_JBOHGA010000175.1 coordinate 12,476, forward strand.
TCCGCACGGCGACCGCGAGCCACGCGCTGCGGCACGCCTACGAGCAGACCTCGATCGAGCTCTGCCAGCTCGGGCCGGACGCGGTCGCGGTCGGCGCGGCCACGCTGCCGGTCGACGCGCTGCTGACGCTCGGGGCGGACGCGCGCCGGCCCGCGCGGCCGGCCATGACCTGAAGGGGCAGCGGTGAGTGCGGAGGAACTGCGACGGCTGGTGGGCAAGCTGACCGTCGAGCAGAAGGTCCGGCTGCTGACCGGCGCGACGCCGTGGCGGCTGCCCGCGGAGCCCGCGATCGGGCTGCGCTCGGTGGTGATGTCGGACGGGCCGGTCGGGGTGCGCGGCGAGCGGTGGGACGAGCGGGATACCTCGCTCGTGCTGCCGTCGCCGACCGCGCTCGCCGCCACCTGGTCGGCCCCGCTCGTCGAGCGACTGGGTCGCCTGCTCGCCGCGGAGGCGCGGCGCAAGGGCGTGGACGTGCTGCTCGCGCCGACGCTGAACCTGCACCGCTCGCCGGCCGGTGGCCGGCACTTCGAGTGCTACAGCGAGGATCCGTGGCTGACCGCGTGGACCGGCGCGGCCTACGTGCGCGGCGTGCAGGCCGGCGGCGTGGCGGCGACCGCGAAGCACTACGTGGCCAACGACTCGGAGACCGAGCGCATGACGCTCGACGTCGCCGTGGCGCAGCGGGTGCTGCGCGAGGTTTACCTGGTGCCGTTCGAGGCGGCGGCGGCCGCCGGCGTGCGGGTCGTGATGTCGGCCTACAACGGGGTCAACGGTGCGCCGATGTCGCAGAGCCCGCTGCTCGCGGACCCGTTGAAGCGGGAGTGGGGCTTCGCCGGGCCGGTGGTGTCGGACTGGGGCGCGGTGGGCTCGACGGTGCCCTCCGCCCGCGCCGCGCAGGACCTCGTGATGCCCGGGCCGCGCGGGCCGTGGGGCAAGCGGCTGGTGGCCGCGGTGCGCGCCGGTGACGTTCCGGAGTCCACCGTGGACGACAAGGTGCTGCGGCTGCTGCGGCTGGCCGAGCAGGTGGGCGCGCTCGGCACGCCCGTGACAGTGTCCGCGCCCGAGCCCGCAGTGTCCACAACGGACGCGCCGGAGGCGTTGCTGCGCGAGACGGTCGCGGCGAGCGCGGTGCTGGTGCGCAACACCGGGCTGCTGCCGCTCGACCCCACCGCGCTGCGCCGGGTCGCCGTGCTCGGCTGGAACGCCGTCACCGCGCGGATCCAGGGCGGCGGCAGCGCGGGCGTGTACCCGGCCGCGCCGGTGTCGCCGCTGGCCGGGATCCGCGCCGCGCTCGCCGGCATCGCGGACGTCGTGCACGCGGTCGGCGCGTTCC
>NZ_JBOHGA010000176.1:0-13648 GCF_050699915.1 Actinophytocola sp.
TCCCCCGCCCGCGGCGGCCGCCGTCCCGGCGCCCACCGGCACGCCCACTGCCACCCCCACAGGCACGCCCGCCGCCGCGCCGGCCGCCCCGTCAGGAGTCGCCACGTCGGGTGCGCCCGAGCCGCCGGCCGCGTGGCGGGCGACCGTCAGCGCCGACCGGGCGTACTTCGACTCGGTGATGGCCGCCGATGGGCCCGACGCCGGCGGCATCAAGTTCCCGCCGTACTGCCCGGACCGGCACTTTCCGTTGCAGGGCAAGCAGGTCAGCATCGGGCGGCAGAGCCGCAGCCGGGGCATCGACCCGGACATCGACCTCACCGGTCCGCCCGAGGACCCTGGCGTCTCGCACCTGCACGCGCTGCTGCTGGCGCAGGACGACGGCAGTTGGTCCGTGGTGGACCTCGACTCGGCGAACGGCACGACGCTTAACGACGAGCCCGACCCGATGCGCCCGAACACTCCTCGCCCTCTCACCGAGGGCGACCGCGTCTACCTCGGCGCCTGGACCCGCATCACCCTGCGCCGGGCGTGACTTCTCGCCGCGGGAAGCCCGACCGGGTGGGACGAACCCGCGTCGATCAGGCACGATCGACGTCACCATGACACTCACCGAGGCCCCGCTCATCCGGGCACTGCCGGCCGATCCCGACCCGGACACCCTGTTCGACGCGTTCAACACCTGGGCGGAGGAACAGGGCCTCACGCTGTACCCCGCGCAGCAGGAGGCGATGATCGAGATCGTCTCCGGGTCGAACGTGATCCTCTCGACGCCGACCGGGTCCGGCAAGAGCATGGTCGCCGTCGGCGCGCACTTCGCCGCGCTCGCGAGCAACAAGCGCACCTTCTACACGGCGCCGATCAAGGCCCTCGTGTCGGAGAAGTTCTTCGCGCTGTGCGACGTCTTCGGCGCGGTCAACGTGGGCATGCTGACCGGCGACTCGAGCGTCAACCCGGCCGCGCCGATCATCTGCTGCACCGCCGAGATCCTCGCCAACATCGCGCTGCGCGAGGGCGCGGCCGCCGACGTCGGCCAGGTCGTCATGGACGAGTTCCACTTCTACGCCGAGCCCGACCGCGGCTGGGCGTGGCAGGTGCCGCTGCTGGAGCTGCCGCGCGCGCAGTTCCTGCTCATGTCGGCGACGCTGGGCGACGTGCGCCGGTTCGAGGAGGACCTGACCCGGCGCACCGGGCGGCCGACCGCGATCGTCACCTCGGCCCAGCGGCCGGTCCCGCTGTTCTACTCGTTCCGGCTGACCCCGTTGCACGAGACCATCGAGGAGCTGCTGACCACCGGTCAGGCGCCGCTCTACGTCGTGCACTTCACCCAGGCCTCGGCGCTGGAGCGGGCGCAGTCGCTGATGAGCATCAACGTGTGCAGCCGCGCGGAGAAGGACGAGATCGCCAAGCTGATCGGGAACTTCCGCTTCACCGCCGGGTTCGGCAAGACGCTGTCCCGGCTGGTGCGCCACGGCATCGGCGTGCACCACGCGGGCATGCTGCCCAAGTACCGCCGGCTCGTGGAGCGGCTCGCGCAGGCCGGGCTCATGAAGATCGTCTGCGGCACGGACACGCTCGGCGTCGGCATCAACGTGCCGATCAGGACGGTCATCTTCACCGCACTGTCCAAGTACGACGGACAGAAGGTGCGGCTGCTCAAGGCTCGGGAGTTCCACCAGATCGCCGGCCGCGCGGGCCGGGCGGGCTACGACACGGTGGGCAACGTCGTGGTGCAGGCACCCGATCACGTGGTCGAGAACGAGAAGGCCCTCGCCAAGGCCGGCGACGACCCGAAGAAGCGGCGCAAGGTCGTGCGCAAGAAGCCGCCGGAGGGCTCGATCGGTTGGGGCGAGCCGACTTTCCAGCGTCTCGTGGAGGCCGAGCCGGAGCCGCTCACGTCGAGCTTCACCGTCACCCATGCGATGCTGCTGAACGTGATCGGCCGCCCCGGCGACGCGTTCGCCGCGATGCGCCACCTGCTCGAGGACAACCACGAGGACCGGCCGGTCCAGCGCAAGCTGATCCGCCGGGCCATCGCGATCTACCGCGCGCTGCTCGCCGCCGGCGTCGTGGAGCAGCTCGACACGCCCGACGAGCAGGGCCGGCGCGCGCGGCTGACCGTCGACCTGCAGCTGGACTTCGCGTTGAACCAGCCGCTGTCCCCGTTGGCGCTGGCCACGATCGAGCTGCTGGACCGGGACGACCCGGCCTACCCGCTGGACGTGCTGTCGGTCATCGAGTCCACTTTGGAGGATCCGCGGCAGGTGTTGTCGGCGCAGCAGTTCAAGGCGCGCGGCGAGGCCGTGCAGGCCATGAAGGCCGAGGGCATCGAGTACGACGACCGGATGGCGCTGCTGGAGGACGTGTCGCATCCGAAGCCGCTCGAGGAGCTGCTGCACGCGGCCTACGAGACCTATCGGCGCGGGCATCCGTGGGTGGCCGACTACCACCTGTCGCCGAAGTCGGTGGCCCGCGACATGTACGAGCGGGCGATGACGTTCGTCGAGTACGTCGCCTTCTACCAGCTCGCCCGCGGCGAGGGCCTGGTGCTGCGCTACCTCGCCGACGCCTACAAGGCACTGCGCCAGACCGTCCCGGAGGAGGCGAAGACCGAGGAGCTGGCGGACCTGACCGAGTGGCTGGGCGAGCTGGTTCGCCAGGTCGACTCGAGCCTGCTGGACGAGTGGGAGAAGCTGACCAACCCGGACGCCGACCAGGAGTCCACTCCGGACGACCGGGCGCCGGCGGTCACCGCGAACACGCGGGCGTTCCGGGTGCTCGTGCGCAACGCGCTGTTCCACCGCGTGCAGCTCGCCGCCCGGCAGGACTACGCCGAGCTGGGCGCGCTGGACGCCGAGTCCGGGTGGAACGCCGACGCGTGGGCGGACGCGGTGGAGCCGTACTTCGACGAGCACGACGAGATCGGCACCGGTCCGGACGCGCGCGGGCCGCGGTTCCTGATGATCGACCAGCGGCCCGACCGTTGGCTCGTCCGTCAGATCTTCGACGACCCCGCCGGCGACCACGACTGGGGCTTCACCGCGGAGATCGACCTCGCCGAGTCCGACGAGCAGGGCACCGCGGCGGTGACGATCACCGCGGCGGGCCAGCTGTGAACCCCGGGCGCAGGCTGTCCTGGAACCAGCTCGTCGCCAGCTCGGCGACCTTCTCCAGTGCGCCCGGCTCCTCGAAGAGGTGACTCGCGCCGGGCACGACGGCGAGCTCGGTCCGGCAGCGCATCCGCTCCCGCGCCTTCGTGTTCAGCTCCAGCACCTGCTCGTCGCGCCCGCCCACGATGAGCAGCGTCGGGGAGTCGACCGCGGCGAGCGCGTCCCCCGCGAGGTCGGGCCGCCCGCCGCGCGACACGACCGCCGACACCTTCGCGTCGGGGGCCGCGGCCGCCCGCAGCGCCGCCGCCGCGCCCGTGCTCGCGCCGAACAGGCACACCGGCAGCCCGGCCAGCCGCGGGTCGTCGCGCACGAGGTCGACCGCCGCGCGCAGCCGCGAGGCCAGCAGGTCGATGTCGAACACCTTGGCGCGGTCGCCCGCCTCCACCTCGTCGAGCAGGTCGACCAGCACCGTGCCGAACCCGGCCGCGTACAGCGAGCCGGCCACGGTCCGGTTCCGCGGACTGTTGCGCCCGCTGCCGCTGCCGTGCGCGAACACGACGATCCCGGCCGCGCCCGCGGGCACCGACAGGGCGCCCGGCAGGTGGCCGGCCACCACGACCGGCTCGCCGATGGAGGCGTCCGGCGGGGCCGCCGCGAGGAGCTCGCGGACGTGCTCGTCGCTGACCTGCCGGAAGTCCTCGTACCACTGGCCGACCGCGAGGAAGCGGTTCGGCGTCATGCCGCACCACACCTCGTCGGCGATGTCGCGCAGCCGCGCGACCGTGTCTGGTGGGGCCACCGGGACCACGAGCACGATGCGCCGGGCCCCGAGCCGGCGGACCACCCGGATCGCGGCGACCACCGTCGCGCCGGTGGCGATCCCGTCGTCGACCAGGACCACGGTCCGGTCGCGCAGGCTCGGCCGCGGCCGAGGGCGCAGCGTGGTCGCCCGCCGGGCGATCTCCGCCCGCTCGCGGTCGACCTGGCCGGTGAGGTCCGCCCAGGACAGGTCCAGCTCGGTGAGCACCGCCTCGTTCCGCACGGTCACGCCGTCCTCGCCGACGGCGCCCACGGCCAGCTCCTGGCGCTGCGGGGCGCCGATCTTGCGCACGAGCACGATGTCCAGCGGTGCCTCGAGCGCGGCGGCGATCTCGGCGGCGACCGGGACGCCGCCCCGAGGTAAGCCGAGCACGAGCGGGTTCTCGGCCCGCAGATGATCCAGGTGCCCGGCCAGCCGGCGGCCGGCGTCCACCCGATCCCGGAAGCGCATGCCGTCACCTCCAGGTCCAAGTGTCCCCCGCGCCGGCCCTGGTCCAAACCCCCGGCCGGGTTTCTTGCCGGGCACCGCGATCATGAGTAGAGTCGAACATATGAGCGATACGTGCTCGTGTCCGCACTGCGGCCGCCCACCAACGGGAGACGACGTCGACCACACCGAGGCTCCACTCGACGACCCCTGCACGCGGGAGGCCAACCTGACCCCGATCAGCCGTCGCGCCGCGATGACGCGCTGACCACGCTCCAGGGTTTGCGCGCCTCGACCAGGATCCTGCTCGCGTGGGCGCGGAACGGGCCCTCGGCCTCGATGAGGTCGTGCAGCTCGCGCAGCCGCGAGCGGTAGGCCGCCACCGTGAAGCCGGGCACCATCCAGACGACCTTGCGCAGGAAGTAGACCACCGCGCCGATGTCGTGGAACTCGGTGCGCAGCCGTTCCATGCGCAGGTTCACGACCTCGAGCCCGGCGGCCCGCGCACCGGCTCCCGTGCGGTCCGGCTGCCCGTCGCGGCCGTGCTGTGGCTGGGGACCACGGAAGTACTCGACCAGCTCGAACACGCTGGCCGGACCGATCCCCTGCGACAGGTAGGTGCCGCCGGGCCGCAACACCCGGGCGATCTCCGCCCACCAGATGCGCGTCGGATGCCGGCTCACGACCAGTTCGAACGCGTCGCCGGTGAACGGGAGCGGCGGCTCGTCCCGGTCCGCCACCACGGTCACCCCTCGTGGCCGCAGGCGTGCGGCGGCCAGCCCGAGGTTGGGCGGCCAGCCCTCGGTCGCGACGGTCACCGGCGGCAGCCGCGGCGCCGTGGCGAGCACCTCGCCGCCGCCGGTCTGGATGTCCAGCGCCGTGCGGGCGCCGGCGAGCCGCGCCGCCATCAGCCGGGCGTACCCCCACGACGGGCGCTCCTCGGTGGCACGGCCGTCGAGCCAGGAGAAGTCCCAGCCGTCGACTGGTGCCGCCTCGGCCTCGGCCACCAGCTCGTCGAAGTCGCGCCCCATGCGGCGATCCTCGGGCCAGGCCCGGCCGCCCCGCAAACGAGTTACGCCTCGTCGAGCCAGGTCTGGATGAGGTACGCCTCGATGGAGTCCGGCCGGTCGCGGCCCTGCTCCCGGTGCGCGGCGAGCAGGTCGAGCACGTCGTCGGGGGTGAACCAGCGGGCCTCGAGCAGCTCCTCGTGGTCGACGGCCACCTCGTCGGACTCGGCGACGGCCCGGAAGCCGACCATCAGCCCGGACGGGAACGGCCACGCCTGGGATGCCTGGTAGCGCACGGAACCGACCCGGACGCCGGCCTCCTCGACGAGCTCGCGGCGCACCGCGTCCTCGAGGCTCTCGCCGATCTCGACGAAGCCGGCGAGGGTGGAGTACGCGTTCGGCGCGGCGCCCCGGTGCCGGGCGAGCAGACAGCGGCGCGGCGGGCCGGGCGCCTCGACGAGCATGATCACCGCGGGCTCGATGCGCGGGAACAGCAGCCGGTCGCAGGCCGGGCAGTACCGCTGGTGGCCGGCGTGGCGCACCTCGGTGGACTGCCCACACGCCCCGCAGAAACGTTGGTTGCGCGCCCAGTGGAGCATGCCGCGGCCGTAGGCGAGGGTCGCGGCCTCCTGCGCGTCGAGTGCGCCGAAGAGCGCGCGCACGTCGGTCACGGTGTCCGCCCGCGCCACCCGCAGTGCGGCGGATTCGTCCATATCGGACAGATCGACGGCGAACACGCCCGCCTCCCCGTCCAGCCCGAGGAACACCGCGGCGGCGTCGGGCTCGACGGTGACCGGCCGCCCCTCGGCGGTGAGGCACGCGTCGCGGCGGAAGGCGAGCGCGCGGGCGTCCGGGTGCGTCCGGACGCGGTCCAGCCAGCCGGGGTCACCCCGCCGAGCGCCCGCGCGGTCGAGCCGCAACCCGTTGTACGGCAACGTGTGATTCGCTGGCACGCGTGTCACCCTAGGCTCATGGAGACCGACCCGAACTGTGCCGTCGCGCACGGCGACGCCATCGCGCACGGCTACGAGCGAGCACTGCCGGAGACGCGCACGCTGGTGGCGGTGTTCGCCTCGCCCGTCGCGGAACACCTCCTCCGCTACGGCCGCGACCTCGGCTACCGCACCACTCTCGTCGAGCCCGAGCGGGGCCGGGTGACGAACGAGGAGGACGCCGAGACGATGGTCCTCCCCAACCTCCCGACCGACATCGACGGGGACACGGACGTGGTCGTCACCGACCACCACCGCCCCGAGCTGGGCCTCTACCTGAGGGACGCGCTGGCGCTCGAGGTGCGGTGGGTCGGCATCATGGGCAACCCCCGCCACCCGGGCCCGCACGTGGCCGCGTTGAAGGACCTGGGCGTCGCGGAGGACGACATCGCACGCGTCCACCGGCCCATCGGCCTCAACATCGGCTCGCGAACTCCGGCCGAGATCGCGATCGCCACCCTGGCGGGCCTGATCGCCGACCGCAACGAGAAGCCGGGCGGCTTCGACTGGTAGCTCACACGGATGTTGCCGACCGCTCCCCCACCGAGGTAGCTTCCTAAGCGCTTGCTTAGTCGCCTACCCAACCGTGGAGGAACAACGCCGTGGCCCACTCCCGTGTCGCGATCGTCACCGGTGCCGCTCGAGGCATCGGGGCGGCGGTCGCCCAGCGACTCGCTCAGGACGGCTTCGCCGTGGGGGTCGTCGACCTCACCGAGGACTCCTGCGCGGACACCGTCGAGGCGATCACGAACAAGGGTGGCCAGGCCATCGGGATCGGCGCCGACGTCACCGACTCCGCGGCCGTCAAGGCCGCCGTCGGACGGGTCGCACAGGAGCTCGGCCCGCCGACCGTCCTGGTCAACAACGCCGGGATCACCCGCGACAACCTGCTGTTCAAGATGACCGAGGACGACTGGGACTCCGTCCTCGGCGTGCACCTGCGCGGCGCGTTCCTGGTGAGCCGCGAGGTGCAGAAGCACCAGACCGAGCAGGGCTGGGGCCGCGTCGTCAACCTCTCCAGCACCTCCGCCCTCGGCAACCGCGGCCAAGCCAACTACTCCACCGCCAAGGCCGGCATGCAGGGCCTCACCAAGACCCTCGCCATCGAGCTCGGCAAGTTCGGCGTCACGGTCAACGCGATCGCCCCCGGGTTCATCGAGACGGACATGACCGCGGCCACGGCCCAGCGGCTCGGCGTCGAGTTCGAGGACTTCAAGAAGGGCGCCGCGGCAATGATCCCGGTCCAGCGCGTCGGCCAGCCCGCCGACATCGCCGCGCTGGTCTCGTTCCTCGCCGGCGAGGAGTCCGGCTTCATCTCCGGCCAGGTCATCTACGTGGCCGGCGGACCCAAGGACTGACACATGCGCACCTTCGCGAACCTCGACGAGCTGGCCGCGGCCAAGGGCGAGCACCTCGGCACGGGCGACTGGCTCGAGGTGACCCAGGACCGGATCGACCAGTTCGCCGACGCCACCGGCGACCACCAGTGGATCCACGTCGACGCCGAGAAGGCCGCACAGGGCCCGTTCGGCACCACGATCGCCCACGGGTACCTGACGCTGAGCCTGATTCCCATGCTGGGCAAGCAGATCTACCACGTGGACGGCATCAGCATGGGCATCAACTACGGCCTCGGCAAGGTCCGCTTCCCCTCCGTCGTGCCGGTCGGCTCACGGGTGCGGGCGGGCGCCGACCTCGTCGACGTCGTGGACAAACCACAGGGTAAGCAGGTGACCGTCCGCATGACGGTGGAGATCGAGGGCAGCGAGAAACCCGCGTGCGTCGCCGAGTCGATGGCGCTGTACGTGCCATGACCGCCGAGGCGCTGCGCGAGCGGACACGCGAGTTCCTGGCCGCCAACGATCCGTCCACCATGGACCGGATCGACTTCCTGCGGGCGCGCTTCGACGCCGGCCTCGCCTGGGTGCACTTCCCCGAGGGGCTCGGCGGGCTCGGGCTCGCCCGGGAGCTGCAGAACGTCGTCGAGGCGGAGCTGGCCGGCACGCCCGACAACGACCCGCGGCGGATCGGCATCGGGCTCGGCATGGCGGCGCCGACCATCCTCGCCTTCGGCACCGACGAGCTGAAGCGACGGCTCCTTCGTCCACTGTGGACCGGCGACGAGGTGTGGTGCCAGCTGTTCTCCGAGCCGGGCGCCGGATCCGACCTCGCGGCCGCGGGCACCCGGGCGGTGCCCGACACGAACGACGGCGTCGACGGCTGGCGGCTCACCGGTCAGAAGGTGTGGACCTCCAGCGCGCACAACTCCCGCTGGGCGATCCTGCTCGCCCGCACCGACCCGGACCTGCCCAAGCACGCCGGTCTCTCCTACTTCGTCCTCGACATGAAACAGCCGGGCGTCGAGGTCCGGCCGCTGCGCCAGATCACCGGCGAGGCGGAGTTCAACGAGGTCTTCATGACCGACGCGTGGATCCCGGACGCCGACCGGCTCGGCGAGGTCGGCGAGGGCTGGAAGGTCGCGCAGACCACGCTGATGAACGAGCGCGTCGCGATCGGCGGGCGACCCACGCCGCGCGAGGGCGGCATGATCGGCGCGGTCGCCGGCACCTGGCGCGACCGCCCCGACGTCCGCACGCCCGAGCTGCACGACCGGCTGCTCGACCTGTGGGTGCAGTCGGAGGCGTTGCGGCTGGCCGGAATGCGGCTGCGTCAGCAGCTCGCGGTCGGCTCGCCCGGTCCCGAGGGCTCGGCGATGAAGCTCGCGTTCGCGCGGCTGTCCCAGGCACTGTCCGGCCTGGAGGTCGAGATGCTCGCCGAGGACGGCCTGCGCTACGACGACTGGACGCTGCGCCGGCCGGAGCTGGTCGACTTCACCGGGCGCGAGGCCGGCTACCGCTACCTGCGGGCGAAGGGGAACTCGATCGAGGGTGGCACCTCCGAGGTGCTGCGCAACATCATCGCCGAGCGCGTGCTCGGGCTGCCCGCCGAGGCGCGGGTCGACACCAAGGTCGCGTGGAAGGACCTGCCACGGTGAGCGGAGCTTGCGGAGCGAACCATCAGACACAGGGCGACCGCGAGCGGCGCCACCGAGCCTGCGAGGGGGCGTCGTGAGTGCTCCGCTGAACCTGCTCTACACCGACATCGAGGACCAGCTCCGGGCCAGCGTGCGGGACCTGTTGACCGACCGCGCGCAGCCGGCGAGCATCCTGGCCCGCTGCGAGACCGACAAGCCCTACGACCTCGACCTGTGGCGCACGCTCACCGCCGAGCTCGGCGTGGGCTCGCTGCACGTGCCGGAAGAGCTGGGCGGACAGGGCGCGTCCACGAGGGAGACCGCCGTCGTCATGGAGGAGCTCGGCCGGTCCGTCGCGCCGGTGCCCTTCCTCGGCAGCGCCGTGCTCGCCACGACCGCGCTGCTCGGCTGCGAGCCGACCGACGCGGTGCGCGAGCTGCTCGACGCGCTCGGCGCCGGCAGGTCGGTGGGCGCGCTGGCCGTGCCGCTGGGCGCCGCACCGGGTTCGGCGTTCCCGACCGGTGTGTCGGCGCAGGACGGTACGCTGCGCGGCTCGGTTCGCTCGGTCGGCGACGCGCTCGCCGCCGACGTGCTGGTCGTGCCGGCCACCGGCCCGGACGGCCCAGGGTTGCACGCGGTGCCGGTCGACCAGGCGGGCGTGACCGTCGCGCCGGTGGTGTCGCTGGACCTGACCCGGCCGGTCGCGGACGTCACCTTCGACGGCGCGACGTCCACCCCGCTCGACGGGCCCGCCGAGTCCGCTCTGGACGGTGCACTGTGGACGGCCGCGGGGCTGCTGGCCTCCGAGCAGATCGGCATCGCCGAGTGGTGCCTGACGAGCACGGTGGCCTACCTCAAGGAACGTCATCAGTTCGGCCGGCCGGTCGGCTCGTTCCAGGCGCTCAAGCACCGGCTCGCCGACCTGTTCCAGGAGCTCGCGCTGGCCCGCGCGACCGCCCGGGCCGCCGCCGACACGCCGGGCACGTCCGGCGAGGCGCGCCTGGCCGCGAGTCTCGCGAACTCGTTGTGCTCGAACGTCGCCGTGCACGCGGCCGAGGAATGCGTCCAGCTGCACGGCGGGATCGGCATGACGTGGGAGCATCCGGCACACCTGTATCTCAAGCGGGCCAAGGCGGACCAGGTGGCGCTCGGCACGCCGGGCCGGCACCGCCAGCTGCTCGCCCCGCTGGCCGACCTGCCGGCGTGACGCAGCTACCGGTCACCGAGGACCTCTGGCCGGACGTCCGGCCGGAGGCGGCGCGCCGGCTGATGGCCGCGGCGGTCGAGTCGTTCGCCGAGCGCGGCTACCACGCCACGACGACCCGGGACATCGCGACCGCGGCCGGGATGAGCCCGGCGGCGCTGTACGTGCACTTCCCCGCGAAGTCGGCGGTGCTGTTCGCGATCAGCCGCAGTGGCCACGAGCGCACACTCGCGATGGTCGAGTCGATCGTGGCCGCCGACCCCGACCCGGTGACCACGATGCGCACGCTGGTCGAGCGTTTCGTGGCCTGGCACGCGAAGCGGCACGTGGTCGCCCGGGTGGTGCAGCACGAGCTGCACGCGCTGCCGCCCGACGACTACGACCTTGTCGTGGACCTGCGCCGGCGCACCGAGCGGCTCGTCCGGGAGGTGATCACCCGCGGCGTGGACGCGGGCGCGTTCACGGTGCCGGACGTGCGGACCGCCGCCCGCGCGGTGCTCTCGCTCGGCATCGACGTGGCCCGCTGGTACTCCCCGGCGAGCAAGCCCTCCCCGGCGATGCTGGGCCGCCAGTACGCCGACCTCGTGCTGAGCATGTTGGGCCACCGCGCCGGCTAGGGCCGTCGGCCGGCACCTCCTACGCGGTCCGGGTCGGCATCGGGGCGTCGCTCAGGATCGCATCGTCGGGTGCGTCGTCGGGTTGACGGTGCCGCACTGAGCCGCGCGGTCACACCGTCTCGACCCGCACGCCCTCCGCCTCGAAGGCCTTCACCAGCTCCGCGGGCGCGGCGTCGTCGGTGATCAGCAGGTCGATCGACGACGTGGGGCAGATGCGGGCGAACGCGTGGCGGCCGAGCTTCGAGCTGTCCGCCGCGACGGCGATCATCCGTGCGCGGTCGGCCATCAGCCGGTTGATGCTCGCCTCGCCCTCGTGGTGCGTGTAGGCGCCCTGCACCGGGTCGACCGCGTCGACGCCGAGGAACACCACGTCCATCGTGATCTCGCCGAGGATCCGGGTGCCCAGCGGACCGGTCAGCTCGAACGACTGCGGCCGGGCGACTCCACCGGTCACCACGAGCTTGACGTGCGGGCGCACCGCCAGCTCGCCGGCGATGTTGAGCGCGTTGGTGACGATCGTGATCGCCGGCTCGTCGGCCTGCGTGGCGAGGTCCGGGCGGATCGCGAGCGCGCGGGCGATCTCGGTGGTCGTGGTGCCGCCGTTCAGCCCGACCACGCCGCCGCGGGCGACCAGCGCCGCCGCGCCACGTCCGATGCGCTCCTTCTCCGACGCGTGCCGCGCGGTCTTGTAGCGCAGCGGCAGGTCGTAGGCGACGTTGTTCGCGACCGCGCCGCCACGGGTCCTGGTCAGCAGCTGCTGCTCGGCGAGGTGGTCGAGATCGCGGCGAATGGTCGCGGCGGACACGTCGAGCTCGGCGGCGAGGTCATCGACGTCGACCTTGCCGCGCTGTCCGAGCAGGTCGAGCAGGGCGCTCAGCCGTTCGTAGCGATCCACATGGTGCAATGTAAACCCCACTACCCGCGAAGGATCTGACATGGACCGGCTCGTCGCGGCCATCGACGTCGGCGGCACCTCGATCAAGGCCGCGCTGGTCGCCGAGGACCTGCGCGTCGTGCACACCCACCGCACCCCGACCCGCCGGGTGGCGCGCAGCGTAGACGTCGGGCAGATCGCCGAGCTCATCGACGAGCTGCGGGCAACCGCCGGGGAGGCCACCGTCTGCGGGGTCGGCGTGGCCGCACCGGGGATCATCGACGAGGAGCGGGGCGTCGCGCGGGCCGCGGTCAACCTCGGCTGGCGGGAGCTGCCGCTGCGCTCGCTGTTGAGCGAGTCGGCCGGCATGCCGGTGGCGCTGGGCCACGACGTGCGCACCGGTGGGCTCGCCGAGTTCACCGTCGGCGCGGCGACCGGGGTGCGCAACGCGATGTTCATGCCGATCGGCACCGGCATCGCGGCCGCCGTGCTCGTCGACGGCCACCGGCTGGACGCGGACGGCTACGCCGGCGAGATCGGCCACATCGTCGTCGATCCACAAGGGACGGTCTGCGGCTGCGGGATCCGCGGCTGCCTGGAGACCGTCGCGTCGGCCATGCACATCGCCCGCCGCTATGCCGAGGCGAGCGGGAAGCCGGTGACCCGGGCGGCGGACGTGGCCGAGGCCGTGCTCGCCGGCGACCCGGACGCCGCGGCCGTGTGGGACCGGGCGATCGAAGGACTCGCCGCCGCGCTGACGACCGCGAGCACGCTGTTCGCTCCGGAGATCGTCGCGATCGGCGGCGGCCTCGCGGAGTCCGGCGACACGCTGCTCGCCCCGCTGCGCGCGGCGCTCGTCGGCCGGATGACCTTCCAGCGGGTGCCCAAGATCGTGCCCGCCTCGCTCGGCGACAACGCCGGCTGCATCGGCTCGGCGATCATGGCCTGGCGCGCGGTGGCGTGAGCGGGTGATCCTGACCGTCACGCTCAACGCGGCCCTCGACGTCACCTACCACGTGCCCACGCTGGTGCCGGGCGGCGCGCACCGGGTCGAGCCGACCGGCGCGCGGGCCGGCGGCAAAGGCGTCAACGTGGCCCGGGTGCTGTACACGCTCGGCCACGACCCGCTGGTCACCGGGTTCGCCGGCGGCGACACCGGCCGGGAGATCCGAGCCGACCTGGCCGCTGCCGGCATCCGCGAGGCGCTCGTCGAGCCGTCGGCGCCCGCCCGCCGAACCGTCACCGTCGTGTCCACATCGGATGGTGCGGCGACGGCGTTCAACGAGCCCGGTCCCCGACTGTCCATCGAGGACTGGGCGTGGTTCGCCGGTCGCTTCCACGAGCTCGCCGCCCGTGCGGACGTGGTCGTGCTGTCCGGCAGCCTGCCGCCCGGCCTGCCCGACCACGCCTACGCGCAGCTGGTCGGCGCGACCGCGACACCGACGATCCTGGACGCCTCCGGCGGACCCCTGCTCGAGGGTGTCGCCGCGCGCCCGCGGGTGATCAAGCCCAACGCCGACGAGCTGGCCGTCACCGGCCTCGCCGACCCGCTCGCCGCGGCGCGGGAGCTGCGGTCCCGAGGCGCCGGCGCGGTGGTCGCCTCCCTCGGCGCCGACGGCCTGGTAGC
>NZ_JBOHGA010000177.1:0-13515 GCF_050699915.1 Actinophytocola sp.
GAGAACAGGAGGCTCAGCAGCCAGCCGGCGGCCGCGAGGCCCCCGACGACCAGCGCTCGGCGCAGCAGTCGGTGGAGCCGGCCGGCGGGCGCGAAGCTCGCCCCGTCCACCACGACCACCATCGTTCACCTGCTCACGCCACGTACCCAACGGATGCCGTCCGACAGTGCACACTATCTAGCAAGGCACCGACAATATGCACCCTAGCTGCGCCGAATCCACCCGGAAAGACGGTAAAAGCGCACCTTATCGGCCGTATGGGCCAATGTTGATCACGTGCCGTGAACTCCGCCACGCTCGGGACGGAGTGTCACGCTCCGCGTATTCCTACTCAATTCGCCGGCCGGCCGGCTCCGCCTCGCGCCGCGGTTCGTCACACCCCTCGACCACGGAGGGGGATGAGATGGATACCGAACGCGACCTGGTGCGGCGGGTCCTGTCCGGCGACGACGCAGCCTGGTCGGCGCTGGTTCGCGAGTACGCGCCGCTGGTGTGGTCGGTGGCCCGGCGGCACCGGCTGTCGCGAGCCGACGCCGCCGACGCGTCGCAGAACACGTGGATCGCCGTGGCCCTGCGACTGCCCACGTTGCGGCGTCCCGACCGGCTGGCGGGCTGGATCGCCACGACCGCGCGCCGCGAGTGCCTGAAGATCCACGCCGACCGCGGCCGCGAGATCCCGGCCGAGTGGCTCGACGCGCCGGAGCCGACCGACGGCGACCCCGAACCGGCGGTGCTGCGCTCGGTGCGGGACCGGATGCTGTGGCAGGCGTTCGCGTCGCTGCCGGGCCGGTGCCGACACCTGCTCGGACTGCTGGCGCAGGCGCCGGAGCTGACCTACCCGCAGCTGGGCCGGGCGCTCGGCATCAACGTCAACAGCGTCGGCCAGACCCGCGGCCGCTGCCTGGCGCTACTGCGCCGCCGCCTGGCGATGCTGGACATCCGAGAGGAGTCGGCCGGATGACCCTGCTCGCCGAGCTGGCCCGCCTCCTGCGCCTGGTGGACCCGATCCCGCCCCGAGTCCTGGCGGACGCCGAGGCCGCCGGCCGCCTGCTCCGGCCGGTCGATCCGGTGCCGGACGCCGAGCTGTTGGTGCTGCTTCTCGACACCGTGCCGGCGGTTCGGTCGGCCGGCCGGCGGCTGACCTTCGGCCGGGCGGGTGGTGTGAGGGTGTTGGACGTGGAGATCCGTCGGGTCGGCACGCGACTTCGACTCGCCGGACTCGCGCCGGGCGGCGCCACCGTCGAGATCCACGGCGAGACCAGGACCGAGACGGTGGCCAGCGACGACGGGTACTTCACCGTCGACGTGCCGGACGAGCCGGTCCGGCTGCTCGTCACCGAGCCGGGTGGGCCGCGCCGGTGCACCGGCTGGCTCTAGGCCAGCTTGTGCAGCCGCTCGATGGCCTCGTCCAGCACCTCGTCCCGCTTGCAGAACGCGAACCGCACGATGTGGCGCCACCGTTCCGGGCGGTCGGTGAACACCTGCACCGGCACGGCCGCCACGCCGATCCGTTCCGGTAGCTGCCAGCACAGCTCCGCCCCGTCCGCGAACCCGAGCGGCCGGACGTCGACACAGATGAAGTACGTGCCCGCGCTCGGCCGGACCTCGAAGCCCGCCGCCGCGAGCCCGGCTGCGAGCCGGTCCCGCTTCGTCGACAGGTCCGCGCGCAGGCCCTCGACCCACGCCGACTCCGTCGCCAACGCGTGCGCCACGGCCGGCTGGAACGGCGCCCCGCCGACGAAGGTCAGGAACTGCTTGGCCGCCCGCACGGCCGACACCAGCTCCGCCGGCCCGCACGCCCAGCCGATCTTCCAGCCCGTGCAGTTGAACATCTTGCCGGCGCTGGAGATGGTGACCGTCCGGGACGCCATCCCGGGCAGCGTGCCCAGCGGTACGTGCTCGACGCCGTCGTAGGTCAGGCACTCGTAGACCTCGTCGGTGACCGCGATCAGGTCGTGCTCCACGCACAGCGCCGCGATGCCCGCGAGCTCCG
This sequence comes from Actinophytocola sp., assembly GCF_050699915.1. Classification (GTDB taxonomy): domain Bacteria; phylum Actinomycetota; class Actinomycetes; order Mycobacteriales; family Pseudonocardiaceae; genus Actinophytocola. The sequence continues at coordinate 1,994 of NZ_JBOHGA010000177.1, forward strand.
CGCGGGTGAACACCGTGCCCGTCGGGTTGTGCGGGGAGTTCAGCAACAGCAACCGGGTCTTCGGCCCGATCGCGGCTCGCAGCGCCTCGAGGTCGACGGCGAAGCGGCCGGAGCCCGGCTCCTCCACCAGCGACACCACCCGCCGCGTCGCGCCGGCCAGTGCCACCGACGCGGCGTAGGAGTCGTAGTACGGCTCGAACAGCACGACCTCGTCGCCCGGCTGCACCAGCGCGAGCATCGCGGCGGCGATCGCCTCGGTCGCGCCGACCGTCACCAGCACCTCGGTGTCCGGGTCGAACGACGTGCCGTACCGACCGCGCTGTGCCGCGATCGCCGCCCGCAGCTCGGGGCGGCCGGGGCCGGGCGGGTACTGGTTGACTCCCGACGCGATCGCCTCCTGGGCCGCCGCCAGCATCGACGGCGGACCGTCGGTGTCGGGAAAGCCCTGCCCGAGGTTCACCGCCCCGGTCCGGGCGGCGAGCGCGGTCATCTCCGCGAAGATCGTCGAGGTGAACGGCTCGAGACGGGGTACCAAGGCTCGTCGGCGCACGGGTACGCAGTCTCACGGACAATGGTCTTGTGCGGCAACTGACGGCCCCTACGAACAGCGCCCCGATCCCGGGCGAGGCGGAGAAGCGGCGCGGCCTGCGGAGGATGAAGCTGGTCGCGCTGTCGTTCCTGCTCGGCGCCACGGTGATCTTCCTCGCGATGTCCTTCTGGCAGGCCGCGGGCGCGCCGGCGTGGGCGGGCTACGTCAAGGCCGCGGCCGAGGCCGGCATGGTCGGCGCGCTCGCCGACTGGTTCGCGGTCACCGCGCTGTTCCGGCACCCGCTGGGCATCAAGATCCCGCACACGGCGATCATCCCGACCCGCAAGGACGCGCTGGGCGACAGCCTCGGTGAGTTCGTCGGCACGAACTTCCTGTCCGAGCAGGTCGTCCGCGAGCGGCTGCGCCGGGTGGGCGTGGCCGGGCGGCTCGGCGGGTGGCTCGCCCAGCCGGCCAACGCCGAGCGGGTGACAGCCGAGCTCTCGACCGTCGTGCGCGGCGCCGTCGCGGTGCTGCGGGACGAGGACGTGCAGGCCGTGCTGGAGCAGGCCGTCGTGCGCCGGCTCGTCGCCGTGCCGTGGGGGCCGCCGCTGGGCAAGCTGCTGGCCGGCGTGTTCGCCGACGGCGCGCACCACAAGCTGGTCGACCTGATGTGCGACCGCGCGTACGAGTGGGTCAAGGCCAACCACACGACCGTGCTGCGCGTGGTGTCCAACCGGGCGCCGAGCTGGTCGCCGAAGTTCGTCGACTCGATGGTCGCGGACAAGGTCTACGGCGAGGTGCTGTCGTTCGCGTGGCTGGTCAAGACCAACCCGGGCCACCCGATGCGGCTCGCCATCGACAAGTTCCTCGCCGAGTTCGCGCAGGACCTGCAGACCGACGAGGCCACGATGCAGCGCGCCGAGGCGATCAAGCAGCAGGTCATCGAGCACCCCGAGGTGCAGAACGTGATCGACTCGGCCTGGTCGACCGCGAAGGCCATGCTGCTCGACGCCGCCGAGGACCCGTCGAGCGAGCTGCGCAAGCGGGTCGGCGAGGGGCTCGTCACCCTCGGCCGGCGGCTGCGCGACGACGACTCGCTGCGGGAGAAGGTCGACAGCTGGGTCGAGGGCGCCGCGGCCTACGTCGTGCTCAACTACCGCGACGAGATCACCACGCTGATCACCGACACGGTCCAGCGCTGGGACGCCGAGGAGACCTCGCGGAAGATCGAGCTCCAGGTGGGCCGGGACCTGCAGTTCATCCGCATCAACGGCACCGTCGTCGGCGCGCTCGCCGGTCTGCTGATCTACACGGTGGCCCAGCTGATCCTCTAGCCGTTCGCGCGTGCCCGCTCCCGCCACGCGCGGGCCTTCTCGCGGTTGCCGCACACCCGCATCGAGCACCAGGTCCGCGAGTGGTTGCGCGAGCGGTCGAAGAACGCCCAGCGGCAGCCGTCCGCCGGGCAGATCTTGATCCGGTCCCACTCGCCCAGCACGGCGAGCCGGCTCGCCGCGGCCAGCACCGCGCCGACCACGTCGTCGGCGACCAGGCGCGGGCCGTCGGCGCCGATCGAAACGGTGACGCGCGCGGACAGGCCGGGCTGCCCGGTGCTCGGCTCACCGACGGCCGCCCGCAGCGCCGTCCGCAACGCGGCGGTCGAGCCGGCGGTCGATTCCGCGGCCGTGTCGGCGGTCGAGTCGGCTTCCGAGAGCCCCCGCGTCGTGAGCCACGCGCGCCAGCCGGCCGGGTCTGCCAGCAGATCCGTGCCGTCCTCGACGTCGATCGTGTTGAGGAAGTCCAACATCAGGTCGACGTCGGCGTCCGCGGTGGTCACGACACCACTGTAGGCGCTTTGCCGGTTGCTCCAGTACCGTAACCGTTGCAATCAATACACCGGTTATGGAGGTATGCGATGACCACCGCCGTTCCCCGCCTCGGGTCCGTCGTCCTGGACTGCCCGGACCCGCGTGCGCTGGCGGACTTCTACGCCCGGCTGCTCGACTGGCCGGCGGGCGAGAGTGACGACGACTCGTGGGCGACCATCGAGGGCCCGGCCGGCGCGATGATCGAGTTCCAGCGGGCGGCGGACTACCGCCCGCCGACCTGGCCGGACCCCGAGGTGCTCCAGATGTTCCATCTCGATCTGCGGGTAGACGACCTCGAGGCGGCCCACGGGCGGGCCCTCGCGCTCGGCGCGAAGCTCCTCGACCAGCATCGGACGTTCCGGGTCTACGCCGACCCGGCCGGCCACCCGTTCTGCCTCTGTCAGGTCTGAACTAGCAGTTCACAGCACTAAACACAGGGTGTATAGACGGCAGCTATACACCCTGTGTACTGTGTCCGACATGTCAATCGGGCACACACTTCTCGGCCTGTTGGAACACGGCCCACGGCACGGCTACGACCTCAAGCGGACGTACGACGAGCACTTCGGCCACGACCGGCCACTGCACTACGGGCAGGTCTACGCGACCCTGTCCCGGCTGCTGAAGAACGGCCTCATCGAGGAGTCGGGCGTCGAGCACGGCGGCGGGCCGGACCGCAAGCGCTACGCGGTCACCGCCGAGGGCGTCACCGACGTCGAGCGCTGGCTCGCCACGCCCGAGAAGCCCGAGCTGTACATGCAGAGCACGCTCTACACCAAGGTCGTGATCGCGCTGCTCTCCGCGCGCGACGCCGAGGACGTGCTCGACAGCCAGCGCGCCGCACATCTGCGCGCGATGCGCGAGCTCACCGAACGCAAGCACGGCGGGGACCTCGCGGACCAGCTCATCTGTGATCACGCCCTGTTCCATCTCGAGGCCGACCTGCGCTGGCTGGAGCTGACCGCGGCGCGCCTCACCGAGCTCGGAAAGGCGGTGCGCTCGTGACCGAGCCACTGAAGCAGCCGCTCCTGAAGGCCGACCGGATCGTCAAGTCGTTCGGTCCCACCAAGGCGCTCGACGGCGCCTCCATGTCTGTCGTCGCGGGGGAGGTCGTCGCGGTGATGGGGCCGTCCGGCTCCGGGAAGTCGACGATGCTGCACTGCCTCGCCGGCATCCTCCAGCCCGAGGGCGGCACGGTCACCTACGCCGGCCAGGACCTGGGTGCCATGCCGGACGTGCCGCGCAGTGCGCTGCGCCGCACGGAGTTCGGCTTCGTCTTCCAGTTCGGCCAGCTCGTGCCGGAGCTGACCTGCGTGGAGAACGTGGCACTGCCGCTGCGGCTCGGCGGCCGCAAGCGCAAGGACGCCGAGTGGGCTGCCCGCGAGTGGCTGGCGCGCCTCGAGGTCGACGACGTGGCCGCCAAGCGGCCCGGCGAGGTCTCCGGCGGCCAGGGCCAGCGGGTCGCGGTGGCCCGCGCGCTGGTGACCGGCCCGAAGGTGATCTTCGCCGACGAGCCGACCGGCGCGCTGGACTCGCTCAACGGCGAGCACGTCATGCGCCTGCTGACCGACACCGCGCGGGAGTCCGGCGCCGCGGTCATCCTCGTCACCCACGAGCCACGCGTCGCGGCGTACTCCGACCGCGAGGTCATCGTGCGCGACGGGCAGACGCGGCAGGTCGAGTTCGCATGAAGGTGTCGAGGGGTCCGAGGGGGTGGGTGAGCGACCTCGCCTTGGGAGTCCGGCTGGCCGTCGGGGGTGGCCGGACTTCCTTGGCGAGGTTCGCGCTCAGCACGTTCGGCATCGCCATCGGGGTGGCGGTGCTGCTGGTCGGCGCGTCCGTCGGGAACATGGTGTCCGAGTACCAGGTCCGCCAGTACGCCAACTACGTCGGCGAGCAGCAGCAGCCGATCTCGGGCGTGGACCCGGTGTACCTCCACCAGAACCCGACCGAGTTCCGCGGCGAGCAGGTCGAGGTGTCCTACGTCTACGCCTCGGGCGAGAACCACCCGGTGCCGACCGGCATGCGGGAGCTGCCCGAGCCGGGCGAGCTGGTCGCCTCACCCGCGCTGGCCGACCTGCTGCGCTCGACCGAGGGCGAGCTGCTGCGGCCCCGGTTCCCGGGCGAGATCGTCGGCGAGCTGGACCAGTCGGTGGTGCCCCAGCCGGGCGACCTGCTCGCCTTCGTCGGCGCTCCGGCCAAGCTCGCCGACTCGCCGGACGCCCAGGCGGTCTACGAGTTCGGCGGCCCGGTGGAGCCGCGGCAGTTGCCGCCCCAGCTGTTCATCCTCATCCTGGTCGGCTCCGTCGTACTGCTGCTGCCGGTGTTCATCTTCGTCGCCTCGACGAGCCGGATCGCCGGCGCCGAGCGGGACCGGCGGCTCTCGGCGCTGCGCCTCGTCGGCTCGGGCGCGCGGCAGGTGCGGCGGATCGCGGCGGCCGAGTCGCTGGTCAGCGCGCTGGCCGGGCTCGTGGTCGGCGGCGCGGCGTTCCTGGTGATGCGCGGCGTGGCCGAGAACCTCCAGCTGTTCGAGATGCGGGTGTACTCCGCCGACGTCGTGCCCGACCCGGTGCTGGCGCTCGTCGTGGTGCTCGCCGTGCCGGCGCTCGCCGTGCTCACCGCGCTGTTCGCGTTGCGCCGCACGATCATCGAGCCGCTCGGGGTGGTGCGGCGGGCCAAGCCGGTGCGCCGCCGCCTGTGGTGGCGGCTCGCGCTGGTGGTGCTCGGGGTCGCCCTGATGACGAGCCAGCTGGGTGCGGACCGGGGCTCGACGTTGTGGGGCTTCGTGGTCGTGGTCGGGACGGTGTTGCTGCTGGTCGGCGTGCCGGTGCTGCTGCCCTGGCTGGTGGAGCGCGTCGCCGGGCGCATCGAGGGCGGGCCGACGTCCTGGCAGCTCGCGATCCGCCGGCTGCAGCTGGACAGCGGCACGTCGGCGCGGGTGGTCGGCGGCGTCGCGGTCGTGCTGGCCGGCGCGATCGCGCTGCAGACGGTCCTGATGACCGTCGAGTCCGACATCGGTCTGCCCGGCAGCCCGGAGCGCGAGCCTGCCGTCCAGGTGAACGTGCGACCGGAGCTCGCGGCGGACGTCGACGCCGAACTGGCCGCGGTGCCGGCGGTGCGGGACAGCCACACGGTGCGGTACCTGTCCGGCTACGAGCCCGGCGCGGGCCGGGACGGTGAGCGGAACCAGTACCTGAACGTCATGGACTGCGCTGCCGTCCGGGAGCTCGTCGGCATTCGGGAGTGCCGGGACGGGCAGGTGTTCGCCATGGAGGGCCAGGGCCCGACCGCCCGGGGCGGCGAGACGCTGGAGTTCCGCGCGTACCCGGACTCGGAGGACTGGGACCCCGACTCGGACTACGAGAAGGTCGGTACCTGGACGGTGCCGGACGAGCTGGTCCGGCTGCCGCTGCCGGAGGAGGCGCAGGTCTGGGGGTCCCTGGTGGTCACCCCGGGTGCGTTCGGCGGCCAACCGCCCGCCGGCGACCAGGCCGGCGTGCACGTCGCGATCGGCGACATCACCCCGGACGAGCTGGAGCAGATTCGCAACTCGGTGGCGGAGTACGGCCCGGACGTCAACGTGTACTCCTACGACACGGCCGCGGATCTGTCGGAGAACCAGCAGATCCTCGTCAACATCCGCAACGCGCTCTACGCGGGGGCGATCTTCACGTTGCTGCTGGCCGGGGTGAGCCTGCTGGTGCTCGCGCTGGAGCACATCCGTGAGCGGCGCCGGCAGCTGGCGATCCTCGCGGCGACCGGCGTGCAACGCGGGGTGCTGGGGCGGTCGCTGCTGTGGCAGGTGACGCTGCCGATCGCGTTGGGGGTGGCGGTCGCGCTGCTCACCGGGATCGGGCTGGCCTGGCTGATCGTCCGGCTGACCGGTGCGGATGACGTCCCGATGGCCATCGACTGGCCGGGCGTCGCCCTTCTGTCCGGCGGCGCGGGGGTGCTGGCGGTGGGGGTGACCGCGCTGACGCTGCCCTTCCTGCGCAGCGCCACGCGGCTCACCTCCCTGCGAACCGAGTAGCGGGGGGTCGGGGTGCGGGGCCGGCGACGTTCGGGACGTCGCCGGCCCTCGCATGTCAGCCCGTCAGGCCCCACGCGGCGGACATGTGCCAGGCGGCGCAGATGTTCACGTCCAGCAGGTACGCGCCGGCCTGGCCGCACTGGCCGTCGGCGGTGCCCGGGTCGAGCGGCTGGCCGTGCCCCATGCCGGTGATCGTGTAGGTCTCCACCAGGGTGCGGCCGCCGCTCGCGTACACCGCGTGCGGGTACCCGGCCACGGTGTCGGTGCTGGTCGGCGTGGCGGGGATACCGTGCACGTTCGTCCACTGCTCGACGAGCTCGGTGGCGTTGGCGGGGCGGACCGTGAAGTCGGCGTCGCCCTGCCAGACGCTCACCGTCGGCCACGGGCCGGTGTGCCCGCTCGCCCCGCGCACGGCGTCGCCGAGCTGGGCGGGGCTGAGGTTCTTGCCGGGGTTCATGCAGGAGAACGCGTCGATCATGCTGGTCGCACACTTGTAGGCGATGCCGGCGACGACCCCGCCGTTCGCGAACATGTCCGGGTAGGTCGCCAGCATGACCGCGGTCATCGCGCCGCCGGAGGACAGGCCGGACACCACGACCCGGGCGGGGTCCGCGCCGGTGTCGGTGAGCTGGCGGCGCACCATCTGCGCGATCGACTCGGCCTCGCCCTGGCCGCGGGCGATGTCGCCGGACTCGAACCAGTTGAAGCACTTGCTGGAGTTGTTGGCGCTCTGCTGCTCGGGCAGCACGACCGAGAAGCCGAAGCGGTCGGCGAGCTGGACCCAGCCCGAGCCGGTGCCGTAGCCGGCGGCGTTCTGCGTGCAGCCGTGCAGGGCGACGACCACCGGGCGGTTGGCGGGCAGGCCGTCGGGGACGTAGCGGAACATCTTGAGGGCGCCCGGGTTCGAGCCGAAGCCGGTCACCTCCACGATGCTCGCCGCCGAGGCTGTGGAAGCGCCCGCCAGGAGCCCGGCGAGCAGAGCGATGATGGCCGTAACGGCCTTGACCAGTGACTTCACACCGCACCTCGCTGTGATCGGCATCACTTTTCTTCGAGGTTAGGTAATTTCCGCCCGCGCCGTGAGAGTGGTGACCACCACATTCGGTCCGGCGATTGTGGTGGCCGGCCGCATACCCCGGGCGCGGCCCGGCTCCTAGCGTGCTGCTCGCAGCGTCGCGCAGGAGGTTCGCCATGATCGCTCGGGTCGCCGTACTGACCGCCGCCGTCACCGTGCTCGCGGTGGCTTCCGGCCCCGTGGCCGCGGCCGGGCCCGGCCCGGGCTCGCACTGCGGGCGGGCCGACCGGCTGCACGTGCCGTTCGCCGAGCATCAGCAGGTGTCCTGTGTGGACGAGCTGACGACCGCGGGCACCGTCGAGTCCGGCCACACGGTCGAGGCGGACTGGACCGGTCTCACGCAGGCGAGCCTGTCGCAGCCGAGCGGCGTGCCGGGCATCCAGGTCGACGGCTACTTCCCGGACTCGTCCGGTCCGTCCACTCAGCCCAACACCCACCATGGCTGGAACCACGACGCGCAGTTCGTGCTGCGGCTGCCGGACCGGTGGAACGGCGGGCTGGTCGTCACGGGCTCACCGGGCAACCGCCGGCAGTACGCCAACGACCGGGCGATCGCGGACTCGGTGCTGGCCAAGGGATACGCGTTCGCCGCGACCGACAAGGGCAACACGGGCCCGACCTTCTACCACGACGGCCGCCGGCCCGGCGACGCGATCGCGGAGTGGAACAAGCGGGTGACCCAGCTGGCCATCGCGGCGAAAGCCGTTGTGGCGCAACGATATGGGCGACTCCCGGCGCGCACGCTCGCGGCCGGCATCTCCAACGGCGGCTACCTCGTGCGCTGGCAGCTGGAGAACAACCCGTGGCTCTACGACGGTGGCATCGACTGGGAGGGCACGCTCTGGCGGGCGTCGGGGGAGAACATGTTCGACTTCCTGCCCGCCGCGATGCGCGCGTACCCGGCCTACGAGTCGGGTTCGCCGGAAGCTCACCAGGCGATGCTCGACGCCGGGTTCGCGCCCGGGTCGGAGTTCCTGTGGCCGTACCACAACCAGGTCTACTGGGACTTCACGCAGCGCGTGTACCGCGAGGAGCTGGACCCGACCTTCGACGGCGACCTGGACGCGGGGATCCCGTACTGCGCCAGCGGCACCCCGAACTGCGATGCCGACTACGACTACGCCGCCCGCCCGGCGTCGGTGCACCGCGCCGTGGCGCGGATCGGGCTGACCGGCAAGATCGGCAAGCCGCTGATCACGCTGCACGGCACGCTCGACACGCTGCTCCCGATCGCCCGCGACTCGGACGTCTACGCCTCGATGATCAGCGACGCCGGCCGCGGCCACCTGTTCCGCTACCACCGCATCGAGCGCGGTACGCATGTGGACGGTCTCGTGGACGTGTACCCGGACAAGCTGGAGCCGATCGCCCCACACTTCCGCACGTCTTTCGGCGAGCTGGAGTCCTGGCTGGACCGCTGACCGGCCGATGCCCCTGACCGACCCCGCCAAAGCCCGCGCCCTCACCTGACCAGCCGGCGAAGCTCGCGCGCATGCGCGTGCAGAACACAAGAAACGCAGTCCCCCACCCTGTCCCGGGGGCGTCCCTCGATGCCAGTCTATCGGGCTCCACCGACGATTGGGCTGGTCGCGGGCTTGCTGTGGACAACTTCGCGGCTTGTGGACAACCCGTTCGGCGAGGGACGCTCAGAGGTGCACACGAGGTCGTGTGGGCGCCGGAGGGAGCGGAGATGATCGCTCGGGTTTGGCGGGGGTGGGCGGCTCGGGAGCGGGCCGACGAGTACCAGCGGCACTACGAGGACGAGGTCTCCGTCCATCTCACCGGCGTGCACGGGTTTCGCGGCGCGCGGCTGCTTCGTCGGGTCGAGGGGGACGAGGTCGCGTTCACCTCGATCACGTTCTTCACCAGCATGCAGGCGGTGCGCGGCTTCGCGGGCAAGCGGCCGGAGCAGGCGTTCGTCGAGGACGCCGCCCGGCGGATGCTCTCTCGGTGGGACGACGAGGTCACCCACCACGAGGTAGCGGTGGACCTCTAGGGATCGTCGGACGGGGACGGGCGCGGCACCATGCGCTCCTCCGCCATCCGGTGTTCCTCCTGCTGCTCCTTGGCCGCCGGGTGATAGAGATCGTCGGCGATGCTCATCAGCGCGCCGTCGACACCGCGCCGCCGCGCGAAGCGCGCGAACTGCCACATGCCGTACATGACCGCGGCGAGACCGGCGGCGAAGACGACGTAGGGCAGCACGACACCGACACTACTCAGTCGTGCAGCCGGTGCAGGCGCAGCGCGATCTGGATCTCCAGCGCACGTTCCGGCTGCTGCCAGTCCTCCCCGAGCAGCGACGAGATCCGGTCCAGCCGCTGCACCACGGTGTTCACGTGGACGTGCAGCCGCTCCTTCGCCCGCGTGAGGTTCGTGCCGCACTCGAAGTACGCCTCCAGCGTGCGCACCAGGTCCGTGCCACGCCGACCGTCGTAGTCCAGCACCGGGCCGAGCGTCGCCCGCACATAACCCCCGAGGTCGGTCCGGTCGCCCAGCAGCTGCCCCACGAAGCCGAGATCCGACAACGCCGCGCCCTGCCCTGCCCGCCCCAGGTCCAGCAGCGTCCGCACGCAGCGGGCCGCCTCCGCCGCGGCCGCCGCCAGCGCCACCGGTCCGCGCACCGGCACGGACGCGCCGACCGTCACCGGAGCGTCCACTGTGGACGCCAGGTCGGCGGCCAGCTTCTGCGCCAGCCGTGGCGTTTCTTCGGCGACCAGCAGCACCACCTGCTCGGCGTGCAGCCCCACGAGCGTCGCGTACCGGCCACACGCCATCGCGAGCCGCCGCCTCGGCACGTCGTCGCAGTGCGCGATCAGCACCGTGTGCCGGGCGGCCAGGTCGATGCCCAGCCGTCGCCCCCGGGCCAGCAGCGCGGCCGGGTTGCGCGAGGGCGCGGTCAGCAGGTCCGTCAGCAGCTCGCCGCGCACCTCGTCCTCGGCCTTGGCCACCGACCGCCGCAGCAACAACAGCAGCGCCGCCACCAGGCCGGCCCGCTCGAACAGCCGCCGGTCCGCGTCGGCGAGCGACGGCCGGTCGGTCAGCACCAGGCTGCCGAGCAGCTCGGGGCCGGCGAGCACCGAGCACACCCACTCGTCCCCGGACCGCACCGCCCGGCCCGACGACCGCGACGCCGCGATCGCCTCGGCCGGCAACGAGACGGGACCGGCCGACACCCGCGCGAGCTCGGCGCCGGCGTCGTCGAACAGCACCAGCCCGCCGCCGAGCACGGCCGCCACCTCGGTGACCACCTCGTCCAGGTCGCCGCCGCGCAGCACCAGCTCCATCAGCCGGTCGTGCGCGTGCTCACCGCGACGCATCTCCTCGTTCTGGCCGCCGATCGTCTCGTTCGCGCGCCGGGTCTCCGCCAGCAGCTGCGCGTTGTCGATGGCGATCGCCGCGTGGTCGGCGAGCGAGCTCAGCAGCGCGACCTCCTCGGCGGTGAACTCGCGGCGCTGCCGGTCCGCGGCGAACAGCACCCCGATCACCTTGCTGCCCAGCGAGAGCGGGACGCCGAGGATGCCGACCATGCGCTCGGCGCTGACCGCGTCGTCGATGGACCGGGTGTGCGCGAACCGCGGGTCGGACAGATAGTCCGCGCTCGCGTACGGGTGGGCGGTCTGCGCGACCAGCCCGCCGAGGCCCTCGCCGTGGCCGATCCGCAACCCGGGCAGCTGGTCGGACACCGAGCCGTCGGTCACCCGCATGTACGTCGTGCCGGCGTCCTCGTCGTTCAGGCTCAGGTACGACAGGTCCACCCGCAGCAGCTGGCGCGCCCGGCGCACGATCGAGCGGAGTACCTCGTCCAGGTCGCGCAGCTTCGACAGGTCGCGGGCGGTGTCGAACAGCGCCGTGAGCTCCGCCTCGCGCCGGCGGTGCTCGGTCAGCGTGTGCCGGATCCGCAGCGCGAGCTCGGTCGCCTCCTCGAGCCGGGCCATGCCGGCCGCGTCGAGGTGCGGGCGGGCCTCGACGGCGACGTGCGCCAGCTGCTCGCTGCTCGCGTCACCCGCGAGCAGTTCGAGC
>NZ_JBOHGA010000178.1:0-13469 GCF_050699915.1 Actinophytocola sp.
GCCGACACGTCCACCCCGGCCCGGCGCGCGGCCTCGGCGGCCACCATGTCGTCGAGCGCGGGCACCGACGCCGACGGGCCCATGCCGGCCAGGATGCCGGTCAGCGCCAGCATGGTCTCCCACTCCTGCGGCACGGACGCCGGCAGCGCGGCGGGCGTCCAGTTCGCGACGTTGCGCACCGCGAGCTGGTAGAGCGCCACGTCGTAGTGCGGTCGCTCCAGCGGCGTCGGCCCTGGCAGGACCACGTCCGCGTGCCGGCTCGTCTCGTTCAGGTAGACGTCCAGCGACACCATGAAGTCCAGCCGCGCCAACGCCTCGGTGAGCCGGCCGGCGTTCGGCGTCGACAGGCACGGGTTGCCGCACACGGTCACCAGCGCACGGACCTGTCCCTCGCCGGGGGTGAGGATCTCGTCGGCCAGCGTGGCCACCGGCAGCTCGCCCATGACCTCGGGCAGCCCGCGCACGCGGCTGCGCCACCGGCCGACCGTCCACGGCCGCCTGGGACCCGGCCGCGCGTTCGCCTGCCCGGCCGCGGCCAGCGGGAACATCGCGCCGCCCTCGCGGTCGAGGTTGCCGGTCAGCGTGTTCAGCACGTCGACGAGCCAGCTCGCGAGCGTGCCGAAGGCCTGCGTCGTGGTGCCGATCCGGCCGTACACCGCCGCGCGGTCGGCCGCGGCCAGCTCGCGCGCCATCCGCTCGATGTCGGCGGCGGCGAGCCCGGTGACCGGGGCGACCGCCGCCGGCGTGAACGGCTCCGCGAGCGCGCGCACCTCCGCGACCCCGGCCACGTGCTCGGCGAGCTGGCCGAGCGCCACCAGGTCCTCCGCGAACAGCACGTTGACCAGCGCGAACAGCAGCAGCGCGTCGGTGCCCGGACGGATCGCGTGGTGCTCGTCGGCGATCTCCGCGGTCCGCGAGCGCTTCGGGTCGACCACGACGATCTTGCCGCCGCGGTCGTGGATTCCGCGCAGCCGCCCGCGCACGTCCGGCGCGGTCATCAGGCTGCCGTTGGACACCAGCGGGTTCGCGCCGAGCAGCAGCAGGTGCCCGGTCCGGTCGAGGTCGGGGATCGGGACGGTCAGCGGGTGGCCGAACATCAGCCCGGCGGCGAGCTGCTTGGGGACCTGGTCGACCGTGCCGGCGGTGTAGAAGTTCTTCGTGCCGGCCGCCTTGTAGAAGGCCGGCCCGTACAGCGCCGTCGAGATGTTGTGCACCGACGGGTTGCCGGCGTAGATCGCGACCGCGTCCCGGCCGTGCTCGGCGAGCAGGGGCGGCAGCCGCCGGTCGATCTCGGCGAACGCCTCCTCCCAGGTCGCCTCGACGAGCTCGCCGCCCCGCCTGACCAGCGGCGCACGCAGCCGGTCCGGGTCGTGGTGCAGCGCGCCGAGCGAGGCGCCCTTCGGACAGATGAACCCGTGGGAGAACACGTCCGCGGCGTCGCCGCGGGTGCCCGTGACCCGGGAGCCGTCGAGCGTCACCTCGAGCCCGCACGTCGCCTCGCACAGCGGACAGGTCACGTGCGCAGTCGTCATGGCCTCCACTTTGACACGGGATGGTGACATCACTCGTCCGGCGGACACTTCGGAACCGATCAAGCCGTAAACATAGAGGGGTGAGTCAGAAGGCGGACTACGCGGATAGCGCCGCGGAGGAGACTCCGCCGCTGTGGGCGGCGCGCGCCGCGGTCACCGAGCGCGCGATCCTCAACCGGCACCTGCGCCGGGTCTGGGCCCTGCCCGGCACCCGGCTCGGCGTGGCCGCGTGGCCGCCGATCTTCCGCCAGCGCCTGCACTGGAACTGGAACTACTGGTGGCAGGCGCACCTGCTCGACTGCCTCGTGGACGCCCAGCACCGCCAGCCCCACCCCGGCCGCGCCTCGACGATCAACAACGTCGTACGCGGCGTGCGGCTGCGCAACTTCGGCATCTGGACCAACGACCTCAACGACGACATCGCCTGGCTCGGCCTCGCGCTGCTGCGCGCCCACGAGTGCGAGGACGTCCCCGTCCACAAGCCGCTGACCCGGATCACCGACCAGCTGCGCGGCGAGTGGACCGACCACGCCGGCGGGGGGATCTGGTGGCAGCGCGGCGGCGACTTCAAGAACGTGCCGGCCAACGGCCCGGCCGCGATCCTGTTCGCCCGGTGGGCGGCCGCGGGCGGTGAGCGGACGGACCGGCAGCGGGCCCGCTCGATGACCGAGTGGATGGAGCAGGTCCTCGTCGACCCGGCGACCGGCCTGCTCTGGGACGGGCTCTACGTCGAGCCGGACGGGGCGATCCGCGACACCGTGAAGACCGTCTACACCTACTGCCAAGGTGTGTTCCTCGGCGCTTGCGTCGAGCTCGCCGAGGGCGACCCGTCCGGCGTGTGGGTGACCCGGGCGGAGCGGACGATCAAGGCGGTGGCCACGCACCTCGCCGACCAGGACGTGCTGCGCGGCAAGGGCGGCGGAGACGGCGGGCTGTTCGCCGGCATCCTGGCCCGCTACCTCGCGCGGGCGGCCGCCCGGCTGCCCGAGTTCGGCTCCACCGCCGGCGACACCGCGTCGCGGCTGGTGCTGGCCTCGGCCGAGGCCGCTTGGCGAAACCGGTCGCTGGCCCGAGGCGGACCGGTCTACGGCCCGGAGTGGTCGCGCCCGGCGCAGGAGCCGCGGTCCTCGCGCCAGCGTCTCGTCGAGCGGGACCTGTCCGTCCAGCTGTCCGCGTGGATGACCATGGAGGCGGCGGCGCTGCTGGAGCGCCTGGACTCGGCGCGGTAACCGGGTCAGACCTCGCGGGCCCACAGGACGAGCTGGATGCCGTCCGGGTCGCGCAGCGCGATCACCTTCGTGCCCGGCGCGGACTGCTCCTCGGTGATCGGGGAGAACGTCACGCCGTGCTCGGTGAGCCGGTCGGTCCACTCGGTCAGGCACGCGTTGTTGGGCACGCTGAACGACAGGTGGTCCAGTCCAGGCCGGCGCTCGTCGAACAGCGACCGGTCCGCGTCGGGGTGTTGCACCAGCGTCAGCGTGATGCCGAACCCCGGTCCGCGCAGGAAGACCTTGCGCTGTCCGGAGTCCGTGTCGTCCCTGCCGATCGTGGAGAACCCGAGCACCCGCTCGTACCACGGGACGCTCCGATCCACGTCGGTCACGGTGAGCGCGACATGGTGAACCCCGGTCAACGTGGGCATCAGAGTCCTTTCCGGCCCAGTGCTGGGGGCGGGCCGACTCAGCCATACTGCCCCAGCCGCGCGCCGAAACGGCCGCCGTTACTGGATCTTTTGCAGGCCGAGACCGAGGCTCAGTCGCCGGCCTTGGCGCTGACGGCTTCCGTCTCGACCGGACGGTGCATCTCCTGGCGGTAGCGCAGGACCCCCCACACCGTGCCCACCACGAAGAACGCGATGCTGCCCCACAACGCGACCGTCTTGAGCCACGGCAGGCCCTCGATCAGTCCGGCCCCGTAGAAGCCGACCAGCACGAGAGTCGGCACCCAGGCGACGCCACCGATGGACGTGGCGAGCAGGAACCGCCGGCGGTCCATGTTGGCCGCGCCCGCGATCAGCGGGGCCAGCGTGCGGATCCACGGCAGCCACCGGGCGAGCACGATCGCCCAGAAGCCGCGCCGGTCGAGGAAGTCCCGGGCGCGCGCCAGGTTCTCGTGGTTGAGCACCTTGCCGCCGCGGCGGGCGATCAGGGCGTTGCCGGTCTTGTTCCCGATGTAGTACCCGACCATGTTGCCGACGACCGCGGTCACCGTCGCGGCGAGCGACAGCGCCCAGGCACTCGCCTCGTTGTCGTGCTGGGCGAGCACCACGCCGGCGGCGAACAGCAGGGAGTCGCCCGGCAGGAACAGGCCGACGATGAACGCGCACTCGGTGAAAACGAAGCTGAGCACGATCAGCCACACCATGACCGGCCCGGCGGACTCGAGCACGCCGGCGGCCTGCTCGCTCGCCTCGGCCAGGGCTGTGGACACGACAGGTAGAGTACGTGCCTCCGCGCGCGGCCACGCGGCAGCGGGGTCTTATTGGCCCTTCCTCAACCTGATGGCCAACCAGGCGCGGGGTTCGCCACGCACCGTGTTCGCCCTGGGTTCGCGCGGTGTTCGACCGGACCCGGGCTACGCGGCCGCGGCCACGGACGTCGTGGCGCGCACGAAGTCGCCGACGTAGCGGATCGCCGCGCGGCCCTCGGGCAGGATCGGGTAGAACGCCGGGAACACGTGCACCTGCCCGGGCCAGACCTGCAGCTCGCAGTGCCCGCCGGCGGCGCGCACGCTCTCCGTCATCCGCTCCGAGTCGCCCAGCAGGCACTCGGTGTCGCCCACCTGGATCAGCAGCTGCGGCCAGCGGCGCTTGGGCGCCCCGAGCACGTCGAGGCGGCGGCTGCCCGCGTGCTCGCCGGCGTAGCTGTCCCCGCACTCCCGCGCCCGCTGCGGCGGCACGAACGGGTCCCGCCGCACGGCGTCCCGGTCGTCGAGCTCGGCCCCGGTCAGGTCCAGGAACGGGGAGAACAGCACGGCCGCGCCCGGCATCGGCAGCCGGCGCCGGGACAGGTCCGCGAGCAGGCCGGCGGTCAGGTGCCCGCCCGCCGAGTCGCCGGAGACGACGATCTGCTCGGGTCGGTAGCCGGAGGCGAGCAGCCAGCGGTACGCGGCGAGGGCGTCGTCCGCCGCGGCCGGGAACGGGTGCTCGGGCGCGCGCCGGTAGTCCAGGAGGAACGCGGGCCGGCCGGTCGCGACCGACAGCGCGGCCACGAAGTGCCGGTGGGTCTTGCGGGAGCCGAAGACGAAGCCGCCGCCGTGCAGGTGGAGCAGCACGCCGGCGGAGGAGTCCGCGCCGCGGCCGGTGACCCACATGCCGCGAACGGAGCCGCCGGGGGTGTCCTCGTCCACCGAACGGCAGCGGGTGCCGCGCGGGGCGGGAGTCAGGCCCACGGTGTCGAAGGCCTCGCGAACCATCTGCAGCGCGGGGTTGCGGGTGATGGGTAACCGGTCGCCGATGGGCCGCACGCCGTTCATCATCAGCTGCGCGAGAGCCCGGCTCTGCACGCTTGGCGTGGTCGGTACCGGGCTCGGAGACTGGTCGAGAATGGCGTCGACGGCAAGGTCGACGCGCGGGGCTTCGGGACCGGGACGCACCATCGCGCATCACCTCCTTCGCCCGTCGCCATCGATCAGACTTATTGACTGTAAATGATGCACAAGGAACTTTGCCCATCCGAAAGTCTTGGACACGATTTCGGTTCGGCACCGGTTTCTTGTGGCTCTCGTGACTAAGAGTCGACGTCCAGGACTCGAAATACGTTCCGTGTGGCGGTTACGGTTCAACTGTGACCACCCACGACCACCTGCTGGCCGACCTCACCGCGTCGCTGGGCAAGGACGCGGTGCTCGTCGACTCCGATGTCACCGACAGCTACCGCCGCGACATGATGCCGCTCGCCCCGCACGGCGACCCGCTCGCCGTCGTCCTGCCTGGTGATGCGTCGGAAGTGCAGGCGGTGGTGCGTGCCTGCGCGGCGGCGGGCGTGCCGATCGTGCCGCGCGGCGCGGGCAGCGGGCTGTCCGGCGCGGCCAACGCGATCGACGGCTGCGTGATGCTCGTGCTGACGCGGATGAACGAGATCGTCGAGGTGGACCCGGACAACCGGCTCGCGGTCGTACAGCCGGGCGTGGTCAACCTCGACCTGCGCGGGGCGGTCGAGAAGCACGGCCTGTTCTATCCGCCGGACCCCTCCAGCTACGACTGGTGCACGATCGGCGGCAACCTGTCCACGAACGCTGGCGGACTGTGCTGCGTCAAGTACGGCGTGACAACGGACTCCGTGCTGGGCCTGGAGGTCGTGCTCGCGGACGGTGAGCTGCTCAGGACCGGCCGGCGGACCGTCAAGGGCGTGGCCGGCTACGACCTGACCAAGCTGTTCATCGGCAGCGAGGGCACGCTCGGCGTGATCACCCAGGCGACGCTCGCGCTGCGGCCGCTGCCGCAGGCGCCGGGCACGATGGTCGCCGCGTTCTCCACGGTCGCCGCCGCGGGCGCCGCGGTGAGCCGGATCGTGCGCGAGGGGATCGTCCCCTCCCTGATGGAGATCATGGACTCGACGTCGATCGAGGCGGTCGAGACGCACCTGAAGACCGAGCTCGGCGCAGGCAAGGGCTGCGCGGCGCTGCTGTTGTGCCAGTCCGACTCCGGCGGCGAGGCGGCCCGCCAGGAGCTGCGCGCGATCGAGCAGGTCTGCGAGGACGTGGGCGCGGACCTTGTGCACTCGACGTTCGACCCGGCCGAGGGGCAGCTGCTGCTCGCCGCGCGCCGGGCCGTGCTGATGGCCCTGGAGATCTACGGCGCCTGGATGACCGACGACGTGTGCGTGCCGCGGACCAGGATCGCGGACCTGATCTCGGCGTGCGAGCGGATCAGCAAGGAGGTCGACCTGCGGGTCGCGGTCGTCGGGCACGCCGGCGACGGCAACATGCACCCGACGATCGTCTACGACCCGTCGTCGGAGGACGAGTTCGAGCGTGCGAACCAGGCGTTCCACGACATCCTGGCGGTCGGGCTCTCCCTAGGTGGCACGGTCACCGGCGAGCACGGCATCGGCAAGATCAAGCGGGAGTGGCTGGAACGCGAGGTCGGCCCGGTCGGCATGCGCGTCCACCGCACGATCAAGGCCGCGCTCGATCCGGGGAACCTGTTCAACCCCGGCTCGATGTTCTCGATGACCTGACCGCCTACAGCTTGTCGGTCGCCTCGGCCGCCTCGTCGAGCGCGACCTGGGTCAGGCGCTTCTTCTCCCGGCGCGCCTTGATCACCTCGACGATGATCGGCAGGAGCGAGAGCACGACGATGAGGATCGCCATCGCCTCGATGTTGGCGCGCACGAACTCGATCTGGCCGAGGAAGTAGCCGAGGATCGTGATGCCGGTCGCCCACAGGATCCCGCCGACGGCCGAGTAGACGAAGAACCGCTTCGGGTCCATGCGGCCGACGCCGGCCATCGCGGTGATGAACGTCCGCACGATCGGCACGAAGCGCGCGAGGACGATGGCCCGGGCGCCGTACTTGTCGAAGAACTCGTGCGTCTTGTCGACGTACTCCTGCTTGAACAGCTTCGACTCCGGCTTGTTGAACAGCGCGGGACCGGCCTTCGCACCGATCCAGTAGCCGCACACGTTGCCGACGAACGCGCACGCCGTGGCCAGCAGGCAGACCAGCCACAGCGGGGTCGCGATCGCGCCGGTGGCCACGAACAGACCCGCGGTGAACAGCAGCGAGTCGCCGGGCAGGAAGAACCCGAGCAGCAGCCCGCACTCCGCGAAGATGATCAGGCAGAGCACGGCGACCGCCCACGGCCCCATCGCGCGCAGGATGACCTCGGGGTCGAGCCAGGACGGCAGGAGCATGGTGTGGGTGGCGGCGGTCGCAAACGTCACGCTGCCCAAGGTACCGAACGTCAGAGCAGGGTCAGCAGGCCCACGACCGCACCGGCGGCCAGCCCCAGCACCACGGCGAGCAGCAGCACCCAGCCGCCGGCGATCCCGCGGTCGGGTTCGAGGCGGCTGGTCGCGTGTTGCGGCAGGGGCGCGCGGATCGTGGGGTGGTCGGCGGCGGGCAGC
This sequence comes from Actinophytocola sp., assembly GCF_050699915.1. GTDB lineage: Bacteria > Actinomycetota > Actinomycetes > Mycobacteriales > Pseudonocardiaceae > Actinophytocola. The sequence continues at coordinate 7,602 of NZ_JBOHGA010000178.1, forward strand.
GAGACCCCGCTGCCGGAGAGCAGCCCGTAGCTGCCGAGCACCGGGCTGGCCTGGTCGTTCTGCTGCGGCTGTTGTTGTGGCTGTTGTTGCGGTTCCGGCAGCGGCGTGCGGGCGGCGTGCGCGCGCAGCGCCTCGGACACCAGCCGCTCCGGATCGTCGGTCACGCGGCTGACGCTATACCCAGGTGCCGCTCTTCATCACCGCGTTCGGGTGCAGGCCCTCGTCGAGCAGGACCAGGTCGGCGGCGTACCCGGGCGCGAGCCGGCCGGTGACGTTGCCGAGGCCGAGCAGCTCCGCCGGCCGGGTCGAGGCGGCGTTGACCGCTTCGAGGACGCCGAGCCCGCAGCTGTGCACGAGGTTGCGGAACGCGGCGTCCATGGTCAGCGTGCTGCCGGCGAGCGACCCGCCGCCGGCGAGCGTGGGCACCCCGTCGGTCACCGTGACCTCGAGGCCGCCGATGTCGTAGACCCCGTCGCCGGCGGCCGCGGCGGAGATGGCGTCGGTGATCAGCACGGTCCGGCCGGTGCCGACGTGCCGGGCGGCGAGCCGCACGACGGTCGGGTGCAGGTGGACGAGGTCGCAGATGAGCTCGACGGTCACCCGCTCGTCGTCGAGGAGCATGCCGATCGGGCCGGGCTCGCGGTGGTGGAGCGGGCGCATGCCGTTGAAGAGGTGGGTGGCGACGCTCGCGCCGGCGTCCACGGCGGGGACCACGTCCTCGGCGAGCGCGTCGGTGTGGCCGACCGCGGCGAGCACTCCCGCGTCGACGAGGCGCTTGACGGCCGGCACGGCGCCGTCGAGCTCGGGGGCGATCGTGACCATCCGGATGGTGCCCCGCCCGGCGGCGAGGAGCGTGTCGACCGCGGCGGCCTCCGGCGGCCGGAGCACGGCGGGGTCGTGGGCGCCGCAGCGGGCGGCGGAGAGGAAGGGGCCCTCGAGGTGGATGCCGGCGAGCAGGCCGCCGGTGACGTACTCGCGCAGCTCGGCGATCTGCTCGACGAGCTCGTCGACGGGCCGGGAGACGAGGCTCGCGAGCATCGTGGTCGTCCCGTGCCGGCGGTGGGCCTCGACGGCGTGGCGGACCTGGGCGGGGTCGGTGAACGCGGCGCCACCCCCGCCGTGGCAGTGGATGTCGACGAAGCCCGGGACCACCCAGGCGCCACCGGCCTCGGTCCGCTCGGCGTGCTCGGGCCGGTCGGGCGGATCGCCGGCCCCGACCGCGCTGATCGAGCCGTCCTCGACGAGCACCCAGCCGGGATCGAGCACGCCGTCCGCCGTAGCGACCCGGCCCCCGGCGATCAGCTGCGTAGCCATGCCACTCCCTCGAACCACGACCCGACCCTATTGGTCTATACCATAGCCGCTCGCGATGACCTGGGGACGATTAACTAGATACCAAAGAGTTTGGGTCCTGAGTAACAGATCAACAGGGTTGTCCACAAGGCCGGAGTTGTCCACAACCAAGATCCACAACGCCCGCACCGACACCCTCCCCCGATAGAATGGCTGTGAGGGGTGCCCCCGGAGAGGGTGGGGGCTGCCATCCACGGGTGCGCGCATGTACGTGCGCGGGCGTGAGGTTCGGGGTTTGCGTGGACGGCGTGGTGTGGGGGCGCGGGGATTCGGGTTGGTGGCCGGGTTTGGGCGCGCGGAGGTTCGGTGCAGGGATTCCGGGTTGGCGCGGGAGTGCGGGGCGCGTCGAGTTCGGCGGCAGCTCAGTTCGGCGGCTGCATGATCTTCTGCAGGGCGTCCAGCGCTCGGCTCGCGGTGGACTTCACCGTGCCCTTCGAGATGCCGGCCGCGTCGGCGATCTCCGCCTCCGACAGGTCGCCGTAGTAGCGCAGCACCAGGACCTCCCGCTGCCGCGGCGGAAGCTGCGACAGCGCGCGCACCACCGACTGGTGCTCCGCGGTCAGCATCGCCAGGCTCTCCGCCGAGCGGGCGTTCACCTGGTGCGGCGGCGTGTACTCGCGTGCGGTCTTGCGCCGCCGCAGGACGCTGCGCGAGCCGTTGACCACCGCGGTTCGCAGGTAGCCCACGGCGGCGGCCCCGTCGCGCAGGTTGCCCCAGTTGCGATGCAGCCCGGTGAACGCCTCCTGCACCACGTCCTCCGCGGTCGCCGGCTCGTCCACCAGCAGCACCGCCAGTCGGACCAGGCGCATGCGGTGAGTGCGGTACAGGTCTTCGAGGGTGAGCGGCGCCGGCTCTCTACCGGGTACCGCGTAGCTCCCCGTGTCGATGGCCCGCAGATGCCCAAGCGTGCGCTCGACGCTCCGCTCCGCGCTGTACGCACCGTCGCCGTTCACGTCAAAAACCGTACCGGGGCGACACCGTCCGCGGACAGCGACCAGTAGCGTTCGAAAACATGGCTTGGTTCACCGTCGAGACGACCTACACCGACGACCGCGACCGGCTCGCGGCGGCCCGCCCGCGCCACCGCGAGTACCTGCGCCGCCTCGTCGACGCGGGCACGGTCACCGCCGCCGGGCCGTGGGCCGACGACTCCGCCGGGTTCGCGATCTACCGCGTCGCGGACCGCGAGGAGCTCGACCGGCTGCTCGGCGAGGATCCCTACACCTCCGAGGAAGTCGCCGCGGGCCGGACGATCCACGAGTGGAAGATCGTCCTCGGCGAGTGGGCTCAGTAGCCGCCGCCGAGCTTGCGGTGGTCCCAGCTGACGATCTTCGTCGGCGTGCAGATCAGGCCCACCCGCTTCGGCGCCTGCAGCCGGACGAACTGGGTGGCCGCCGTGGCCGCCTGCTCGCTCGGGTTGTACCGGCGCATCAGCTCGACGCCCAGCAGCGCGATCTTCTCGGTGTCCTCCACCAGCTCGACGTCGCACTCCATCGACACGCCGCGCAGCTGGTCGTAGGTGTCGCCGGTCTCGACCAACACCGTCGCCTGCGCGAGCCGGCGCAGGTTCGCGGCCTTCTGAGACTTGCGGAAGGTCCACGTCGCGAGCCCCTCGCCGCGCGGGAAGTACCACAGCGGCACCAGGTGTGGCCGGCCGTTCGGCCCCACCGTCGCGAAGTTCGCGACCTTGCCCTCGCCGAGGAGATCGCTGATCTCCTCGGCGCTCATGGTGATCTGCCCTCGCCGCGACATCCGCGCCTCCCCGGCCTCGACTACGCCTGCGTTATAGCGCACCCGAGCTGCGCGCCGCAGCCCTGCCGCCCGGGCCGACCAGGCTCGACTCCACCTCGCCGCGCTCCGCGATGTCCTTGAGCACCGCCTCGTCCGCGGCCGGCACCAGCTTGCGCGCCTCCCGCTCGACGAGCCGCGGCAGCAGCGCGCGGATCAGCTTCGCCACGCCGACCCAGCCCGGCACGTGCACGACGCGGGCGCGCGCGGCGATGCCCGCGCTGATCAGGTCGACGGCCACCGACAGCGGGTAGGTCTTGCCGGCGATCCCCTTGTTCGACCGCCGCATCTTGCCGAACACCGGGTGCGCGTCGGCGTTGTCGACCATGTCCGTGGCGATCCACGTCGGGTGTGCGACGCCGACGTCCACGCCGAGGTGCTTGACCTCCGCGCGCAGCGAGTTGCCGAACGCCTCGACTCCCGCCTTGGCCGCCGAGTACGCCGCGTTGCCCGGGATGTGCACGATCGCCGCCGCCGAGGACACCAGCAGCGCGTAGCCCTTCGCCTCGATGAGGTGCGGCAGCGTGACCCGGACCGTGCGCCACACGCCGAGCAGGTCCACGTCGATGACCCGCTCGAACGCCTTGCGGTCGATGGAGCGGGTGAACCCGGTGGCCGCGATACCGGCGTTCGCCAGCACCACGTCGATCCGGCCGTACCGCTCGACGACCGCCGCGACCGCCGCCTCGAGGTCCGCCCAGCGCGTCACGTCGGCCTCCCACCAGCCGGCGTCCGGCCCGCAGTCGGCGGCGACCTTGGCCAGCTCGTCGGCCTCCAGGCCCACCAGCGCGAGCTTGGCGCCGCGGCCGGCCAGGTCCCGGGCCACGCCGGCGCCGATGCCCCGCGCCGCCCCGGTGATCAGCACGACCTTTCCGCGCACGCTCTTCCTGCCGAACATGCCGCCTCCTCGTCGTCGGGTCCGGCCGAACTTACCATGAGTAACCTACCGGGAGTAACTGGCAAATGTGTACCTGATGTTTACGAAGAACGGCTGTATGGGACCGGGGGCTGTTGCGACAAAATTCCGGACTATGTCACAGGTATTCGACCGGCGTGTTGTCCTGAAGGCATCGGGAGTGGCCGCGGCCGGGCTCGCGGTGGGCGGCGCGGTGGCGACCGCCTCGTCGGTCTGGGCGGAACCCAACGACCCGGTGTTCACGCACGGCGTGGCGTCCGGCGACCCGCTGCCCGACGCGGTGCTGCTGTGGACCCGGGTCACGCCCACGCCCGAGTCGACGCCGGGCTCGGGCCAGGGCCCGACGGTCGAGGTGACCTGGGAGATCGCCACCGACGCCGCCTTCGCGAACATCGTCGGCTCGGGGACCGTGACAACCGGCCCGGACCGCGACCACACGGTCAAGGCCGACGCGACCGGGCTCGCACCGGCGACCGCGTACCACTACCGCTTCCGGCTCGCCGACGCCGTGTCGGCCGTAGGCGCCACCCGCACCGCCCCGGCCGCGGACGCCGCGATCTCCCGGCTGCGGTTCGGCGTGGTGTCCTGCTCGAACCTGCCGCAGGGCCACTTCGCCGCCTACCGCTACCTCGCCGAGCGCGGCGACCTCGACGCCGTGCTGCACCTCGGCGACTACGTCTACGAGGGCGGCGGCGGGGGCGTGCGCCCGCACGTGCCGGCGCACGAGATCCTCACGCTCGCCGACTACCGGCAGCGCCACGCGCAGTACAAGACCGACGAGAACCTGCAGCGCCTGCACGCCGTGGTCCCGGTCATCGCCACCTGGGACGACCACGAGGTCGCCAACGACGCCTGGTCCGACGGCGCCGAGAACCACCAGCCCGACACCGAGGGCGACTACGCCGCCCGCAAGGCCGCGGGCCACCAGGCGTACTTCGAATGGATGCCGGTGCGCAGCGAGGCCGACCGGATCTACCGGCGGCTGCGGTTCGGCCTGCTCGCCGAGCTGAACATGCTCGACCTGCGCAGCTACCGCTCCGAGCAGGCCGACCCGTTCGACGGCGACGTCGACGACCCCAACCGGACGATCACCGGCCCCGAGCAGCTGGCCTGGCTGCAGGACGGCCTGGTCGGCAGCGGCGCGCAGTGGAAGCTCGTCGGCAACTCCGTGATGGTCGCCCCGGTACTGGTCCCGCCGCTGCCCAGCGACCTGCTCGGCCCGCTGCTGGAGCTGCTCGGCCTGCCGCGCGACGGCGGCGTGGTGAACCCCGACCAGTGGGACGGCTACGCAGCCGACCGCCGCAAGCTGCTGAACACGTTGGTGGACAACGGGATCCGCGACACGGTGTTCCTCACCGGCGACATCCACTCGTCGTGGGCGTGCGACGTGCCGCGCGACGCCGGCACCTACCCGCTGTCGCCGTCGGTGGCCGTCGAGTTCGTCGCCACGTCGGTCACCTCGGACAACATCGACGACATCGCCGGCGTGCCGCCGCGCACGATCGGCCCGGTCATCGAGGGTGCGCTGACCGCGCTGAACCGGCACATCAAGTGGGTCGAGGTCGACTCGCACGGCGCCTGCGTGCTCGACGTGACGCCGGCCGCCGCGCAGATGGACTGGTTCTTCCTCGCCAACAAGGAGGACGCGGCGAGCGCGCTGTCGCACGCGCGGTCCTACCGGGTTCGGGCGGGTACGCAGAAGGTCCAGCGGGTCGGCTCGCCGGTGGCGATGGACGGCGCCTGATGGCCGGCACGCTCTCCCGCCGCACGCTGCTCGGGGGTGCCGCGGGCGCGGCGGCGCTGGGTACGCT
>NZ_JBOHGA010000179.1:0-13379 GCF_050699915.1 Actinophytocola sp.
GGCCTGCACCCAGTGGGTGTTGCCGGTGAGTTGGTGGGTGGGTTGGCCGGTGTCGGCGTTCCAGATCTGGGCTGTCGAGTTGGCGCTGGCGGTGAGGATGCGGGTGCCATCGGGTGACCACGCCACGGCTCGCATTTCGCTGGTGTTGCCGGTGAGTTGGTGGGTGGGTTGGCCGGTGTCGGCGTTCCAGATCTGGGCTGGCATGTCGGCGCTGGCGGTGAGGATGCGGGTGCCATCGGGTGACCACGCCACGGCCTGCACCCAGCCGGTGTTGCCGGTGAGTTGGTGGGTGGGTTGGCCGGTGTCGGCGTTCCAGATCTGGGCTGGCATGTCGGCGCTGGCGGTGAGGATGCGGGTGCCATCGGGTGACCACGCCACCGCTCGCACTTCGCCGGTGTGGCCGGTGATGTGATAGATGAGTTCGCCGGTGTCGGCGTTCCAGATCCGGGCTGTCGAGTCGGCGCTGGCGGTGAGGATGCGGGTGCCATCGGGTGACCACGCCACCGCTCGCACTTCGCCGGTGTGGCCGGTGATGTGATAGATGAGTTCGCCGGTGTCGGCGTCCCAGACTCGGACTATCGGGTCGCTGCCGGCGGTGAGGATGCGGGTGCCATCGGGTGACCACGCCACCGCCAGCACTCCGCTGCTGTGGCCGGTGAAGGTGCGTAGTGCGAAGGGGCCGGGCCGCGTCTCGACCGCCGAGGGCGCGACCAGCAAACCCTCGGACGACGCGGGTGTCGGTTCGCAGAACAGCAGCTGTGTCCGGTAGGTCTCGGCATGCTCGAGGTCGAGATTCGCGATGTCGCACTTGCGGAGGATCGTGCCGACGGCCCGGGTGCCGTCCCAAGTGGACCGGCTGAGCCGCGAGTCGTGCAACTCCGCGTTGCCGGTGTCGGCGTTGGTCAGATCGGCTCGGGACAGGTCGACCCGGCGGAAGGTGGTTCGGCGCAGGTCGGCGCCGGCGAAGGACGCGCCGGCCATCGACAGCAGCCTGTCCGAGGCCCCGATGGTCCAGCCGCTCAGCTGGGCGCCTTCCAGGTGCACGCCGGTGAGGTCGGGATGCGGGTGGCCACGGCCGGCCGCGTGCACGCAGTAGGCGAGCATCAGTTCCGAGGCCATCGGTGCGTAGCGGCTGCCGATGCGGCGGAGGGCGACCAGGGGTTTGTCTGGCGCGGCGGCGATCGACTGGCCGAGGAACTCCAGGGTCTCCTGGCTGGGCACAGGCATGGCGAGGTCGTCGGTGCCGTCGCTCAGGGTGCGGAAGAGGTGGCAGGCCAGGAAGTACTCGAACAGGGAGCGGTGGCCGAACTGGAAGGCGTCGCCCTCCCGCTTGAGAAACGTGGCCGTGCGGAAGTCGGCCTTCCACAGGTCGGGCAGCGGCTTCTCATAGTGGCGGCGTAGGTCCGGGCGGCGGTCGAGCACGTCGAGCAGCCAGTCGTCGACCTCGGTGGGCGTCCACTCGTTGCGGCCGGATCGCCACAGTGCGGCCGCGATCTCCTCCATGAGCAGTCGCTTGTGGTCCGGGGTGAGCGTGTGTTTTCCGCTGTCCCGGGCGATCCAGCGTGCGACGACCTCGGAGTAGATGTCGACCGAGCGCAGCGTCCGGCCCTCGAGCTTGGCCCGCTCGATGAAGTCCAGCTGGTCGGCGATCAACCGCAGCGTGAGCGGCCGCCGCGTTAGTTCGGGTAGGTCGTGTACCGCGGCGATGGTTTCGAGGAACCCGTCGACCCACTCGGGGTCGCGGTCGACGTTCTCGGCGAGGTACTCCCGCACCTGCTCGTCCCGGAACGGGACCATCAGCAGCGCCAGATAGTCGGATCCGCGCAGGCCCTCGCGGTCCTCGCCGGTGAAGAAGGTGACCTGGTCTCGGATCGTGCGGAAGAACTGGGTGCGGCAGGTGAGCAGCATCCTGCTGGTCGACTTCTTGCTGAGCGACCGCCACAGCTGGCGGGTGAACAGCTGCCGGTCGTGGTCGCCGAGGTTGACCAGGACCTCGTCGAGACCATCGAAGATGACCACGGCGTCGCCGGCGTCCAGTCGTTGCCGGACGACGTCGGCACACAGCCGTTCCTGCGGGACGCCCGTGGGTCGGGTGGCGTCGATCATGGTGTCGAGAATGCGGTCCAGCGTCATCGAGTCGGCCAGGTCAGGGACGCGGACATCGCGCAGGTCGAACAGGATCGGTAGCGGGACCCGCTTGCCGCGATCCCGAAGGTCGAGCAGTCGCTGGGTGAACAGCTTCGCGGTGGTCGTCTTGCCCATGCCCACGTCGCCCAGCAGCGCGCACAGTCGAGGCGCGCCGGCCCGGCGGTCCGTGACCCAGTCGACCAGCCGGTCGACCGCCAGCACCGGAGGTCCGGCCGTCGGTTGCGAACCGTCCAAATGGGACTCACGCAACGAGGTCTCGGCGAGTTCGGCGGGCACCAGGTGGTCGGGGTCGCTGCCGCTCTTGCGCCGGTATGCCAGGTGGGAGAAGGCTTCCAGCTCGTCGCGGCGATCACTCCGGGCTGGCGGAGCGGTCAGGGCCGACCGGATGAGGTCATCCAGATCAGCCACGAAGTTGGACCGCTGCTTAGACGATGTCTGCTGGTCCCACGGCTCGTTGCGCCGCCGCACCTCTTGTCTCTGCAGCCGGCCCAGCGGCACCGGTCCGTCCGGCAGGACACTGAACGCCACGGCCACCAGCGGGTCCGGACCGTCGAGCACGCGACTCCGCTCGACCGTGTCGGCGAGGTAGGCGGGACTGAGCAGCGCCACCCGGACGTCGGCTTCCGCGGCGAGCCGGTCGCGCGTCCGCTCCACGTCCTCGCCCAGCTCCACCGAGCGTGGGTCCACCACGTCCCACGACCGCTCCGGGTCCGTGCCGAGCCGGTTTCGTAGCTGCTCCAGCAGCGCGTCCACGCGCCGTACCGTCGGGCCGGTCGTCGGATGGAAGCTGACGTACAACCGGATGCGGCGATGCTTGCCGAGCTCGGACACCTCCGGCGCGACCGAGTGGGCTACCTCGTCGCGCTCGGCCGCCGCGCCGGTGAACGAGGCGATGCCCTCGTCGATGAGGTCCCCGCCGGTGAACCAGCCGTACCGCTGGTCCGGCGGCACCTTCCGCGAGTCCAACTCCAGCTGAAGATCCACTCCCGCGTTCTTGGCGGCGTCGTTGACCTTCCTCCGGAAGTCCACGAACGCCTCCTGCGCACGCCTGTCCCCGCTCGGGAACTCCGCCGCCGCCAACGCCTCCCGCAGCACGAACCGCCGGTCGTCGCCGACGATCTCCAGGATCGCCGCGAGCCGGGCGGCCTGCATGGTGGTGAGCGACGGCCGCAGCGCGTCGAGGTGGACAGCGATCTCGGTCTGGCGCAGGGGGTTCACAGCGATCGGTATCCGTTCTCCGCCAGCGCCCGCCGCCGGATCGAGCCGGCCAGGTCGTTGGCGAACGTCGTGCGGCGGTGGCCCGACAGCTCGGCGAAGCTGCGGCTGCCGGACGTGAACACCAGCTGCCGCTCGACCCCGCCCAGGTCGTGCTCGGCGCGGAACTCCGGCAGTGGCGCCAGCGCCACCGGCAGCGAGCCCCGGTCCGCGGCCGGGCCGGCGAACCGCGGCAACTCGTGCTGGCGGATGAACTCGCTCGCGAAGTAGTGCGTGCTGAGCAGCAGCAGTCCGAAGTCGGCCTCGTCCAGGCGGTCGAGAATGCCCGGCAGGAACTCCTCGCCACAGGTCAGGTGGCTGTCTTCCCACCACTCCACCTCGAGGTCGGTGAAGATGCCGAGCACGGGCAGCAGGTCGGCCAGCAGCGCCTTCTTCAGGTCGGCGTTCCGATGGCACCAGCTCAGGAAGATGCGGACCTGCATCGGTCCTCCTAACCCCAGAAGACCCGGTTTCAAATCCCGGATCGCAAGAAGGGTAGCAAGTTCTAGGCTCGCCGGGTGAGTGCAGCCGGGCCGTCTCAGTTGACCGCGATCCGCGATTCCTACGACGCCGTCGCCCGCGACTACGCCGATGTCGTTCCGGATCGCTTCGCCGGGGATGTCTTCGGGCGGGCCATGATCGCGGCGTGCGCCGAGGTGGTGAGTGGTCCCGTTGCCGATGTCGGTTGTGGGCCGGGGCAGGTCACCGCGCACCTGGCCGCACTCGGCCTCGACGCGTTCGGCGTCGATCTCTCGCCGCGGATGGTCGCCGTCGCACGGGAGCGGTACCCACGGCTGCGCTTCGAGGTCGGCTCGATGGCCGGGCTGGAGATCGGCGACGGATCCCTCGGCGGGCTCGTCGCGTGGTGGTCGATCGTCCACACGCCGCCCGCCGAGCTTCCGGTCGTGTTCGCCGAGTTCCACCGGGTGCTCGCGCCGGGCGGGTACGCGCTGGTCGGCTTCCACGCCGGCGACCGGCGCCGCCGGCCGGAGCACGCCTACGGCCATCCGGTCCACTTCGACGTCTACCGCTTCCCGCCCGACCGGATCGCCACCTTGCTGGCCGACGCGGGCCTGAGGGTCACCGCAACCCTGACCACTGAGGGCGAGAACGCGCCGCAGGTGTGCTTGTTCGCCCGCAAGTCCGGGCCGTGACCGGCTCGTTCTGGTGGGATCTGCTCATCGGGGTCGCCGTGGCGCTCGCCGTTTCGTGGGTGGCGCTGATCGTGGTTCTGCTCGTCGTGCGGCCGCGCGGGGACCTGCTGCGCGAAGCTCTGCGGCTCCTGCCCGACGTGGTCCGCCTCGTCCGGCGGCTGGCCGCTGACCGAACCCTGCCGCGCGGGGTGCGGGTCCGGCTCGCCCTACTGCTGGCCTACCTCGCGCTCCCGATCGACCTCGTGCCCGACTTCGTCCCCGTCCTCGGGTATGCGGACGACGCCGTCCTCGTCGTCGCCGTGCTGCGTGGGGTGGTGCGCCGCGCCGGGGTCGACGCCGTTCGCGCGCACTGGCCCGGCACCGCCGATGGCTTCGCCACCGTTGTCCGTGCCGCGGGACTCGACCGGCGGCCGCCGCTCTAGGCTCGCAACGTGAGTGAAGGGGAGAGTGCGCTGCTCGGACCCGCCGATATCCGGCGGTTGGCCGAGGAGCTGGGGATCCGGCCGACCAAGAAGCTCGGCCAGAACTTCGTCCACGATCCCAACACCGTGCGGCGCATCGTCAACGCTGCCGGGCTCACCGCCGAGGACACCGTCGTCGAGGTTGGGCCCGGGCTCGGGTCGCTCACACTCGGCCTGCTGCCCGCCGCGAAGGCTGTTTACGCCGTCGAGATCGACCCGATGCTGGTCGAGAGGCTGCCGCAGACAGTGGCTGAGCGGGCGCCCGACCTCAAGAACAGGCTGCACGTGATCCATGACGACGCGGTCCGGATAAGCAAGAGCAGGTTCCCGACGGAGCCGACGGCGTTGGTCGCCAACCTGCCCTACAACGTCTCCGTCCCGGTCGTCCTCCACCTGCTCGCCGAGCTACCCATCAGGACAGCCCTGGTCATGGTCCAGGCCGAGGTCGCCGACCGGATGGTGGCCGCACCGGGATCGCGCATCTACGGCGTCCCCAGCGTCAAGATCGCCTGGTACGCCAAGGCCACAAAAGTAGGCACAGTCCCGCGCACGGTGTTCTGGCCGGTCCCGAACGTCGACTCCGCCCTCGTCCGGCTCGAGCGCCACGACGAGCCGCAAGCAGACAAGCGGCAGGTCTTCAAGATCGTCGACGCGGCCTTCGCCCAGCGGCGCAAGACCCTGCGCGCGGCGCTCGCCGGCACGCTGGGCGGGGCCGAGCGCGCCGAAGCGACACTCACCAAGGCCGGCGTCGACCCGCGCGCACGCGGTGAGCAGCTCTCCGTAACCGACTTCGTCGAAGTTGCGGCAGTCGTGTGATTTGGCAGATATCCGACCGCCCGTGACCGCCCTGGCGGTTGCACGGCGATACGGGTATCGGGTTGACTGCAAGTGGTATCCATCCCGAGCGGCCGAGAGACCTGGCTCCCCGACGCCGCAGCAACCACCCACCGCGGGCAGGTGCTAACGCCAGGAACGATGGAGGAGTGAGAGCGATGGTCATGCTCACTTCCAGGCGTGTAATCGACCAGTGCCGGCGCACGGTCACGGGTTGTCGTCGCTAACTAGCTGACGCCCCGATCCCCACCCCGCCACCCGGAGCGAACCGGGCAGCGGCCCATGCGCCTGAACTGGAGCACATCGTGATCACCCTGGAAAATCTCAGTAAGTCCTTCCGAAGTACGTCCGGCTCGATCGTCGCCCTCGACGACGTCACGCTCGACGTGCCGGCCGGCGTCATCGCCGGTGTCGTCGGCCCGAGTGGAGCCGGCAAGTCCACCCTCGCCCGCGTGCTGTCCCTGCGCGAACGCCCGGACAGCGGCGTCTTCCGCCTCGACGGCCTCAACACCGGCACCCTCGACGAGCGCACCACGCGCATCGCCCGCTCGCGGATCGGTGTCGTGCCCGCCGGCGGCTCGCTGCTCGGCCAGCGCACCGCCGCCGGCAACGTCGCGCTGCCGCTGGAACAGGCCGGCATGGACGGCCCGCAGCGCCGCGAGCGGGTCGGCAAGGTGCTCGACCTCATCGGCCTCACCAACCACGCCGCCACCTACCCCGACGACCTCACCGCCGGCCAGCGCCAGCGCGTCGCCGTGGGTCGGGCGCTAGTGGGCGAGCCGGCCGTGGTGCTCGCCGACGACCCGACCGCCGGCCTCGACGACGACGGCGCCGCCGGCGTGCTCGCCGTGCTCGACCGGGCCCGCGCCGAGCTCGGCGCCACCGTGCTCGTCGCGACCCAGGACACCAGCGTGGTCCGCCGCATCGCCGACGACGTCGCCGTCCTCGAGCACGGCCGGCTGCTGGAGAGCGGCCGGCTGCTCGAGCTGGTCCAGGACCCGGACAGCCTCGTTGCGCAGGCCGTGCTGCCCGCGATCGACCCGGCCACGCGCAGCGACTACCCGGGCGTCGCGGACGTCGTGCTCGTCGGCTTCGCGGCCATCGGCTCGCTGCTGCCCGAGGCCGCGAGCCGGTTCGGCACGGACATTTCGGTGATCGGCGGCGGTGTCACCCGAATCGGTGAAACTCCGGTCGCGCGGTTCCGGCTCGGACTTGCCGGTGATCGGACCGACTCCGCCCTCGGCTGGCTCGCCGAGCGCGGCGGCTCGGTCCGCCACCTCGCCCGCGGTCCGCGGGGCAGTGTGTCGGATCGAGCCGCCTGACCTGCGTACACGTCTCCCAGTCGGCCGTCGGTGGACACCAGTGGACAGTGGTGGGCAGCGGCCGGCCGGGACCGGCGTGGCCGTAGGCTGGTGGTGTGCTCGCAGTCGTGCCGCCTCCCGTGACCGTTCGAGTGCCCGCCAAGGTGAACCTGCACCTCGCGGTCGGCGCCGCGCGCAAGGACGGCTTCCACGAGCTGGCCACCGTCTTCCAGTCGCTGTCGCTGACCGACGAGGTCACCGTCGCCATCGCCGACGAGCCCGGTGTCGACGTCCGCGGCGAGGGCGCCTCGACGGTGCCCAAGGACGGGGCGAACCTGGCCTGGCGTGCGGTCGAGGAGCTGGCCCGGCACGTCGGACGGGAGGCCGAGGAGTCCAAGGTCCGCGTGCTGATCCGCAAGAACATCCCGGTGTCCGGCGGCATGGCCGGCGGCAGCGCGGACGCCGCGGCGACGCTCGTCGGGCTCGCGAGCCTGTGGAGGCTGGAGATCGGCCGCGACGAGCTCGCCCACGTCGCCGCCACGCTCGGCAGCGACGTGCCGTTCATGCTGCACGGCGGCACCGCGCTCGGCACCGGCCGCGGCGAGCAGATCGTGCCGGTGCTGACCCGGCACACGTTCCACTGGGTGCTCGCGTTCGCCCGCGGCGGGCTGGCGACGCCGAAGGTCTACGCCGAGCTCGACCGGCTGCGCGAGACCGGCGACCCGCCGCACGTGGGCGAGGTCGAACCGGTCATCGAGGCGCTCGCGGCCGGCGACCCGCGCCAGCTCGCGTTGTTGCTGGGCAACGACCTGCAGCCGGCGGCGGTGTCGTTACGGCCGGGCCTGCGCCGCACGCTGCGCGCGGGAGTCGAGGCGGGCGCGCTCGCCGGCACGGTGTCCGGATCCGGCCCGACCTGCGCCTTCCTCTGCGCCGACGCCGACGACGCCGTGCATGTGGCGGCGGAGCTGTCCGGCGCCGGCGTGTGCCGGACCGTTCGCGTGGTGCACGGGCCCGTTCCCGGCGCCCGGGTGGTCAGTGACGACCAGCCGCGCCCGATCCCGCCCGAGGTGCACGCCTGAACTGCCGCCACGCGGCGGGGGAGAAGACGAGCGGCGTGCCGCCGGAGTCCTTGGAATCCCGCACTCCCACAGCCGAATCGGCGAACGCGACCTCGACACACGCGTTGTCGTTGCCGCCGCCACTGCGGCTGCTCTTTCGCCACCGCGCCTCGGCAAAGTCCACAGTGGACACTGGTTGCCCTCCGTTAGAGCCGGCCTGCAACCCGCTCGACGAAGGCAACTGACTCGCTCGGATTCAAGGCCTCCGACCGCAGGCGATCGAACACCACCTTAGCCGCCGCGACCTCCTCGGGATTCTCGATATGCAGCGACCCGGTGATGTACGGCGCGAACAGCAGATCGGGATCCTCATCTTCGATGAAGTCCAGCAGGACGAACGAGCCGTCCATGCCGACATGAGAGCCGCAACTGTCCGGCAGCACATGCAGGGTGACCGACGGCAGCTCGGCCTGCCGGGCCAAGTGCCGCAACTGATCGCGCATCACATCCGCGCCGCCGACTGCCTTTCGCAGAGCCGCCTCGTCGACGACGGCAACCAGCTTCAGCGGGAACTCCTCGTCGGTGAGCCGGGCGCGCCGGTGCAGTCGCGCCGCCACCTGGTCGCCCCGCTTCTCGCCCCGAATCGCGAGCAGGTCGTTCTCGAACACCGCACGCATGTAGCCCTCGGTCTGGAGCAGTCCGGGCACGTGCATCAGGCTGAGCTCGTGCTCGGTGGCCGCTTCGGTCTCCATCGCGATGAAGCCGTGCGCTTCGATGCCGTACTTGCGCCACCAGCCGGGCCGGGCCGCATCGCGGGCCAGCTCCACGAGGTCCGGGTCGTACATGTCATAGATGTCCATGGCCGAACGCACGAAATGCACGTCCGCCTTCGACGTGCCGCTCTCGATCCGATGAAGTCCGCTCCTGGTCTTGTCGAGCAGGCGCGCGGCCTCCTCCAGCTTCAAGCCCTTGGCTTCCCGCATCCGGCGCAGCCGGCGCGCCAGGCGCACTCGCCGCAGCGTCGGGCTGGTTAGCTCACTCACCCCGTGATTACCTTTCGTATCCGAGTGAGCACGATCCTTGCACCTGGAACGCCCACGACTGGGATTTCCACCTCGTGGGTACCGTTGGGCTCCTCATGGTCAACCTGGTCAACCTCGAAGCCGTCTCCAAGAGCTACGGCATGAGTCCGCTGCTGGACACCGTGTCGCTCGGCGTCGGCGCCGGCGACCGGATCGGCGTCGTCGGCCTCAACGGCGGCGGCAAGACCACGCTGCTGGAGCTGCTCGCCGGTCTGGAGCCGCCGGACACCGGGCGCGTGAGCCGGAGCCGGGACCTGCGCCAGGCCGTCGTCACCCAGCGCACCGAGCTGGCCGAGGGCTCGACCGTGCGGCATTCGGTCCTCGACCCGCTCGGCATCACCGCCGAGCACGAGTGGGCCGCCGATCCGCGCGCTCGCGGGATCCTCGAAGGGCTCGGCATCACGGCGCTGGGCGTGGACGCACCGGTGGCGACGATGTCCGGCGGCGAGCGGCGCCGGGTCGCGCTGGCCGCCGCGCTCGTCCAGGAACTGGACCTGCTGATCCTCGACGAGCCGACCAACCACCTGGACGTCGAGGGCGTCCGCTGGCTCGCCGATCACCTGCTCGGCCGGGGGACCGCGCTGGTCGTCGTCACGCACGACCGCTGGTTCCTCGACACCGTCGCCACGAACACCTGGGAGGTCGTCGGCGGCCGGGTCGAGCAGTACGAGGGCGGGTACGCGGACTGGGTGTTCGCGCGCGCCGAGCGGGCTCGGCTCGCGGCCACCCTGGAGGAGAAGCGGCGGAACCTGGCGCGTAAGGAGCTGGCGTGGCTGCGTCGCGGGCCGCCCGCGCGAACGTCCAAGCCGCGCTACCGGATCGAGGCGGCCGAGGCGCTGATCGCCGACGTGCCGCCGCCGCGGGACTCGGTCGAGCTGCTGGCGTTCGCGCGTCGTCGGCTCGGGCGGACGGTCCTCGAGCTGGAGGACGTGTCCGTGACGCTGGGTTCGCGGACGCTCGTCGACGGGCTGACGTGGCGGATCGGGCCGGGGGACCGGATCGGGCTCGTCGGCGTCAACGGGTCGGGCAAGACCACGGTGTTGCGGCTGCTCGCCGGCGCGTTGGAGCCGGACGCGGGCAAGCGGGTCCAGGGGCAGACCGTGCGGCTGGCGTACCTGAGCCAGGAGCTGCACGACCTGCCGGGCTCACTGCGCGTGCTGGAGGCGGTCGAGGAGATCGCCCGGCGGGTGACGCTGGGCAAGCAGGAGATGTCCGCGTCGCAGCTGGCCGAGCGGTTCGGGTTCCCGGCCGCGCGCCAGTGGACGCCGCTCGCGGACCTGTCCGGCGGCGAGCGGCGACGGCTGCAGCTCGCGCGGCTGCTGATGGCGGAGCCGAACGTGCTGCTGCTGGACGAGCCGACGAATGATCTCGACATCGACACGCTGCAGCAGCTGGAGGACCTGCTCGACGGCTGGCCGGGCACGCTCGTGGTCGTCTCGCACGACCGGTACCTGGTCGAGCGGGTGTGCGACGCGGTGTACGCGCTGCTGGCGGACGGGACTTCAGCCGGCGGCGTGACGCACCTGCCGGGTGGGATCGAGGAGTACCTCGCGCGCCGCGACTCCGCGCTGCGTGCGCCCACCCCGGTCGCGGCGCCGAAACCGGCGGTCTCGTCAGCGGCCGAACAGCGGGCGGCCCGCAAGGAGCTGGCCAAGCTGGAACGGCGCCTCGACGCGCTGACCACCCGCGAGGCGTCGCTGCACGGGGCGCTCGCGGAGGCGGCCACGGACGCGTCGCGGCTGCTGGAGCTGGACGCGGAGCTGCGCGAGGTCGTCGCCGAGAAGTCCGCCGTCGAGCAGCGCTGGCTGGACATCGCGGACGTGGCGGAGTAGGTGCACCTCTAGGCTCTAGCCATGAGTCGTTTCGTCGAGACGCTTGTCGCGACCGCCAATACGGGCGGCAAGCTTCGGGGGGTCACCACGGGCGAACCCCGTGAGGCCACGCGCACCACCTGGGCCGAGGTACACGAGCAGGCGCGGGCGATGGCCGGCGCGCTGGTGTCGCGAGGCATGGCGCCGCACGACGCGGTCGCCGTCCTCGCCGCGGAGCCGTCGTCGATCGGCCCGGCCGTGCAGGCGGTGTGGTTGGCCGGCGGCAGTGTCACGATGCTGCATCAGCCGACCCCGCGCTCGGACCTCGCCGTGTGGGCCGAGGACACCGTGCGGGTGCTGAACATGATCGGCTCGAAGCTCGTGTTGCTGGGTGCCCCGTTCGACCAGCTGGCCCCGGTGCTCGACGAGCACGGCATCGGCTACGTGCTGGTGACGGACCTGGCCGCGGGCACCCCGCTCGACGCGGTGGTCGAGGTCGACGAGTCCGCGCCGGCGCTGCTGCAGCTGACGTCGGGGTCGACCGCCGACCCCAAGGCGGTCCGGATCACGCACGGGAACCTGCTGACGAACATCACGGACATGGCTACGTGCGCCGAGTTGGACCCCTCGTCGGACATCATGGTCTCGTGGCTGCCGATGTTCCACGACATGGGCATGGTCGGGTTCTACACGACGCCGATGACCATGGGCATCGAGCTGGTGAAGGTCACTCCCGTCGACTTCCTCACCGGCCCGCTGTTGTGGGCGGAACTGATCTCCAAATATCGCGCCACGATCACGGCCGCCCCGAACTTCGCGTACGCGCTGCTGGGTCGCCGCATGTCCGGTGTGGACTCCGATGATCAGTACGACCTGTCCTCGATGCGGCTGGCGTTGAACGGCGCGGAACCGATCGACGAGAAGGCGGTCAAGTCGTTCACCGACAACGGTGCCCGGTTCGGACTGCGCGCCGAGTGTGTGTTCCCGGCGTACGGCATGGCCGAGGGCACGCTGGCCATCTCGTTCCCGCCCGTGTTCACCGGCCTGCGCCTGGACTACATCGACGCCGATGCGTTGGAGTCCGGTCAGCGGGCCGTCCCGGTCTCCGCCGACACGCCCTCGGTGCGGTCGTTCGCGTTGCTGGGCAAGCCGTTGCCGTCGTTCGAGGCCCGCATCGTGTCGTCTTCGGGAGACGTTCGCGGCGAGCGCGAGGTGGGCGAGATCCAGATCCGCGGCGCGGCGGTGACGCCCGGCTACCTGACCGTGGACGGCCCGCTGGCAACGCAGGATGCCGACGGTTGGCTGGCAACGGGCGACCTGGGGTACACAGTGGACGGTGAGATCGTCATCTGCGGCCGGGCGAAGGACGTGATCATCCTGGCCGGCCGCAACATCTACCCGACGGACATCGAACGAGCGGCAACCGCGGTGGAGGGCGTCCGAGCCGGCAACGCGGTGGCGGTGCGCCTGGACGCCGGCACCCGCCGCGAACGCTTCGCGGTGGTGGTCGAGTCGCGCCTGTCGGCAGACCCGACCGCGGTCCGAACGCTCCGCAAGGAGATCGGCGCGCGCGTCTTCGAGGCCGTGAACGCCAGGCCGTCCGCGGTGGAGGTGCTGGCACCGGGCACCCTGCCGAAGACTCCCTCGGGCAAACTCCGCCGAGCCGCCGCCGGCGCCCAGCTGTCGGACCGCCTGACACCTCCCGACGCCTGAGACCACCGCCCGGCCGAGTCGCCGGCCGACCTGCGCCGGATGTCGGTCGGCCTACAGCTCTCGGCGCTTGAGCTCGCTCACCCAGGCGGCGCGCAGCGCCTCGACGGCACCGATGTGGTAGCCCTGCCCGATGAAGAACGTCCGGGAGAGCTTGAGGCCGGCGACCTCGTCGGGACGCGGCCCGTTCTCCACGTCGGCGATCGCGTCGGCCAGCAGGGCGACCAGCCGCTGCACGTCACCCGGCCGGTAGCCGCGCTCGCCCGGAGGCGCGGGCGGCAAGGGCAGGGTGAGCAGGTCGGTGTCCCGCCACGCGTCGAGGGCCGAGCTGTTGGGTGTCTGCTGCGCCCGAGACTCCTCCGCGGCCTCCGTGTCGCTCGGCGCGCCGGGACTCGCCGGCTCGCCACGGTTCGCGAGCCCACTGGGTGCGGGGGCCGGCGGCCCACTGCTCGCACGCGGGCTCACCGGGTCGCGCGTGGTCGGCGGCTCGGTGGGCGGGTAGGGCGCCGGGCTGATGCTCGCGCGCACGCCCGCCGGGTCGCGGGGCGGCCCACTCGGGTGCGGGT
>NZ_JBOHGA010000180.1:0-13360 GCF_050699915.1 Actinophytocola sp.
GGAGCTCCGGTGCCACCCCCACTGGGCGTTCTCGGCGTTACTGCTGCGGGTAGCCACCCGGCGGCGTGCCCGGGTGCCCCTGGCCCGGCTGGCCGAACTGGCCCTGCTGCGGCGCGAAGGTCGTCGCCTGGCCGGGCGGCGGCGGGTACTGACCCGGCGGCGGCTGCTGCGGAAACTGGCCGGACGGCGGGTACATGCCGGGCGGCTGCTGGTGCCCGTACGGGCTCTGCTGCTGACCCGGCGTCGGCGCCTTGACGATGCCGGCCTCGAACAGGTATGCGGCGACGGCCCCGCCGGCCTGCAGGAAGCCGAAGATCAGCATCAGGATCGTGCCGATGCCGATGTCCGGGTCGGTCGTGAAGACGAAGAAGAGCACGGTCAGCAGGCCGGCCACGGAGAACGCGGCCGGCGCGATGCCGGTCTTCTTCGTGTCACCCGGCAGGATCGCCGGCACCACGAAGAGCGCGCCGAGCAGGAACAGTGCCGGCACCGGTGTCGGCGCCGCGAAGAAGCTCTGGTCCGCGCCGTCGAAGACGTCGGCGAACCCGAAGAAGAAGTTGATGAGTCCGAGTGCGCCGACGGCAAGGACCATGATCTGCGGCAACCCGAGCTTCATCCCACCTCCCGGCGGGGGGCCGTAGCCTCCCGGTCCCTGGAGCGGCTGCTGCGGGCCCTGACCCGGGTAACCACCCGGTGCCCCGCCTGGGTAGGTCATCGCGTTGCTCTCCTCAGCTCATTTTCCTCGTCGGGACCGCCGTTGTGGCCGGACGCTACACCAGCGTCCGGCCCCTCGTCCCGACTACTCGCAGACCCTGTAATCAGCCTGCCTCGTCTACTAGCTGCCGCGCGAGTTCCGCGGTTTCGGAAGGGGTTTTGCCGACCCGGACGCCGGCTGCTTCGAGGGCCTCTTTCTTGGCCTGCGCGGTGCCCGAGGAGCCCGAGACGATGGCGCCCGCGTGGCCCATCGTCTTGCCCTCCGGAGCGGTGAACCCGGCGACGTAGCCGACCACCGGCTTGCGCACGTGCTCCTTGATATAGGCGGCCGCACGCTCCTCGGCGTCACCGCCGATCTCACCGATCATCACGATGACCTCGGTCTGCGGATCGGCCTCGAACGCCGCCAGCGCGTCGATGTGCGTGGTGCCGATCACCGGGTCACCACCGATACCCACCGCCGAGGAGAACCCGATGTCACGCAGCTCGTACATCAACTGGTAGGTCAACGTCCCCGACTTCGACACCAACCCGATCGAACCGGCCTCGGTGATGTCCGCGGGAATGATGCCCGCGTTCGACTTACCCGGGCTGATCACACCGGGACAGTTCGGACCGACGACGCGGGTCCTGTTCCCCGTGGCGCACGCGTGCGCCCAGAAGCTCGCCGTGTCATGCACCGGGATGCCCTCGGTGATCACCACCGCCAGCGGAATACCGGCATCGACGGCCTCGATCACCGCCGACTTCGCGAACTTCGGCGGCACGAACACCACCGTGACGTCCGCACCGGTCTCTGACATGGCCTCGCCGACCGAGTTGAACACCGGCAGCGTCAGGCCGTCCTTGACGTCGGAGAAGTCGGCGCTCTGCCCGCCCTTGCCGGGCGTGACGCCGCCGACGACGTTCGCGCCGGACTTGAGCATGCGGCGGGTGTGCTTGGTGCCCTCCGCGCCGGTCATGCCCTGCACGATGATCTTGCTGTCCTCGTCGAGGAAGATCGCCATCTCACGCCCCCTGTGCGGCAAGCTCGGCGGCCTTGCGTGCCGCGTTGTCCATGGTGTCGACCTGCTCCAGGCCGGGCAGCGCCGCCTCGGTGAGGATGCGGCGGCCCTCGTCGGCGTTGTTGCCGTCCAGCCGGACCACGATCGGCTTGCTCACCGTGTCGCCGCGGCTGTCCAGGAGCTGGAAGGCCTGGACGATGCCGTTGGCGACCGCGTCGCAGGCGGTGATGCCACCGAAGACGTTGACGAACACACTGCGCACATCCGGGTCGGACAGGATGATCTCCAACCCGTTCGCCATCACCTCGGCCGACGCGCCACCACCGATATCCAGAAAGTTCGCCGGCCTCATCCCACCGAACTCCTCACCCGCATACGCCACAACATCCAAAGTGGACATCACCAGACCGGCGCCGTTACCGATGATCCCGACCTGACCAGCCAACTTGACGTAGTTCAGATCCTTCGCCTTCGCCGCCGCCTCCAACGGATCCTCCGCGGCAATGTCCACCAACTCCGCATGCCCCGGATGACGAAACGAAGCGTTCTCGTCCAGCGTGACCTTGCCGTCCAACGCCACGATCGCATCCCGCGGATCACGAACCAGCGGGTTCACCTCGACCAACGTCGCATCCTCGGAAACGAAGGTCTCCCACAGCTTCACCACAACCTCGGCCGCCTTCTCGGCGATCGCCTCCGGGAACCTCGCGGCAGCCACGATCTCCCTGGCCTTGACCAGATCCACCCCAGCCAACGCATCCACCGCCACCCTGGCCAACGCGTCCGGACGCTCCACGGCCAACTGCTCGATGTCCATACCGCCCTCGGCCGAAGCCATCGCCAGGAACGTGCGGTTCGCGCGGTCCAGCAGGAAAGAGAAGTAGTACTCCTCGGCGATGTCCGACGCCGGCGTCACCAACACCCGACGCACGATGTGCCCCTTGATGTCCAACCCGAGAATGGCCTCAGCCTTGGATCGCGCGTCGGCGGGGTCATCAGCCAGCTTCACACCGCCGGCCTTGCCGCGACCACCGGTCTTGACCTGCGCCTTGACGACGACGGTCTGACCGAGCTCCTCGGCGATCGCGCGGGCGTCGTCGGGGGTGTCGGCCACCTTCCCCGGCAACACCGGTACACCGTGGGCCCCGAAGAGATCCTTGGCCTGGTACTCGTACAGATCCACTCGACGCCTCTCCTGATCTACGACTGCGTGTCGGTGGGTTCGACACGGTAGAAGACCCTAGCGACGTGGGTGGACACCCGACGCACGGCGTCCGGTGAAGTCCCTCACCCTCGACGGCCGCGTTTGCCCACGGGTCGGCTGGGCTTGCGCTCGGCCGACTCCCGGGGCCGCGGCTCGGGTTCGTCCCGCGGCGTCGGGCCGGCGAGCGCGACGCCCGCGGCGATGAGGAACGCCACGAACGCGACGATCGCGAGCCAGGTGCCGGAGCCGGCGGCGGCGTCCGTGGTGCGGTCGCTGGTCATGGGGAGCTCGAGCGCGTGGATGCCGACGACCGCGGCGGCGCCGAGGAGCAGCGCGCCCGCGCGGGCCGGCCGGGCCACGGTGGCGAGCAGGCCGGCCACGATGACCACGAGCATCGCGACGACCAGTCCCCACGAGGCGAGGCGGAAGTCCGACCAGATCCCGGGCGCGACGAAGTCCGGCGCGGCGATCATGGGGAAGCCGAAGGCGCCGACGCTGAACAGGATCGCCGCGCCGGCGGGGGCGGCGACGGACAGGTGCGTGGTGCGCTCGGTGAGGTCGACGTCGTCGCGTTCGGCGCTGCCGGCGACGGCCGCGCTGATCGCCGCCGCGGCGGCGATCAGCATCGAGGCGGCGGCGAACCAGACGCCTGCTCCGATGTGGACGGTGTCGCTGATGCCGGCGCCGGTGAAGGCCGCGTCGAGGGTGGCGGTGCCGACGAGCACGACGGCGCCCAGGCTCACGACGAAGGCCGGCCGGACCGCGGCGGCCCACCGGTTGGCGAGCAGGGCCGCGCCGAGGGCGGCGACGAGGACGCCGACGGGGATGAGCTGGCGGTTGGCGTAGCTCTCCGGTTCGGCGAGCCCGTCGACGACGAGCTGCGGGCCGACGGCCCCGATGAGCGCGGCGACGCCGGCGAGCACGCCGAGGACACCGGTGACGAGGTGGACGCGACCGGTTTCCAGTTGGAGCTCGGTGTCGCCGCCCTCGCCGGTGGTCATGACCGTGCCGCGCAGGACGAAGATCAGGATGGTGAGGAGCAGCAGCGACGCGAGCGCCAGGTAGGGCCCGACGTCCGGGCTGAGCCGCTCGACGGTGAGCCCGGCGACGATCTGCGGCAGCGTCACGGCGGCGGTCGCGAGGAGCACGCCGAGGATGACCCCGCGCGCGACCGCGGGCCGGGCCGAGCCGGCCGCGAACACACACCCACCGACCACCGCGGCGACGATGAGCAGGAGGCCGACGCGGACGAGGGTGGGGCTACCGATGAGGTCGTGGCCGAGCTGGAAGGCGTTCTCGGACCGGAAGGGCGGCATGACGAGCCCGACGGCCGCGATGGTCGCGAAGCCGAGGGCCCAGCCCATCGCCCGGCCACGCGTCTTCTCCGAGGTTCGACGCTCGTCGGGTCCGTCGGATGCTTCGCCGGCGCCGCTCGGCCAACCGGCTCCGTTGCCCGGGCCGTTGGCCGCCGCGGGGTAGGCCGGTGCCGAGTAGGTGGCGTCGGTCGGGCCGGTGCCGGTTGGCCGCGAGTCGAGCTCGAGGCCGTACGCCGAGCCCGGGGTCGCGCCGGCCCGGCCCGCGGCGAGCAGGCCGGCCGCGCCCGTGGCGAGGTGACCGCCGACGAGCAGCCAGAGCCCGGTGGCCGGGACCAGCTCGGCGAGGCTGGTGGGGACGAGGAGCTCCGGTCGCGAGACCTGGAGGCCGTCCTGGATGAACTGCAGGTCGACGAGCGCGCGGCCCACGCTCAGCAGTCCGGCGCCGGTCAGCACGCCCGCGGCCGTGAGCGCACGACCGAAGATCACGAGCGCGACGGCGATGAGCGGCGGCGCGGCCGCGAGGAGCGTGAGCAGCGCGGTGCTGGCGAACCCCCGGTCAGGCGCGTCCTGAACGACGCCGACCGCCGGCCCCGCGATGAGGAGCACGGCCCCAACCACGGAAAACCCCAGCGCGATGCGGAGTTGAGGAGGCGCATCGGCCCAGCCGAGGCGTTCGGTCTGCTCGAACTGGCGGGTGCCGGCCTGCCGCCTGTGCACCCGCCCACGCGGCGATCGGGTCCCCGAAGTCATTGCCGAGCACGCTAGCAAGGTCCACCCCATCGCAACGTCGCCGCCCGAACGCCACGCCCCCATTTCGCCCGAATGGCCGCTAACGATCGGCGTGCGGACAGCGCACAGAGGCGGCTGTGCGCCGTCCGGAGGGGTGAGGGACCCGGCGGCCCTGGGAGGGGGCAGCCGGACTCCGGCGACGGCTGGCGCCGCGCAAAGGCCGGCCCGGACAGCGAAGTGGGCGGCGGCCACGCTCTTGCCGAATGCGGCAGAGCGCAACGGATGCGGGGCCGAGCATGGACCGCGGTCGGTGCGAGACCAGAAACGAGCACAGGCCAGGCACCCGCCGCCGGACGGAGCGGCCGATCAGGCGACCGGGGTGGGCCGTGGGCGACAGAGCACCGGGCAGCCGGGCAGCCGGGCGGCCGAGCGGCCAAGCGGCCAAGCGGCCAAGCGGCCAAGCGGCCAAGCGGAGAACAGTGCAGCACTGGCTAGCTGCGCAGGAGCAGAACCAACGCTCGGGCTCGACCTGGCAACCATGCGAGTCGCGCGACTGGGCGAGGACAGGGAGTGCGTGGCAGCACCAGGAGGCCTCGCGCCAAGGGGACGAGGACGAGAACGCCGGAGAGCCAAATCGGGCACGAGAGCCCGAGCGCCACCCCGATTCGCACCTGACGGCCCACGCGCCCAGCCGATCCGCACTTCCCAGGACCGAGCCGCGCCCAGCCGACCGGGCGTCCAAGGAGCCATCAACGCCTACCTACCCCAACCAGCCCACCCGCCAGCGCGTTGGCGTGGGCTGGTTGGGGTAGGTGGTTGGGCGATCTGGGGGTCAGAGCGGTTGGTGGGGTCGGGCTACGCCGAAAGGTGGGTTCGGCCAGGTCAGCGGGGGTTGTGGAGGGCTGGAGTGGAGTCACGGATGGGGCGGCGAGGTGGCCACGATGCGGGGGTAAACCTTGTGATTTAGTAACTTGGGTCACATCGCGAAAGTAAACTTCTATGCACTCTGGGTTATGTTTCCTGGCCAGTACTCTTTTGGCCCGCACTCGTTCGGCCGACACGAATCACGGAAGTTGCCCCAACCGCTTCCCCTTCGTTACTGTCCCGCCGTCCGTTGTCACAGTCCGGTCACGAAATGGGCAGGGTCGGCAACCCTAACTTGCCGACCAGCTGGGATCCCCCGCCTGGCGCCCACGTAGAGCTCGTACCCCACGAGCAAAGCGTTCGAGGCCGACTCCCCGAGACGGAAGGGCAGCAAAGTCTTGGCTCGACACCGCTCACCCGGCGGCGAGACCTGGGAGTGCATCGCGCTCGATGACGCGATGGCTGAGCGCACCCCGAACCGCAGCCGCGGTGCACACAGGGTCGCTCCTCCCTCTTCCGCCCTGCGTGGCCGTGTGGTCGTCGCCGCGGTCGCCGTCGGCGCGTTCGCCGCGGCCGCCGCAGGTCAGACGCTTCAGGGTGGTCAGCAACAGCAGCAGAAGTCGCCCGAGGTCCAGCCGCTAGCTGACAGCACGAACGCCTCGGCCGCGATCGGCATCGGCGGTGACTCCTCAGCGGCGACCCCCTCGTTCATGACGGTGGCCAAGCCCTCTGCCGGTCCACTCGAGGCGCAGAAGATCGCCGCCAGCGACAAGATCGTCAACGCGCGGGCCGCGAAGCTCGCCGCACAGGTCGCCGAGCAGAAGCGGCCCAAGTTCGTCCAGCCCGCCGACGGCCGGCTGACCTCGGGCTTCGGCGCCCGTTGGGGTACGACCCACTACGGCATCGACGTCGCCAACGCCCTCGGCACGCCGATCGTCGCGGCAGCGGACGGCGTCGTGATCGAGGCCGGCCCGGCGAGCGGCTTCGGCCTCTGGGTGCGCGTCCAACACTCCGACGGCACCGTCACGGTCTACGGCCACATGGACTCCTACTCGGTCTACGAGGGCCAGGAGGTCAAGGCCGGCGAGCAGATCGCGCGCATGGGCAACCGGGGCGAGTCGACCGGCACCCACCTGCACTTCGAGGTGTGGGCCGGCGAGGACGGTCTCAAGTTGGACCCGCTCGCCTGGCTCGGCGAGCACGGCCTCAGCTACTGAACCCACTGACCGACTCACCCGGCAGCCGCCGGACGAAGTAGGCATGGGCGACCCGCCACACGCTGCACATCGAACGCCGGTGGGCGCAGCCCGCGCAGCGACGCCCGGTGGTCCCGTGCAGTTCGAGCAACGCCCGCCAGGCGGCGGCCAGCCGGCGCGTCTCGTGCGCCAGCGGTCGACCCGACTCGCCGGCGGCCAACCTGTCGACCCCGTCCAGGTACCGACCGACGTTCTCGGCGAAGACCCGGTACAGCAGCTCGTCCACACCTAGGGACCCCCTCTGGTCTCTCGCGGGAAGCGGGTGCGTCCCGTTGGTGAGGATTAGACCGGAGGGGTCTGACAATTTTCGCACGCCAGTTCGAGGCGGGCGGGAAACTACAGCTTGACCAGCGGAACGCTGCCGATCAGCATCAGCCGGATCGTGCCCGAGGTGCCGAAGTCGATCGTCGCCGTGGCTCGCGGGCCGACGCCGTCGGTGGCCACCACTGTGCCCAGGCCGTACTTGTCGTGGTTGACCCGGTCGCCCACGTTCAGCGACAGCGACGGTGCGTCCTTCCAGCCCTTCGCCGGGCCGAACGGCGAGCCGCCCCGGGACCGCACGGCCTCCGAGCGGCGAGCGCCCCACGACGTGGGCGCGCTCGGCGCCGCACGCTCCGGCTGCACGCGCCGCCAGTCGATGAGGTCGGCCGGGATCTCGTCCAGGAACCGCGACGGCGGGTTGGTCATCGGCTGGCCCCACGCCGACCGGACGATCGCCCGGGACAGGTACAGCCGCCGCTGCGCCCGGGTGATGCCGACGTACGCGAGCCGCCGCTCCTCGGCCAGCTCGACCGGGTCACCCAGCGCCCGCATGTGCGGGAAGATCCCGTCCTCCCAGCCGGTGCAGAACACCACCGGGTACTCGAGCCCCTTCGCGGTGTGCAGCGTCATCAGCGTGACCACGCCGGTGGGCTCGGACTCGTCGGCGGAGTCGGCCTCGGCGTCGGGGACCTGGTCGGCATCGGCCACCAGCGACACCCGCTCCAGGAAGGCCGCCAGCGATCCCTGCTCGACGCCCGTGTCCGGCGGCGGCTCCTCGACGCCGTCCAGCTCGTGCGCGAACTCGCGGGCCACCGTGACCAGCTCGGTGAGGTTCTCCACCCGCGTGGCGTCCTGAGGGTCGTCGCTCTCCTCGAGCTCCGTGCGGTAGCCGGTGCGCTCCAGCACCATCTCCAGGACCGCGGCCACCTCGTGCCCCTCGTCCACCAGCGCGCGCAGCTCGTCGACCAGCGCCACGAACCCCGCGATCGCGTTGCGGGAGCGCGGGTTCAGCAGCGGCAGCTTGTCCGCGGCGGCCTCGCGCAGCGCGGCGTTGAACGAGATCCGCTCCCGGTCCGCGTGCGCCGAGACGACCGCCTCGGCCCGGTCGCCGATGCCTCGCTTGGGCACGTTGAGGATCCGCCGCAGGCTGACCGTGTCCTCCGGGTTGTTCAGCACCCGCAGGTAGGCCAGGGCGTCGCGCACCTCGCGCCGCTCGTAGAACCGCACGCCGCCGACCACCCGGTACGGGAGCCCGAGCCGGACGAAGATCTCCTCGAACACCCGGGACTGGTTGTTGGTGCGGTAGAAGACCGCGACGCCGCCGTAGGTCAGCCCCTCCCCGGCGGCACCGGAACCGTCCATCAGCCGGTCGATCTCCCCGGCGACGAACGCGGCCTCGTCGTGGTCGTTGTCGCCGACGTAGCCGACGATCTTCTCGCCGTCGCCGAGCGCGGTCCACAGCCGCTTGTCCCGCCGGTCGGGGTTGCGCGAGATCACCGCGTTGGCCGCGGACAGGATCGTCTGCGTGGAGCGGTAGTTCTGCTCCAGCATGATCGTGGTGGCCTGCGGGTAGTCCCGCTCGAACTCCACGATGTTGCGGATCGTGGCGCCGCGGAAGGCGTAGATCGACTGGTCCGCGTCGCCGACCACGCACAGCTCGCCCGGCTCCGTGCCGTTCTCGCCGGTGCCCACGAGCTCGCGGACCAGCGTGTACTGCGCGTGGTTGGTGTCCTGGTACTCGTCGACCAGCACGTGGCGGAACCGCCGCCGGTAGTGCTCCGCGACGTCCGGGAACCTCTGCAGCAGGTCGACCGTGCGCATGATCAGGTCGTCGAAGTCGAACGCGTTGGCCAGGCCCAGCCGGCGCTGGTACTCGACGAACACCTCGGCGGCCCGGCGCTCGAAGTCGTTGGCCGCGTCCTCGGTGGCCTTCTCCGGACCGATCAGCTCGTTCTTCAGGTTCGAGATGTGCCCGGCGAGCCCGCGGGCGGTATAGCGCTTCGGGTCGAGGTCGAGATCGCGCGCCACCAACGTGATCAGCCGGCGGGTGTCGTCGGAGTCGTACACCGAGAAGCTCGACTTCATGCCCAGCGTGGTGGCGTCGCGGCGCAGCACCCGCACGCACATCGAGTGGAACGTAGACACCCACATCGCGTTCGCCCGGCGGCCGACCAGCTCGACCACCCGCTCGCGCATCTCGGCGGCGGCCTTGTTGGTGAACGTGATCGCCATGATCTGCCCGGGATGCACGTCGCGCTCGGCCAGCAGGTAGGCGATGCGTCTGGTGAGCACCCTCGTCTTGCCCGAGCCCGCGCCGGCGACCACGAGCAGCGGCGAGCCGGCATGCTGCACGGCGCGGCGTTGCTGGTCGTTGAGGTCGGCGAGCAGCTCGGCCGACTTGCGGCGAGACGGCTTGACGGGGACTTCGGGAGGCATTTCGAACAGAGTGCTCATCTTGTGGCTAACGGTACCGGCCCGCACCGACAACCACGGCGCGGCAAGCCGGGCCGGGTGGACAGTTCGCGCCTCGCGGTGTCAGAATCCCTGACGTGCGACACCACGACTTCGAGTTTTTCTACGGGATCCGGACTCCGGCTCCCGTCGTGGTGTAGCGCCCAACAACGACAGCGGAAGCCCCGGAGTCCTCGGACCCCGGGGCTTTCGCCGTCGGGGGCCGGGGTTCCATCAACCGAGGAGCCCGACATGCAGCCCACCACCCCGACCGCGGGAGACGAGACGGTGAACGAGCAGCCGAGCCGTCCGGCCGACGACGACATCGACGAGCTGCGCAAGGAGATCGACTGGCTCGACGCGGAGATCCTGCGCCTCGTGAAGCGTCGGGTCGAGGTGTCCAGGACCATCGGCGCGGCGAGAGTGGCGTCCGGCGGTCCGCGGATCGTCTACAACCGGGAGATCGACGTGCTCGCCCGCTACCGCGAGCTCGGTCCGGAGGGGCGGGGCCTCGCGATGGCGCTGCTGAACCTGGGCCGCGGGCCGCTGGGGCGCTGAGGTTGGGGCGCTGAGAGACGGGGTCGCTGAGAGACGGCTCAGTTTCAGGGTTCTCACCGATCCGCCGCCGCGCGGATGCGGGCACACTGGAGTCATGCTCAACCTGATCGCCGTCATCATCGCCATCGCCGCGGTGGTGGCGACTCTCGCCCATGTGGGTTATCTCGCCATGCTGAACTCGGCCGCCGCCAAGCGGGCCGGCGGGACGCCGGTCGCGCAGTACGTCCGGTCCCGGTGGCCGGTCGCCGGCGTCACCACTGCCGGCGCCCTGCTCGCCTGGATCCTGACCGCCGGCACCGGGTTCGCCGACGTGCTGGCGATCCTGCTCGCCGCGGGCGCGGGCGGCGTGGCGACCAAGGCGCTCCAGTCGACCCAGCAGCGGTATCGCACCGGGGAGTAGTCCTCCGGCACCCCTCGTCACCCTGTCGAGTGGTGTGGTACGGGCACGCGCACCCCCACTCTCCAACCGTGGGCAACCGCTTACTCTGGGCCAGGTGACCACTCCGACCCCAAGCGAGAACGTGCGGTCGGCGCTTGTCGTAGCCGCACATCCGGACGACATCGACTTCGGTGCCGCGGGCACCGTCGCGACGTGGACGGCCGCTGGCATCGTGGTCACCTACTGCGTCTGCACCTCCGGCGAGGCCGGCGGTCCAGTAGACCGCGACGCCGCCGAGATGATCCGCACCCGCGAGGCCGAGCAGCGCGCCGCGGCCGCGCAGGTCGGCGTCACCGACGTCGTCTTCCTCCGCTACCCCGACGGATCGCTGACCGCGTCCATCGAGCTGCGCCGCGACATCACCCGCGTGATCCGCCAGGTGCGTCCGGACCGCGTGCTCGCCTGGTCGCCCGAGATCAACTGGGAGCGGGTCGGTACCACGCACCCAGACCACCGCGCGTCCGGTGAGGCCGCGTTCGCCGCGGTCTTCCCCGACTCCCGCAACCCGCACGCCCACCGCGAGCTGCTCGACGACGAGGGGCTCGAGCCGTGGACGGTGCCCGAGCTGTGGGTGAACGACGGGCCGGCGCCGCTGCGCAACCACGCAGTCGACATCACCGACACCTTCGACAAGAAGATGGCGGCGCTGCGCTCGCACGCCTCACAGGTGGGCGACGGCGTGGCGCTGGAGAAGGCGCTGCGGGCGAACTTCGGCGCGATCGCGCGGGCAGCCGGCCTGGGCGAGGGCCGGTACGCCGAGATCTTCCAGGTAGTCGACACGCGCTGAACGCGTCGCGTCGCACCGCGTCACGATCCGGGAGCAGAGAGGTCTCACAGCCATGAATAGCGGGGGATGGCCCTCGGCAGGGCCACGTCATGGCAGACACCGACGTGGTTCGGTGAACTCGGCCTGGACGCCGGCGGTCCGCCCGACCGAGGCGGGCCACCTGCCGGCGCACGCCCGGTTCGACTGGGCGCAGCCGCCGCCGATGGACGCCGACACCAGGCCGCTGGCGCTGGTCCCCCGCCAGCATGTCCCCAGCCTCGTCCCCAGCCGGCGCGAGCCCGAGCAGGCGGTCGTCCACGTCGTGCCGGAGACTCCGCCGCGCGGGCTGTCCGAGATGGCGATCGTGCACGTCGTGCCGGACACGCCGCCGCAGGGGCTGCGCAAGTTCGATCTCGGCATCGTGCCGGCGTCGGTCACCCCGCCACGCACGTGGCGCAAGGCGGCCTGGTTCGCCGTCGGCACCTCCGCGGCAGTCGTGTGCGGGCTCGCGGTCGCGGCCGTCCGGTTCGTGGGCCCGCCGCCGGCGAGCGACACGATCGACGCCCTGCCGGCGTTCCCGACCCAGGAGCTGGGCACGCTCCCGATC
This sequence comes from Actinophytocola sp., assembly GCF_050699915.1. Classification (GTDB taxonomy): domain Bacteria; phylum Actinomycetota; class Actinomycetes; order Mycobacteriales; family Pseudonocardiaceae; genus Actinophytocola. Next base: position 12,170 of record NZ_JBOHGA010000180.1, read on the forward strand.
GACGAGACCACGACGGCGGCCAAGCCCAGCACCAGCAGGACCTCGCGCACGTCGACGTCGTCCGGCGACAACCCCGACACGGCCACGCACACCAGCGGTGAGGCGCCGCCACGACCCGGCTCTCCGGACTCGAACGCGCCGGGCTCCGCCGGGTCGGAGGACGGCACGCCGTCCGGCGAGACGACCGGGCCGGGCGCCGAGTCGACCTCGCCGCGGCGGACCACGGTCGGCCCGGCGCCGGTCACCCCGACCAACCCGCAGGCGATGGGCGACCGGACGGAGCGGTACTTCGCGCTGGTGACCGAGGACCCGCAGGCGGCGCACCAGATGTGCACGGGCGGGATGGCGCGCGAGGGGCCGGAGGGCATCGAGGCGCGGTACGCGGGCGTGGACCACGTGGAGGTTCAGCAGATCACGATCGACCGCAACGACGCGACGACGACGAGCACGGTCAAGGTCGTCCACGAGAACGGCACGGAGACGGTCGAGCATCGGCAGCTGACCTTCACCTGGGGCGGCGACCCGAAGATCAGCGACGAGTCGACGACGGGCTGAGCAGCCGGTTTTCCGTGGTGCTTGCTGACCGTTGCGGTGCCAACTAGCCCGATCGAGTGAACCTGCTTGCCTTCTGCCGACCCGTTCGAGTGGTACAGGGCGATTCGCTGGCGTGCTGGGCGGGACGCAAGGTACCTAGTTGGCCCTACCGAAACGCACGGAGGGGCTCGCAGAACGTGGATCGTCTGACGACCGGCCGGCGCCATGTGCGCGCCGGGTCGGTTTCCGTCACCGAGCTGATCACCAAGCAGGCCGCACCCGCGCCCGCGAAGGCGGAGCAGGAGTCGGCGCAGGGGTCGGCGCGGGAGCCGGAGCTGGTGACGGTGGACCCCGTCGTGGCCGGGCCGACCTCGCACCGGCGGCCGGCCGCGCGCGGCGTCCAGCTCGCCAAGATGACCAGCCTCGCCGTCGCCACGATCGTCCTGTGCGGCGCCGTCGGAGTGGCCTCCACGATCGCCCAGGAGCGCGCTGAGGAGCGCGGCGAGAAGTCCGGAACCACCGACCGCCCGGCGGAGCAGATCAACGGCGAGCAGGCTCTCCTGCCCGACGAGCTCAACCGCTCGCTGACGCCGACCGGCGCGAAGGCCGCGGCGCCGCCGCGACCCGCGCCCGCCACCCAGCCGCGTGCCGCCGCCC
>NZ_JBOHGA010000181.1:0-13272 GCF_050699915.1 Actinophytocola sp.
GCCGCGGCCGCCATCACCGCGGCCGCGCGGGCGCCGGTGGCCTTGGCCTCGGCGAGCTGGCGGCCGACGGTCAGCATCGGGCCGCCGCTGTCCAGCTGGATCTCGGCGAGCCGCCGCTGGATGTTGCGGCAGCGCAGCACGGGGATGAGTCGCAGCACGAGGTTGCGCACGAACACGATCAGCTCGCCGGACTCGGTGAGCAGGCCGGTGGCGAGCGCCGCGTCGACGGTCTCGGCGAGCTCGGCCGGGTCGGTGTCGAGCAGCGGGCAGAGCACCTCGGCGTCGAGTGGGGCGCCGAGCGCCATCGCCTCCAGCACGCCGTAGATCCGCGGGTCCAGCGCCTCCAGCAGGTACCGGAGCCGCTCGGCGAGGCCCGGTGAGACGGAGACCCGGGGCGGTCGGCGGAAGCGGTCGGGGTGGCGAGGGTCGAAGCGACCGGTGTCGAGCATCGCCTGCGTCACGAGGCTGACGAACATCGGCAGCCCGCCGGACTGCTCGTACACGAGCGCCACGAGCGCGTCCGGCGGCACGCATCCGACGCGGCGGGAGACGTGGTCGACGACCTCCTCCCGCCCGAGATGGCCGAGGACGATCGGCGAGTGGCGCCGGGACAGCTGGGCGCCGAGCGAGGAGAGACCTTCCGGCCGAGGCCACGGACGGTAATTAACCACCATGCGCGCGCCGTCCAACCGAGCGCGGTCCCGCAGTGCCGCGAGGGTCTCCGGAGCGAGCCGATGAGCGTCGTCGACGAGCAGCGGTGACCCCTCGGGCACGTCGGCCAGATCGGTGTCGCGGTCGATGCGCACGGCCGGCAAGCCGGCGTCCGAGTAGGCCGCCGCGATGACGATGAGCAGCGCGGACTTACCGGTGCCGCCGGGCCCGACGATCGCCGCGGTCAGCGGGTCGGCCGGCGCCGACGCGATCTGCCGGAGGATCCAGACCGCCTGGGGCACCATCGGCTCGGCAGGTGGCATGGGCGGGGTACGCACCACCCCGGTCCCCCTTCGTCGGCAATGTTCACCCGTGTGTCGGCTACCGAGCGTGGTGCATTACAGGGGCCCGAGGTGATCACTTGAAGGTGGTGCGACGTGTCGCGGCGGCTACCGGGCGGACTCGTCGATCTGGACGGGGTAGCCGGCACGGAGCACCGCGACCGTGGCCGGCGGGGTGACGACCCGTGCCGTGCCGGCGGCGGGCCGGCGGCTGCGCCCGGCGTAGCCCTCGTGTGTCCACCGCGTCAGGTGGTCGCCCAGCACGACGGCCGGCGCGTCGTCGTGGAGGACGAACGTGCCGTCCGGTAGGCCGTCCCACGGCAGCTCGTGCGTGCGCCGGCGGTGCGTGCCGCGCACGATGCGCTCGCCGTGCAGCCGCCGGTTCATGTCCTTCGCCGACGGCACCGCAACCCGCAGCTCGTCCGCCCACCGGTCGCGGTACGCGCGGTAGTCCGCGCGCCGGCACTCGGCGCACGGCCGGTGCCCGGCGGCGAAGGACATCGCCTCGTCCTGGAAGTAGAGCCAGGTGAAGCGGTTCGGCCGCCACTGTTGGAACCAGCGGCCGCGGAACTCGAGCACGCAGGTGATCCACAGGTCGCTCGCGTGGAAGCGGACGATCTCCCGCCCGGAGTGCAGGATCCCGCGGTTGCCTCCCCACGCGCCCCGCATCGGGATCGCGACGATGTCGCCCAGCGGCGTCACGCGGTTGCGTGCCGGGCGACCGCCGAACTGCCACTCGTGGATCTCCACCCGCGTCAGCGGCTCCGCGCCGACCAGCGCCTCGACGGCGGCGCGGTCGGGCGTCTCGACGGCCAGCACGGTGCCGGTCTCCTCGGCGCCGTCGTCGGACAGCAGCGGGCCGTAGGCGATCAGCCGGTCACGGTTGGCGTCGAGGAACCCGTCGCCGGGGCGGCCGTCCGCGACGACCAGGAACCGCTGCTGGTCGCGGCGGCGGTTGGGGAACTCCCACATGGTTCGGCCCAGCTCGTTGCGCCAGCGGCGGATCGTCACGTCCCGGTACACGCCGGCCCGGTAGTTGGGCTCCTCGTACGCGAACACCCGTGCGGCCGCCGCGTCCGGCAGGTCGACAAGGTGCACGCTGCCGGTCGCGTGCACCCGGCCGGCGTCCATCGTCGGGCCGCGCGCGACCATGCCGTCCGCGTAGGCGTCCATGAACGACCAGTGGGCCTCGATCGACCGGTCCCGCTGCTCGGCGCTGCCCGGCACGTCCCGGCAGTAAACGAAGAACTCCACCTCAGCCCACGTGCTGTTCGAGGCGCTTGGCCACCAGCTTGACGAACCGGGCCGGGTCGGCCAGCTCGCCGCCCTCGGCGAGGATCGCCATGTCGTGCACGAGGTGCGCGGTCTCCGCGAGCTCCGCGTCCTCGCCGCGGGCGGCGTGCGCGGTGCGCAGGCCCGCGATCAGCGGGTGCGTGGGGTTCACCTCCAGGATCCGCTTGACCTGCGGCAGCTCCTGCCCCATCGCGCGGTACATCTTCTCCAGCGTCGGCGTGATGTCGTGCTCGTCGCCGACGACGCAGGCCGGCGAGGTGGTCAGCCGCGCCGAGAGGCGGACCTCCTTGACGGTGTCCGCCAGCGTCGTCCCCATCCACTCCAGCAGCGAGGCGAAGTCCTTCTCCCGCTCGGCGCGCTCGGCCCCGGCGGCCTCCTTGTCGGCCTCGTCGTCGAGGTCGACCTGTCCCTTGGCGACGGAGTGGAGCTCCTTGCCCTCGAACCCGGACACCGCCTCGACCCACATCTCGTCGATCGGGTCGGTGAGCACCAGCACCTCGAAACCCTTGGCCTGGAAGGCCTCCATGTGCGGCGAGCTCTCGATGCTCGACCGCGACTCGCCGGTCAGGTAGTAGATGTGCTGCTGGTTGTCCTTCATCCGCTCGACGTACTCGCGCAGCGTCGTCAGCCGCTCCGCGTCGTGCGTCGAGGCGAACGAGCACAGGTCGAGGATCGCGTCGCGGTTGTCCGGGTCGGCGACCAGACCCTCCTTCATGACCTTGGCGAACTCGCCCCAGAACGTCGCGTACTTCTCCGCCGGCAGCGCCTTGAGCGCCGAGAGCACCTTCTTCACCAGGCGACGGCGGATCAGCTGGATCTGGCGGTCCTGCTGGAGGATCTCGCGGGAGACGTTCAGCGACAGGTCCTGGGCGTCGACCACGCCCTTCACGAAGCGCAGGTACTCCGGGACGAGCTCCTCGCAGTCGTCCATGATGAAGACGCGCTTGACGTAGAGCTGGATGCCGCGCTTGGCCTCCCGCATGAACAGGTCGAACGGCGCCCGGGACGGGATGAACAACAGCGCCTGGTACTCGAAGGTCCCCTCGGCCTGCAGCCGGACCGTCTCCAGCGGCGGGTTCCAGTCGTGGCTGACGTGCCGGTAGAACTCGGTGAGCTCGTCGGAGGAGACATCGCTCGCGGACCGCGCCCACAGCGCCTTCATCGAGTTGACGGTCTCGAGCTCGGTGTCCTCGGCGGTGTCCTCGCCCGTGTCCTCGGTCGTGTCCTCGGCCGGCTTCGCCATCTTGATCGGCCAGGTGATGAAGTCCGAGTAGTGCTTGATGATCTGCCGCACCTTCGCCGGGTCGGCGTAGTCGTGCAGGTTGTCCTCGGTGTCCTCGGGCTTGAGGTGCAGGGTGACGGCCGTGCCCTGGGGGGCGTCCGCGGCGGGCTCGATCGTGTAGGTGCCCTCGCCGGCGGACTCCCACCGCACGCCCTCGCCGGCGCCGGCGCGCCGGGTCACCAGGGTGACCCGGTCGGCCACCATGAAGGTGGCGTAGAAGCCGACGCCGAACTGCCCGATCAGGTCCGCGGAGGCCGCGGCGTCCTTGGTCTCCCGCAGCTTCGCCAGCAGCTCGGCGGTGCCGGACTTCGCGATGGTGCCGATGAGGCTGACGACCTCGTCGCGGGTCATGCCGATGCCGTTGTCCCGCACGGTGAGCGTGCGTGCCGCCCGGTCGAGCTCGAGCTCGATGTGCAGGTCGGACGTGTCCGCCTCGAGCTCCTTGTCCTGATATGTCTCCAGCCGCAGCTTGTCCAGCGCGTCGGAGGCGTTGGACACGAGCTCCCTGAGGAACACGTCCTTGTTGGAGTAGATGGAGTGCACCATCAGCTGCAGCAGCTGGCGGGCTTCGGACTGGAACTGATGAGTCTCGGTCGACGTGGTCACGGCCCTCGATGATATCGGCGCCCCGAGCGGACTCGTACGATGCCCGAATGCCAGCCAGCCAGACATCGAGCCGCATCGCGGTCATCCCCGGGGACGGCATCGGCACGGAGGTCGTCGCGGTCGCGCGGCAGGTGCTCGGCGCCGTGTCGGCCCGCCACGACCTCACGCTGACCTACACCGAGCTCGACTGGTCCTGCCGGCGCCACCTGAGCGAGGGCGCGATGATGCCCGCCGACGGGCTGGAGACGCTGGCCGGCCACGACGCGATCCTGCTCGGCGCGGTCGGCTGGCCAGGCGTGGCCGACCACGTCTCGCTATGGGGGCTCCTGATCCCCATCCGGCGGGCCTTCCGGCAGTACGTGAACCTGCGGCCGATCCGGGTGTTCGACGGCGTCGAGAGCCCGCTGCGCGCCGCCCGGGCCGGCGAGGTGGACTTCGTCGTCGTGCGGGAGAACGTCGAGGGCGAGTACAGCGAGGTCGGCGGTCGGGTCAACCGCGGCTTCCCGGACGAGCAGGCGATCCAGGAGTCGATCTTCACGCGGGCCGGGGTGAGCCGGATCGCGGACTACGCCTTCGAGCTCGCGGCCACCAGGCGCGGCCAGGTCACCTCGGCGACCAAGTCCAACGGCATCGTGCACACGATGCCGTTCTGGGACGAGGTCGTCGCCGAGCGCGCGGCCGCGCACCCCGGCGTGCGGCTGGAGTCCGAGCACATCGACGCGCTGGCCGCGAAGTTCGTCCTGCAACCGCAGCGGTTCGACGTGGTCGTGGCGTCGAACCTGTTCGGCGACATCCTGAGCGACCTGGCCGCGGCGGTCGCCGGCAGCATCGGCATCGCGCCGTCGGCGAACCTCGACCCCACCGGCACGTACCCGTCGATGTTCGAGCCGGTGCACGGATCCGCGCCGGACATCGCGGGCACCGGGGTGGCGAACCCGGTCGGCGCGGTCTGGTCGGCCGCACTGATGCTGGAGCACCTCGGCCACCAGCGCGCGGCCGCCGACGTGGTCGCCGCGATCGGGTCGACGCTCGCGGACCCGGCCACGCGCACCGCGGATCTGGGCGGCACCGCGAAGACCGAGCAGGTTTGCGAGGCGTTGCTGGCACTGATCTGATGTTTGCACGGAGTCACACCGGGTATCCGGCACATGACGACTGTGTGGAGGGGCCGCGGGGATGACCGAGGTGGCGTTGATGTTGGACGAGCATTTCGTGGACCACCAGCACCTGACAGCCCGTCGAACGCCTTATCGCGACGACTTCTTCGTGGTGACCGTCGCCGGCGAGCTCGACATGAAGACCGCCCCGATCCTGGCCGACGCGTTAGCCGGCGACTTCCCGCCCGTGCTGGTCGCCGACCTGACGAGGGTGACCTTCCTGTCGGCCGCGGGGATGCGGGTGCTGCTGGACGCGGCCGAGCGCGCGCGGGAGCAGGGCTGCTGCGTCGGCCTGGTCACCGACGGCCGGATCGCCTTACGGGTGCTGCGAATGAGCGGTGTGGCCGCCTCGATCCCCACCTTCGAGTCCCTCTCCGACGCCGTGCGCGAGCTCGCGCCCCGCTCAGCCGACTAGCCGGCGGCGGCCGCCTCGACGTAGTGCGGCAGCAGCGTGCGCCAGCCCTGCTGGTTGCGCTCCCGCCAGACCGGGCCGTCGGCGCCGAGTCGCTCCCAGCCGTGGTGCTCGATGTCGACCCGCGTCCGGCCCGGTTCCGTTGGCACGAAACGGATCCGCACGTCCGTCGCGTCCGCTCGGTCGCGGCGCAGGTGCCAGCGGTAGGCCAGCAGGTCCGGCGGCACGAACTCGGTCACCTCGCCCCAGTCGATCTCCACTCCGGCCGGGTCGCGCTGGAAGATCCGGCCGCCGACGCGCGGCTCGAGGGTGATCAGCAGGCCGTCCTCGCCGGTGGCGGTGTGGTCGGCGGGCCACCACAGGTCGATCCGGTTCGTCCACACGTCGAACGCGTGGGACTGGCCGCAGGCGACCTCGAACGAGAGCCGCAACGGTTCGATCATCGCTCCTCTTCCGGTTGCTCGGGGAGGTTCTCGGCCGCGATCGTGAACCGGGCCGCGACCGAGCCCCACACCTGGCGCAGATACTCCTCGACCGCGCGCACCCCGTCGTCGTGCAGGCGATAGATCCGACGGGTGCCCCGCGGCTCCTCAACCACGAGACCCGCGCCCCGCAACAGCTTCAGGTGCCGGGACACCGCCGGCCGGCTGATCGGCAGCAGGTCGGCGATCTCCTGCACCGAGCGGCCGCCGCCGGCGAGCAGCCGCAGGATCTCCCGCCGGTTCGGGTCGCCGAGCGCGTCGAGCGCGGCACCCGACCCGGTCACGTCCTCGACTCCACCCGCTGCTTCAACCCAGCCGCGAACTTGTCGAAGGTCGGCTGCAGGTCGGGCATCGAGCGCCAGATCAGCGGCAGCAGCGGACCGGTGTACTCCTCGCGCATGTGGAACTCGGTGAACGAGTCCGACACCGGCCGCAGCGTGTAGCGCCGCACGCCGCGGAACAGGCCGAGCGGCATCCCGCCGGCGAAGGTCATCCCGCGGCTCGGCTCGAACCCGACGACCTTCAGCGGGAACGCCCGCCCGGGGCTCGCCTCGGTGAAGATCTTGAGCTTGGCGGACTCCTCGATCCGGCCCTCCACACGCTCCACTCCGGACTCCCAGTCCGCCCAGCTCTCGCCGTCGGCCAGGATGGACCACACCCGGTCCGGGGTGGCGTTGATGCGCGCGCTCGACTCGTACGTCTTCATGTCGTCCTCCATGTTCGGTAAACCGGCCGTTACCGTAACACCGAGGTTACCGAGGTGTCAGGACGACTACTGTGATGCTCGTGACCGACACCTCCGGCCGCGCCGCGCGGCGGCAGCGGCACTGGGACCGGCAGGCCGGCAACTACGACCGGCAGATGGCGGCATGGGACCGCAAGGTGTTCGGCGACTCGCGCGAGTGGGCATGTTCGCGGGCGTCCGGGACCGTGCTCGAGGTCGCCGTCGGCACCGGTCTGAACCTGCCGCACTACCCTGCCGGCGCCACGATCACCGGCATCGACCTGAGCGACGGGATGCTCGACGTCGCCAGGCGCCGCGCCGCCGACATCGGCCGGGAGGTGACGCTGCGGCAGGGCGACGCGCAGGCCCTGCCGTTCGCGGACGCGTCCTTCGACACGGTGGTGTGCACGTTCGGCCTCTGCGCGGTCCCCGACGCCGACGCCGCCATCGACGAGATGGTGCGTGTGCTGCGCCCCGGCGGCCGGCTGATCCTGGTCGACCACGTCGGGTTCTCGGCCTGGCCGCTGCGCGCGGTGCTGTGGCTGCTGGAACGGGTCACGATCCCGCTCGCCGGCGAGCACTTCCTGCGCCGCCCGTACCGGACCGTCGTGGCGCGCGGGCTCGAGGTGACACAGCGGGAGCGCTTCAAGCTGGGCTTCGTGGAGCGGCTCGTCGCCCGCCGAGGCTAGTGCGGCTCGGGCTCCTTGCGGGCTCGGCTCGGCGCGACCCGCGGCGGCTCGTTCGGCATCTTCGGGTAGACCGGCGGCCAGGGGGCGTCCATCAGGCCGTCGGCCATGTCGCGCTCGTGCAGGGCGAGCAGCGGCTCCAGGGACTGCGGCGTCATGGCGGCCCACGGGTTGCCCTGCTCGGCGAGGCGGGCGGGCACGTTGGCCAGGGTGAGCTCCCGCGGCTCGACGCCGGCCAGCTCGTCCCAGGAGAACGGGGTGGACACCTGCCCGTGCGGGTTGGCCCGCACGCACCACGCGCCGAACACCGTCTTGTGCGGGGCGTTCTGGTTGAAGTCGATGAACACCCGCTCCCCCCGCTCCTCCTTCCACCACGCGGCGGTCAGCAGGTCCGGCCGGCGTCGTTCGAGCTCGCGGGCCAGCGCCACCGCGGCGGCGCGCACGGTGTAGCCGTCCCACCGCGGTTGCAGCCGGGCGTAGATGTGGATGCCTCGGTTGCCGGTGGTCTTGGGGAAGCACGCCACGCTCAGCTCGTCGAGCAGGGCCTTCGTCTCGGCCGCGCCCTCCCGGATCATCGCGAAGCTGACGCCCGGGCCGGGGTCGAGGTCGATGCGCAGCTCGTCGGCGTGCTCGGGGTCGGCCGCGGTGTTCGGCCAGACGTGGAAGCCGAGGCAGCCCATGTTGACCGCCCACAGCACGTGCGCCAGGTCGACGGCCACGAGTGCGTCGGACGGCGTGCCGTTCGGGGTGGACACCCGGGCGGTGGTCAGCCACGGATCGGCCTTGGTCGGTGCCACCCGCTTCTGGTAGAACGACGGCCCGCCGACCCCGTTGGGGAAGCGTTGCAGCAGCAGTGGCCGCCCACCCATCGCGGCGAGCAGCGGCTCGGCGACGGCCAGGTAGTAGCGCGCCAGGTCCAGCTTCGTCTCGCCCCGCTCGGGGAAGAACACCTTGCCCGGGTTGGTGATCCGCACCGAGTGCCCGGCCACGTCGAGCACCTCGACGTCGTCACCCTTCGCCACGGCTCGACCGTACCCGCCGCGGCTGGAAACCCGCTGCACCGACGCCGCCACGATGCCCGGTGGCGTACAGGATCGCGCCGTGCGCGGTGACCCGCACGTCCAGCGTCCACCCCAGCTCGCCGGCCGCGGCCGCGAGCTCCGCCGGCTGCCAGAAGCGCTTGACGACCGTGAACCGCCGGCCGTCGTTGAGCACCCGCTCCTGCGTGTGCCCGGCCAGCGGCTCCGGGTGGTAGCTGTCCACGAGGAACACCCGCCCGCCCGGCCGCAGCGCCCGGCCGACCGTCGCCCAGAACGAAGCCAGCCGCTCCGCCGGGACATGGGAGAGCCAGTAGCCGAAGAAGCAGACGTCGAAGGCGGCCACCGGCGGGGTCCAGGCGAAGACGTCGGCCTGGACGTAGGTGACCTGCCCGCCGACGCGCGCCCGGTTGAGCGCGATCATCTCGGCCGCCGAGTCCACGGCCGTGACCCGGCCGCCGTGGCGGACGAGGTGGTGCGTCCACAGCCCGGTGCCGCAGGCGAGCTCGAGCACGTCGCCGGCCGGGGCGAACTCGCGCAGGGCCGCCTCCGCCTCGGCGACGTCGGCGAGCCAGTGCCGTTTCGCCTCCGGCGCCAGGGCGTAGCGGCCCTTGCGGAACCACCACTCGTCGTACTCGCCCGCGCGGTGGCGGTAGTACTCCCGCTGCTCGTCGACCGGGTCCACCCGGTCAGGATGCCTGGTAGCGCATCAGCACGACACCCGAGCGGAACGGGCGGACCTCCGCCAGCGCCAGCCCGCCGACCGTCGCCGCGTCCTCGAACAGGCGAGTGCCGCGGCCGACCACGACGGGGAAGACGAACAGGCGGTACTCGTCGACCAGGCCGGCCGCGATGAGCGCGTGCACCAGCCGCATGCTGCCCGTCGTCACGATGTCCTTGCCCGGCGCGGACTTCAGCCGCGCCACCTCCTCGGCGACCGGGCCGCGCAGGACCGTCGTGTGCGCCCAGCCGGGCTCGGTGAGCGTGCCCGACACGACGTACTTCGCCACCGAGTCGAGGTAGGCGGTGACGCCCGTGGTGTCGTCGGTCTGCTTCGGCCAGTAGCCGCGCATCTGTTCGAACGTCACCCGGCCGACGAGGAACGCGTCGGCCGCCGCGCTGTGTTCGGCGATGGCCTCGACGACGTCGGACTGGTCGACGTCCTCCGCTCCGGCCGGGCTGAACCAGTCTGCCGCGGCGTCGATCACGCCATCGAGGGTGATGTTCTCGGTGACGACCAGCTTGCGCATCGGGGACCTCCCGTGTTTGGCGACCTTCGCCCCATGTGACGGGTGCGGGCCGCGGAACTCATCGGTCGAGCCCGAGGAACGGCTGGTGCAGATGCGCGGTCGCGAGCCAGGTCGGCGTCCGCAGGGCCTCGTCGAGCAGCTCGCGCCGGGTGCGGCGGGAGGTGTCCTGGTCGGCCTCGGCCGCGTAGCCGACCTCGGGCGCGACCAGCTGCACGGCGTGCACCAGCACGTCACCGGTGATCACCAGCCGCCGCCCGCCGCCGCTGACCAGCACGGACTGGTGCCCGGGCGTGTGCCCGGGCGTCGGCTCGACGCTCAGCCGGCCCTCGTCGTGCACGGCCAGGACCTCCGATCCATCCACAGTGGACAGTTGGTCGGCCCGGCGCAGCGGCTCCACCACGTACGGCAGCACGAGCTCATCGCCCGCCCGCTCCAGCGCCTCGACCTCGGTCCGCTGGAGCACGTACCGGGCGTTGGGGAACGCCGGCGCGCCGGCGGGCGACACCGACCAGCCGACGTGGTCCTCGTGCAGGTGGGTGAGCACGACGAGCTCGACCTCGGCCGGCCCGACACCGGCCTCGACCAGGGCCCGCGGCAGTCGACCCGGCACCGGCGCCCACGCCGCGGCGGGGCTGCCGTCGGGGCCGACGCCGGCGTCCACCAGGGCGAACCGGCCGGTGGGCAGGCGGACGGCGAAGCAGCGGAAGACCAGGTGCCAGGCGCCGTCCGGGCCGAAGGCCTCCGGGTCCACCCGCCGGGCCCGCGCCCAGTCCAGCTCCGTCGCCGCCGGGAACGCCTCAGTCGCGGGCCGGGGGAAGTGACCGCTCGCGTCGAGCAGCTCGATGACCTCGAACGGGCCGACCGGCCGGCGTTGGTCCACGTGCTGAGGGTAGGGCACAGCTGACGGATCTCCGGCCGCGCGATTCGCGCCCAGCCGGCCCCTGGCCGGATCACGAATCGCATCGACCAAGATCCGCCAGCCGTACACCTAGCCGTCGGTGAAGGGCTGGATCGGGATGCCGTGGTCACGTTCGCGCATGCCGAGCTCGTAGGCGGCGAGCCCGGCCGCGTGCAGGTTCACCGGAGCCCGGTCGGGGCGCGCCACCCGCAGCGTCAGGTCGGCGATGGAGCAGTTGGCCGTGTGGTGCTCGGAGCCGTCCGGGTCGGCGTAGACCCAGCCGACGATCCGCTCCCGCGGCGCCGAGGCCGTGCCAGCCACGACGACCTCCCGGCCCGGGACCGCGAACTCCAGCTGCTCCGGGGTCTCCGCGACCCGCGGCCGGCGCGCCCGGCCCAGCCCGCCGAGGGCCATCCGTTCCCCGCCGAGCGAGAGCGCGCCGTTCGCGATCCACGGGGTGGTGCGCCCGCCGACCCGCACGCGGCCGAACGTGAGGTCCAGCCAGGTCGACTCCCCCGTGCCGGCGAACCCCATGCCGTGCAACCAGATCCACCGCTCCGCGTGTTGGCTGCCCCAGTTGTGGCCGACCATGCCCGGCCACCCGGACAGCGCGATCTCCCGCCCGCCGACGGTGACCGCGCCGTCGAACCGGGCGACGGGATGCAGGCTCACCGGCTTGGTGCGCGGCAGCGGCGCCCGGTAGAGCCAGCGCAGCGGCAGGTGGCGCAGCGGCTCGGCGCCGGTGAACCGCAGGTCCCAGGCGGCGTCCCCGGTCGACGAGCCGGTGCTGCCGGTCGCCGAGCCGGCGCCGATGTGCGCGCCGCCGATCCGCAGCCAGTCGTCGGCGGCCAGGTCCGCCACCGTCACCTTGGTCGCGGTCGGCCCGGACTCCTCGAACAACGTGCACCACAGCGAGCCGGTCGGCCGACCACCCGGCCGGCCATGCACGGTGTAGCGGATCCACACGCCCAGCCCGCCGTCCGGATGGCAGGCCCGCAGGTAGTAGCTCTCGTAGCCGGCCGCCATGGCCGGGAACCGTGCCTCGGTGACGTTCATACCGCCGTTCATACCGCCGCCACGTAGAACCAGGCGCCGTCCTCGCGGACGAAGCCGCTGTTCTCGTGCAGCGTGCCGCCGCGGTAGTGCGCGCGGAACTCGACGGTGCCCTCGGTGTCGAACGGCCCGCCACCGGTTCGGCCGACGATCTCCAGGCGGGTCCACTCCTGGCCCGGGTCGAGGCGGACGCGCCCGGGACGGGTCGAGGGGTGCCACGAGTCGAGCAGGTACCCCTCCTCGCCGAGAGCGAACGCGCTGTACCGCGAGCGCATCAGCTGCTCGGCGGTCGCGGCGGCCTGCCGGCCGGCGTGCAACCGCCCGCAGCAGGCGGCGATGGGCTCCCCCGTGCCACACGGGCACATCTCGGTGCGAGGCATCGCGCCATTGTGCTCGTCCAGCGGGGCCCCGCGCCACGCCGTGATCCGCGCCTCGGTAGTGGGTGGGCGGGCCAGGTTTTCGTTTCGGAGCGTGGTGCAATACCTGTAGGGGTGGATCCGAACGGGGTGTGAGTTGATGAGTGCTGAGCAGATCGTCGCGGGTCGTTACCGGCTGGCCGAACGGCTGGGCGGTGGCGGCATGGGCGTCGTCTGGCGGGCCCATGACGAGCGCCTGCGCCGCACGGTGGCCGTCAAGCAGGTGATCCTGCCGCCGAGCCTGGACGAGGCGCGGCTCGAGGAGATCCGCCGGCGCACCATGCGGGAGGGCCGGATCGCGGCGAAGCTGCACCACCCGCAGCTGATCACCGTCTACGACGTGGTCGAGGACGACGGCCGGCCGTACCTGATCATGGAGTACCTGCCCTCGACGAGCCTGGCCAAGCGGCTCTCCGAGCACGGCACGCTGCAGCCGGAGGAGACCGCGCGGATCGGCGCGCAGGCCGCGGCCGCGCTGGCCTCGGCGCATGCCGGCGGCGTGGTGCACCGCGACGTGAAGCCGGGCAACATCCTGGTCGGCGACAACGGCACGGTGAAGATCACCGACTTCGGCGTCTCCCGCGTGGTCGAGGACGTCACCGGCACCGTGACCGGCACCTTCGTCGGCACGCCCGCCTACCTCGCGCCCGAGGTCGCCCAGGGCAAGGACAACACCTTCGCCGCCGACGTGTACTCCCTCGGCGCCACCATCTACACCACCGTCGAGGGCGCCTCACCGGCCGGCGCCAGCGACAACCCCATGCTGCTGCTGCACCGGATCGCCTCCGGCGCGGTCAACCCGCCCCGACGGGCCGGCCCGCTGACCGGGATCCTCCTGCGGATGCTCGCCACCGACCCCAAGGCGCGGCCCACGATGGAGGAGGCCCGGGCGGCGCTGGAGGAGATCGTGGCCGGGCACACCACCGTCGCCGCCCCCGTCCCGACGCCGGCGACCGGCCCGCCGTCCGGCCCGCCGTCCGAGCC
>NZ_JBOHGA010000182.1:0-13182 GCF_050699915.1 Actinophytocola sp.
TGCACGATGTGCGCGGGCGCGCTCGTGCTGGCCCGGGTCGCGCGGGTGGTGTTCGGCGCGTGGGAGCCGCGGACGGGCGCGGTCGGCTCGCTGTGGGACGTCGTGCGCGACCGCCGGCTGACCCACCGGCCGGAGGTGGTGACCGGCGTGCTGGCCGGCGAGTGCTCCGCCCTGCTCGACGAGTTCTTCGCCGCGCACCGCTAGCCGTGCACCGCTAGCCGTGCACCGCTAGCCGTGCACGGTCTTGCGGGCCTCGTACCAGGTGTCGCCGACGGGTTCGCCGGCCATGTTCCAGCTCCACGAGACCGTCGGCGTGATGCGCATGTACGTGCCCGGCCCGACCATGCCGTCGCGCTCGACGGGGGGCTCGGCGACCCCGTAGATCCGGATGGACCGCGCGACGAACGGTTGGAACGACACGAGGTCGTCGACGACGAGGGCGACCTTGGCGTTGCCGGCGCCGATGTTGCGGAACTTGCGGGTGTCGACGACGGTCGGGCCGCCACCGATCCAGAAACAGCCCTCGTCGACCTCGAGCGTGACCGGCACGACGTCCGGCTGCCCGTCGGGCGAGACCGTGGCGAGGCGGGCGAGCGGCTGAGAGCGCAGATAGGCGATCTCTTCCTCGGTGAACATCAGACGCGCTTCGCGATGCCCGGGTAGTCGATGACCAGACCGTCCCGGTCCACCGTCAGATCCGCGGAGAAGTCGGGGACCGAGTAGTTGATGACCGCGCCGTCGTCGGTGACCGAGACCGTCCGGTAGGTCTGGTGGGACAGCCGGACGGAGAGGTCCGGCAGCGTCACGTACACCACCGGCAGGTCGTGTTCGCCCGGCTTGCGGTGCAGGCCCAGCCGGCGGATGGGCAGCGCCGTGAAGGTCACCAGGCCGGACACGTCGACATCCGCGGCACCGTCGAACTCGTTGCGTTCCGTGCCCTGGCCGTGGTCGATCAGCCAGACCCCGTCCTCCGTGCGACCGACCGAGATCTGCCGCTCCTCCTCGGCGGTGAACGTGCGTAGCAGGCCGCGACCGACGTCACCGCTGCGGGCGACGGTGAACTCGAACGAGGCGCTGAACGCCTCGGTCGTCGGGCTCGCCGCGGCGACGACCCGACCGGACGCGCGCAGACGACCATCCGAGACCAACAGACGCACCGACTCCAGCCGGGGCGAGGCGGCGACACCCTGCCACGTCATCATGATCGGCTTGCGCGACGGAGCGCTCACGTGGCAGTGCCTCCTGTCGACGGAACCGATGGCCGCACAAACCTACTACGACCGATGGTGGCTCTCCCCCGGCGATTCCGGGCGAGAGCCACCATCGGGTGACCTCAGAACGAGTGGATCAGGCGCGCCGGCGGTGACGCACGAACAGCAGCGAGCCGACGCCCGCGCCGACCAGCACCAGGCCGATCACGACCGGCACCAGGATCGACGCACCGGTCGACGCCAGGCCGCCGGTGTTCTTCGGCTGCGGCGCCGGGGCCGCCTCGGTCGTCGTGGTCGTGGTCGGCGGCGTGGTGCTCGAGGTGCTCGACGGC
The DNA here is from genome assembly GCF_050699915.1 of Actinophytocola sp. Classification (GTDB taxonomy): domain Bacteria; phylum Actinomycetota; class Actinomycetes; order Mycobacteriales; family Pseudonocardiaceae; genus Actinophytocola. The sequence goes on from NZ_JBOHGA010000182.1 coordinate 1,544, forward strand.
GGCGAGGTGGGCGCCGGGGCCGCGGCCCAGTTGCCCTTGCCCGACACGGTGATCTCGCTCTCCTCGGCCTTCGCCACGATCAGCGACTGCGTCTTGCGCTCCGCGCTGTAGTCCTCGCCCACGAACAGCCGGCCGGTGTCGACCTTCGCCGACGCGGCCAGCTCGAAGCTCGCCTCGCCCTCGGGGGCCTCCGCCGGCACGTCCAGGAACAGCTGCGTGCCGTTCTTGATCTTGCTGGCGTCCAGCTCGACGCCGTCCAGGTCGGTGACCTTGACGCCCTCGGGCAGGTTGGCGGTCAGCCGGTCGATCGAGCCGGTGGTGCTGACGGTGAACGGACCGATCCGCTCGCCGGCCTTGCCGGACAGCTCGGACGGGCTGACCTCCAGCGCCGGGGTCGGCTGGTCGCCGATGCCGACGTTGGCGTCGCCGGTCAGGAAGTCGTAGACGGCCAGCACGTCGGTCGCGGCGGCCTCGTCGCCGTTGCCGGCCAACGGGTTCTCGCGGTCGAGGTTGGTGTCGTCGCTGAAGTGCCAGACCGCGGCCTGCGTACCGGTGATGGCCTCCCGCTCGGAGAGCCCGTCGGTCAGACCCTCACCGAGCTGCGCGGCGAGGTCGTCGGTGCTCTTGACCGGGAACCCGTTGTGCAGCACCCAGTTGATCTTGTCCCGGTTGCTGTGGAACGGCGAGTCCGCGTTCGGGTACTCGTCCCACGGCTGCTCGACCATGGCGTGCTCGCGGTCGATCCGAGTGTGGATCTCCACGCAGTACATGCCGAGCTTCGTGCCGTCCTCGAGCCGGAACCCGATCAGGCTGGTGGAGATGTTCTTCAACTTCCCGTCGCCGACGTTGACGTTGAAGCCCTCGCTACCACCGTCGACGACCCCGCTCGCCGGGTCGGCCGATGCCGGGATGGCTGCCGCCATCATCAGCACCGCCGCGGCGCCCACGACACCCGCTCCCGCGCGGATGAACTTGAACCTGCTGGACATGACCCTCCTTGCCCCAATGCCCCGAAAGGCGATGTGCCCCAAGTGCTTGCGACCGCACTCCGCCCGTCTGGGTGACAGGTGAGCCGCACAGGCGGCGGAAGAATACTCAGTGCAGTAACCAAGTCACGACAGGGGGTGGTTGTGCGTGAGGGTCAAACCTTTGGTGGCCGCCGATAGCACACCGTTACACGGCTGAACCTCCGCGACCGGGCCTCGAGCGGGCTATCGTCCTGCTTGTGACCGGATGGCAGGGAAACGAAGGTCAGGGCGGGTGGAACCAGCAGCCACAAGGTGGCGACCCGTACAACCCGGACCCGTACGGCTACGAGGCCGGACCGCACGGCACCGCCCAGTACCCGTACGGCCCGGGCGGCGGGAACCCTTACCAGACCGGTGACTTCCCGGCCCAGAGCGGCTACGACCCGTACGCGCCCGACCAGTACGGTCAATACGGGCAGCAGAACCCGTACCAGACCGGCGGATTCCCGGCCCAGACCTTCGCCCCGCCCCCGCCCCGGCGCTCGAAGCTGCCGATGATCCTCGGCGTGCTGGCGATCGTGATCATCGTCGGCACGGTCGTCACCATCGTCCTGGTCAACCGCACCGGCGGCCAGTCGGCGAGCCCGGCGGACCCGTCGGTCAGGGAGCGGCCCTCACCCCAGCAGACCTCCGGGGAGAAGCCACCGCCGTCCTCGGCGGAGCCGGGCGGCCAGGACGGCTGGCAGACCGTGGACAACACCTCCGATTCCGGCCTGACCTACCAGGTGCCGCCGGACTGGAAGGTGTCGGAGACGCCGCGGCCGAGCGGGCTGGACGTCGACTTCACCGGCACCGCCGAGTACGGCATCTACGACTGCGGCGGCGGGAGCTACGTCCGCAGCTTCGCGACGAGCGGCGACGTGCAGAGCAAGGCCGGCGAGGACCTCGACGTCGCGAAGACGGTCAGCGACTTCGCCCAGTCGTTCGGCACCGGGTACTTCAAGGACACCGCGCAGATCGAGCTGGGCGCACCCGAGAAGACCGAGATCGGCGGCCGGGAGGCGGTCAAGGTCACCGCCCCGGTGACCCCGCAGGTGGCCGACCCGAAGTGCGAGGCTGCCAAGGGCGAGGTCGCGATCGTGGGCGTGCTGCTCGAGCAGGAGGGTGAGCCGTCGGGCGTCGCGATGCTCGTCGTCGTCAGCGACGTCGAGGGCGGGCCGGGCGACCCGAAGTCGCTGCCGACCGACGTCGCCCAGGACATCCTCGACTCGGCCCGCGTCGGCGGCTGACCCGTCACGCCTGCCAGGCGCGCACCACCTCGTCCAGGACGGCCAGCGGCAGCGCGCCGTTGGTGAGCACGACGTCGTGGAAGGCGCGGATGTCGAACCGCTCGCCCAGGCGAGCCTGCGCCTCCGCGCGCATCCGCTGGATCTCCAGGCGGCCGACCATGTAGGCCAGCGCCTGACCGGGGTAGGCGATGTAGCGGTCGATCTCGTTGCCGATCTCCAGGTCCGACATCGGGGTGTTGTCCCGCAGGAACGCGACCGCCTGGGCGCGGCTCCAGCCCTTCGCGTGCATGCCGGTGTCGACCACGAGCCGGCCGGCGCGCATCGAGTCCATCGCGAGCATGCCGAGCCGGTCGACCTCCGAGCTGTACAGGCCCATCTCGTCGGCGAGCCGCTCGGTGTAGAGACCCCAGCCCTCGGCATACGCGTTCGGCGTGACCACCCGGCGGAACAGCGGCAGGTGGGTGAGCTCCTGGGCCAGCGCGATCTGGAAGTGGTGGCCGGGCACCGCCTCGTGGAAGGCCATCACCTCGGAGACGAACCGGTCCCGCTCCTGCGCGCGGTCCGTGTTGGCGAAGTAGATGCCGGGCCGGCGGCCGTCCATCGACGGCCACAGGTAGTACGCCGCGGGCGCGCCCGGCGCCTCGACCGCCGGCACCGGCTCGACCTTGCACTGCGAGCTCGCGAGGCGGCCGAACCAGGCGGGCACCGCCGCCTCGGCCCTGGTCACCGCCTCGCGGGCGGAGTCGAGCAGGTCGTTGGCGTCGCGCCAGCGCATGGCCGGGTCGCTGGTCATCCGCTCGAAGATCGCCGCCCGGTCCCGGGTGCCGAAGACCCGCGAGCCGATCTCCGCGTACTCCTCGGTGAGCCGCGCGATCACGTCGAGGCCGGTCTGGTGCAGCTCGTCGGGCGTGCGCTCGGTGGTCGTGTGCACCCGTGCGAGGCCGGTGTACATCTCGTCGCCGCCGGGCAGCCAGCACAGGCCGACGTGCTCGTCGTCGCGACCGTGCGCCAGCATCTCGTCGCGCAGGAAGTCCCGGTAGCGCGCGAAGGCCGGCCGGACGACGTCGGCCAGCACCTGGGCGCGCTCCTCGGTGAACGCCGCGTCGTCGAGCGTCGGGCGGGCCAGCACGTCCTCGTCGGTGGCGAGGTAGCGGTCGACGTGGTCGGCGGCCGCGCGGACCAGCCGGGCCACCGGCACCCGGCCGGCCGCCGCGCCGGCGCGGTGCCGCTCGGCGACCGTCTCGAGGTAGGCCGGCACGGCGCGCAGGCGGTTGAGGTAGGAGCGGGCCTCGGCGGCGTCGGCCAACCCGATCATCGGCAGGATCGACAGCAGCTCGGCGGCGGGGCCGACGAACAGGTCGGTGATCGTGTACTCGACCATCCGCACGTCGACCTCGGTGGCCAGCTGCCGGGCGTGATGCGCGACCGCGGCCCTGGTCACCGCGTCGTCGGCGGTCAGGCCGGAGGGGTCGACCGCGTCGGCCCGCGCGGCGACGTCCAGCGCCGCGGCCCGCAGCGCCTGCTGGGCCTGCTCCGTCCGGTCGCCGAGCGTGTCGTCGTGGCCGGGCACGCCGAGGATGGTCCCCATCACCGGGTCGGCCGTGAAGGAGAGGTCGAGGATCTCGTCTGCCAGCTGGTGCACGGGGTTCGCGGTGGTCACGCCGCCACGTTACCCAGGGCGACCGACGGAGCCGTGGATTCAGCCGCCGGCCGAGCCGAGGTGCTCGCGCTGGTACTCGCGCCAGCGCCCCATCAGCGCGGGCAGCTCGTCGCGGAGGAAGTCGAAGAACTGGCGGCTCTGGTCGAGCCGCGCGCCGGCCTTCGACTCCGGGCCGACGATCTTCGCGCCCTCGCCCATGAGCACCGCCCACTGCTCGAGCTGCTTGTCCCGGTTCGCGTAGGCCTCGTACCAGAGGTCGTCGGTCACCTCGTAGTGGTCGCGCCGCTCGCCGGGGTCGCGCGCGCGGACGATGAGGCCGACCTGCACCAGGTAGCGCACCGCGCCGGAGATCGCCGCCGGGCTCACCAACAGCAGTTCGGCCAGCTCGCCGGCGGTCCGCTTGCCCTCCTCGGCGATCAACAGCGAGCCGAACACGCGGGCGGGCATGCGGGGGATGCCGGAGTCGACGAGCAGCAGCGCGAACCGCTCCACGAAGCGGCCCAGCTCCTCGTCGGCCGCGGTGTCCTGCGCGCTGTCGGTCACGTTCCGCATCATGCACTCCGACCGTGGGACCCCGACTTGGTTTATACGTTTTCTTAACTTCACAACTTTGTGAAGCAACAGTACGTTCAGAGCATGACAACCGCAATCTCCGTGTCGGGCCTGGTCAAGACCTTCGGCCAGACACGCGCGCTGGATGGACTGGACCTGACGGTGCGCACCGGTGAGGTGCACGGGTTCCTTGGCCCGAACGGCTCGGGGAAGTCGACGACCATCCGGGTGCTGCTCGGCCTGCTGCGAGCCGACGCCGGCGAGGCCACGCTCCTGGAGGGCGACCCGTGGACCGACGCCACGAGCCTGCACCGGCGGCTCGCGTACGTGCCCGGGGACGTCTCGCTGTGGCCGAACCTGTCCGGGGGCGAGGTGATCGACCTGCTCGGGCGGCTGCGTGGGGGGCTGGATCCGAAGCGCCGCAAGGACCTGCTCGAGCGTTTCGACCTCGACCCGACGAAGAAGGGCCGGACGTACTCGAAGGGCAACCGGCAGAAGGTCGCGCTGGTCGCGGCGCTGTCGTCCGACGTCGAGCTGCTCGTCCTGGACGAGCCGACGTCCGGGCTCGACCCGTTGATGGAGGCCGTGTTCCAGGACTGCATCAACGAGGAGCGCGAGCGTGGCCGGACCGTCCTGCTGTCCAGCCATATCCTCGCCGAGGTCGAGAGCCTGTGTGAGCGCGTCAGCATCATCCGGCTCGGCCGCACGGTCGAGACGGGCACGCTCGCCGAGCTGCGTCACCTGACCCGCACGTCGATCTCCGCCGAGCTCGCCGGCCCGCCGAACGGGCTCGGCCAGCACCCGGGCGTGCACGACCTGCAGGTCAACGGGTCGCAGGTGAAGTTCGACGTGGACACCCGCGAGCTCGACTCGGTGCTGCGAGAGCTGACGAAGGTCGGCGTGCGCAGCCTGACGAGCCAGCCGCCGACGCTCGAGGAGCTGTTCCTGCGCCACTACGAGGCCGACCTGGCTGCCGAGGCCGACCGGCACGCGGCGGTGGCGAAATGACCACCACCTTGACCACCGTGCGGCCGGCCCGCACGGTCGCCGGCCCGCGCGACGGCTTCGCCGGCACGGGTGCGCTGCTGCGCCTGGCGCTGCGCCGGGACCGGATCTTCGCGTCGGTGTGGGTGCTGGTGTTCGTGGTGCTGGCCGCGAGCTCGGCGGGGGCGTCGGCGTCGCTGTTCACCACGATGGAGTCGCGCCTGCGGGCCGCGGCCGCGGTCAACGACACGCCGGCCACGCTCGCGCTGTACGGCCGGGTGTTCGACCCGACCTCGCTCGGCGCGGTGTCGATGTTCAAGCTCGGCGCGATGGGCGCCGCGCTGGTCGCGCTCGTCTCGATCTTCATGGTGGTCCGGCACACCCGGGCCGAGGAGGAGTCCGGCCGGCTGGAGCTGATCGGCGCCACCGTGGTCGGCCGGTACGCGGCGCTGTCCGCGGCCCTGCTGATGGCGATCGGCACGACGCTCGTGCTGGCGGTGCTGACCGCGATCAGCCTGGTCGGGGCCGGCCTGCCGGCGAGCGGAGCGCTCGCGTTCGGGCTGTCGTGGGCCGGCGCGGGCATCGCGTTCGCGGCGGTCGGCGCGGTCACCGCGCAGGTCACCGAGAGCGCGCGGACGGCGAACGGGCTCGGTGCGGCGGTGCTCGCGGCCGCGTACCTGCTGCGCGCGGCGGGCGACGCGACCGGGGTGGACACGTCGACGTGGCTGTCGTGGCTCTCGCCGATCGGCTGGGCGCAGCAGGTCCGCCCGTTCGCCGGCGACCGGTGGTGGGTGCTGAGCTACCTGCTGGCGTTCGCGGTGCTGGTGGCGTGGGCGGCGTACGCACTGGTGGCCCGGCGTGACCACGGTGCGGGCTTGTTGGCGCAGCGGCCGGGCCGGACCGCTGCCTCGCCGCGGCTCTCCACGCCGCTGGCGCTGGCCGTCAGGTTGCATCGTGGGTCGCTGCTGGGCTGGCTGGTGGGTGTGGCGCTCGCCGGGCTCGTGTTGGGCAGCATCGCCTCGCAGGTCGGCGAGTTCGTCGACACCCCGCAGGCGCGCGACATGATCATGAAGCTGGGCGGCGAGCGGGGGCTGACGGACGCGTTCCTGTCCGCGGAGATGGGCATCCTCGCGATCGTCGTGTCCGCGTACGGCATCTCGACGGCGATGCGGCTGCGCTCGGAGGAGACGGCCGGCCGGGCGGAGCCGCTCCTGGCGACGCGAGTCGGTCGCCTGCGTTGGGCGTGGTCGCATCTGGCGGTGGCGCTTGTGGGGACCGCGCTGCTGCTGGCGACGGTCGGTTTGTTCGCGGGCTTCGCCCACGGCGCGGCGGTGTCGGACTTCGGTCAGGTGGGGCGCGTGTTGGTGGCGGCGCTGGCGCAGCTGCCGGCGGTGTGGGTGCTGACCGGCATCACCATGGCGGTGTTCGGCCTGGCGCCCGGGCTGATCATGGCCGGTTGGGGGGCGTTGGTGCTGTTCCTGGTGCTCGGCCAGCTCGGTTCGGTGCTGAACCTGCCGGAGTGGATGTTGGACCTGTCGCCGTTCACCCACTCGCCGAAGCTGCCTGGAGGTTCGGTCTCGGCTGCCTCTTTGATCATGCTCGTCGTGATCGCGGCGGTGTTGATGGGTATCGGGTTGTCGGCGTTCCGTCGGCGGGACGTGGGCTGAGGGGGTCGACGGCGCCTCCCGTGGTTCTCGGGAGGCGCCGTCGTTTGTCCACAGGTGGGCCGGTTGTCCACAGAACACGCTTGACCACGGGTTTTGTCAGTGTTCCTCGGTAGACTGGCGTGAGGGGTGCCCCCGGAGAGGGTGGGGGCGTTGGGTAGGTGAGTTCTGCACGCGCGTGTGCGCGCGACCGGTTTCGTGTGCCGGTTCGGGCGAGGCGGTCGCCTTCAGCCGGGGGGTCGATCCGGCATCCCTGTCCTGCGGTGTCCTCCGTGTTCGGCCCGGGTTCGGGAGGGCCGACGCGGGTTGGGCGATCGCCCTGAGCAGGTTGGGCTCGGTGGACCGGTTCGGGTGGGCGGTCGCCGTGTGCGGATCTGGCTCAGTGGGCCGAGTTGGGTGCGATCGGGTTCGAGCGAAGCCTTCGCGACGAGTGGAGTCGAGCGGGAACTTCGGACGCGCGGACTCGGGCGCGTTCGGTTTGTCCACAGGTGGGCAAGTTGTCCACAGGAAGCGCTTGACCACGGGTTTTGTCAGTGTTCCTCGGTAGACTGGCGTGAGGGGTGCCCCCGGAGAGGGTGGGGGCGTTGGGTAGGTGAGTTCTGCACGCGCGTGCGTGCGCGAGCCCCTTCGCGACGGCTGCCGAAGGCAGCTGGGGCGAACACGTGCCGTCCCCGTGGAATGCCGCGCACCCACCGATGGTTGTCGCCCAGCAGGGCCGGGTGCGTCGATGCGGGGACGGTGAGTGCGGGTGGCTGACGGACGCGCGGCCAACCGGCTACCCGGTGAGGTGTGGGTCCTCGTCGCCGCCAACTTCGTCATCGCCGCGGGGTTCGGGCTCGTGGCGCCCGCCCTGCCTACCTTTGCGCGGAGCTTCAACGTCAGCGTGACCGCGGCGTCCGTCGTGGTCAGCGCGTTCGCCGTGGCTCGGCTGCTCTTCGCGCCGGCCAGCGGGCGGTTGGTCACCATGCTGGGCGAGCGGCGCGTCTACCTCAGCGGCATCTCCATCGTCGCGGTCACGACCGGGGCGTGCGCCTTCGCCGGGAACTACTGGCAGCTGCTGATCTTCCGCTCCGTGGGCGGGATCGGCTCGACCATGTTCACCGTCTCGGCGATCGCCCTGCTCATCCGCGTGACGCCGGCCGCGATGCGCGGGCGCGCGTCCGGCCTGTGGGGCACCGGCTTCCTCCTCGGCAACGTCATGGGTCCCCTCCTCGGCGGCGGTCTCATCACGATCTCCCTGCGCGCACCGTTCCTCGTCTACGCCGGCATGCTCTTCCTCGCCGTCGCCATCGTCTGGTGGTTCCTGCGCCACTCCCCGCTCGCCGCGCCGGTCACCGACGACGACGCGCCGCGCATCACCGTCCGCACCGCCCTGCGGAACCGCGCCTACTCCGCCGCCCTCGTCTCCAGCTTCGCCAACGGCTGGGCCGTGTTCGGAGTGCGAGTGTCGCTCGTCCCACTGTTCGTCGAGGAGGTCCTGCACCGCGACGGCGCCTTCGCCGGCACCGCGCTCGCCGTGTTCGCCGCCGGCAACGTCGTCGCGCTGCTGTTCTCCGGCCGCCTCGCCGACAAGATCGGGCGCAAGCCCATGGTGATCGCCGGCCTGCTCGTCGCCGGCGGCGGCACGATCTGGCTCGGCTTCACCGAGTCCGTCCTGCTGTTCCTCATCGCGAGCGCGGTGGCCGGCATCGGCTCGGGCATGCTCGCTCCGGCGCAGCAGGCCACGCTCGCCGACGTCATCGGCTCGAAGGGGCGCGGCGGCCCGGTGCTCGCGACGTTCCAGATGGCCGCGGACATCGGCGCCGTCATCGGCCCGATCGCCGCCGGCCTGCTCGCCGACGGGATCTCCTACTCCGCCGCGTTCGCGCTGACCGGGGTGCTGGCCCTGCTCGCCGCGCTGGTCTGGCTGCCCGCGCCGGAGACACTGCCGGGCCGCGGGACCGCCGAGACCACGCACCCCACGCCGGAGGAGGCGCTGGCCACCGAGGCGGTCAGCCCACCGGCTTCGCGTGAGCCAGCACCAGAAAGTCCACCACGAAGCAGGTGAGCTCGCCGCCGTCGTCCCGGCCGACCCACACCGGGTAGGAGCCGTCGCCCCAGCCGGACTCCACCGTGATCAGGTTCGCCGACTCCCCGGCCAGCTCGTGCGACCAGCCGGACATCTCCTCGTACGCGCCCTCGACGCCGGCCCCGAGCTCCTCCGCCGCCGCGGCGTCGACCAGGGCGACCCGGCCGGAGTCCACGCCCACGCCGAAGAAGTCGTCGTCGCCGAGGAGCAGCGGGTGCTCGCCCTCCCGCCACGCGTTGTTCCACGACGAGGTCGGTTGGTCGGACACCCACAGCGCGCACGCCGCGACCCGCGTGTGCTCCGGCGCCTCCGCGAACCGCGCGACCGACAGCTGCAGCGGGTACTCGCCGGGTGCCACGGGCTCGATGAACGGCGCGACCTCGTGCATCCACGGGTCCGGGTCGGCGACGATCAGGCGGCCGCTGGGTAGCAGCAGCTGCCCGCCGAAGGTCAGGTCGACCGTCACCAGGCCGCCGTCGTCGAGCTCGAACCGGGCGCCCTTCTCGAAGGTCTCGTCCAGCTGGCGCGGCCGGTACGGCACCGGCGGCCGCCAGGGCAGCTCGTCGGGCGGCGCGGCCGGGGGCGGGTCAGCCCGCGGGACCACCTCGCCGACGTCCTCGATGATCGACGCCCACCTGCCGAAGTCCGGCACGAGGTGGACGGTCGGCACCTCCAGGCCGGGACCCGTCCAGTTGCCCGACGACACCTGCCGCGAGCCGTCCGGCTCGTAGGTCGCGCGCCAGTACGGCGCGCGCCACTCCGGCTCGCCGCGGTGGAACTCGAGGTTGCCCGGCTCGTAGGCCCAGCGCTGTGCGGAGAGCAGCACCAGCCGGTCGTTCGGCCAGCGGCGGTAGACGAGCCTGCGGTCGCGCCGGCCGAGCTCGTCGAAGTACCACACGGCGGCGTAGTGGGCGGCCCAGCAGACCTCGATCAGCACGAGCGGGCGCTCGCCGGTGAGCACGATCGCGTACTGCTCGCCGGCCCGGTCCCGCTCGCGTGCGTCGGCCTCGGGCAGCGGGCGCACGATCGCGTGCGCGTCCGGGTCCCAGCCCTCGCAGTAGACGCGCTCGACGGTCACGGGGGCATCCTGGCAGGCGCACGCGACCGGTGGCTCGCGTAGGTTCGCGGACATGGCGACGATGGTGACGTTCCACGCCCACCCCGACGACGAGTGCATCCAGTGCGGCGGTGTCATGCGCAAGGCGCACGAGCAGGGCCACCGGGTGGTGCTCGTGGTGGCGACGCGGGGCGAGCTGGGCGAGGTCGAGGACGGCTTCCTCGGCGACGACGAGGAGCTGTGGGAGCGCCGGGTGAAGGAGACCCACGAGGCGGCGACGATCCTCGGCGCGGCGCGCGTGGAGTTCCTGGGCTACACCGACTCCGGGATGATGGGCGAGCCGACCAACGACAAGCCGGGCACGTTCTGGTCCGCGGACGTCGATGAGGCGGCCGAGCGGCTGGCGCTGATCCTGCGCGACGAGGCGGCCGACGTGCTGACCGTGTACGACGACCACGGCGGCTACGGCCACCCCGACCACATCCAGGTGCACCGGGTCGGCCTGCGGGCCGCGGAGCTCGCCGGCACGCCGCGCGTCTTCCAGGCCACGATGAACCGCGACGAGATCGTGCGCCGGAGCCGGGACTTCACCCCGGAGGGCACCGAGCCGCCGGACCTCGGCGAGGACTTCGGCACGCCGGAGGCGGAGCTGACGACGGCCGTGGACGTGACACCGTTCGTGACCTACAAGCGGCAGGCGATGCGCGCGCACGCCAGCCAGATCAGCGACCAGTCGTTCTTCCTGACGCTGCCGGACGACGTGTTCACGGTGGCGTTCGGGACGGAGTACTTCATCCGGGTGGGCGCGCCGCCCGGGATCGTCGAGGCGGACCTGTTCGACTGATGCTGTTCGACGAGGTTCTCTCCGCCGGCCCGGTGCGCGAGCTGGTGTCGGACGCGGCGTGGGTGCAGGCGATGCTGGACGCCGAGGCCGCGCTGGCGTGGGCGCAGGCCGACGTGGGTTTGGTTCCGGCGACCGCGGCGGCCGAGATCGAGTCGGCGTGCGTGGCGTCCCGGTACGACGTGGCCGACCTGGCCCGGTCGGCCGCCGACTCGGGCAACCCGGCCGCGCCGCTGGCCCGAGCACTCGCTGATCTTGCCGGTGCCTCCGGCCGGTACGTCCACATGGGAGCGACGAGCCAGGACATCGTGGACACCGCGGCGATGCTGGTCTCGCGCGCCGCCGTGGCCGCTGTGCTGGCGGACGTCCGCGCGTGCGCCCACACACTGGCGTCGCTGGCCGCCACGCACCGGTCGACAGTCCAAGTGGGACGGACGCTGCTGCAGCAGGCCCTGCCGACGACGTTCGGCTACGTGGCGGCGGGCTGGCTCGGCGGGCTCACTGCGTCCGGCGCGGCGCTCGGCTCGGTGCGGCTCCCGGCGCAGCTGGGCGGTGC
>NZ_JBOHGA010000183.1:0-12974 GCF_050699915.1 Actinophytocola sp.
GCGCGATGCCGGGCGACGTGCTCGCGGTGGCCGGCCGGCTCGGCTGGGCCGCCGCCGGGCTCGCCGTGCTGGGCCGCGGTTTTCGGTCTCCGGTCACCGTGGTCGGCGCGTACCGCGTGCCGGACCCGCCGTACGCGGCCGGCCCGCAGGCGGCACTGGCCGGGGCCACCGCGATGATCGACGTCTCGGACGGGCTGCTCGCCGATCTCGGGCACGTGGTCGAGGAGTCCAATGTGGCCATCGACGTGCGGACCGACCTGGTCGAGGTGCCGCAGCGGCTCGTCGAGGTGGCGTCCGCGCTGGGTGCCGACCCGCGGCACTGGATGCTCACCGGCGGCGAGGACCACGCGCTCGCCGCGACCTTTCCCGACCCGGCCGCCGTGCCAGAGGGCTGGGTCACGATCGGCACCGTCACGCGGGGGAGCGCGGTGACCGTCGACGGCGGACCGTACGAGGGCGGACCGGGCTGGCAGCACTGGCGTGGGTGACAATCACCGCGTGCGCATCCAGATCCTGCCCTACGACCACGCCGACTCCGTGGCGCTGATCGCACAGGTGCAGCAGGAGTATCTGGTCCGCTACGGAGCGGAAGACCTCACTCCGGTCGACCCGGCCGAGTTCGCCCCGCCGCTCGGCCTGTTCCTCGTCGCCTACCTGGACGACCGGCCGGTGGCCTGCGGCGGCTGGCGGGTCCACAACGGACCCGACGGTCCCGAGGCCGAGCTGAAGCGGATGTACGTCGCACCGGCGGCGCGCGGCCGCGGCGTGGCCCGGGCGGTACTGGCGGAGCTGGAACGCACGGCGGTCGAGGCGGGCTACCGCCGGATGGTGCTGGAGACCGGAATCCACCAGCCGGAGGCGATCGCGCTTTACACCTCCGCCGGCTATCTGGAGGTGCCGAGCTTCGGCTACTACGCGAACGTGCCGGAGGCCGTGCACATGGGCAAGACGATCGTGAAGGAGCCGAGTTGCCCACCTATGCGCTAGGCGACCTCGAGCCGACCATCCACCCCGACGCCTGGGTGCACCCGGACGCCACGGTGATCGGCAACGTGCATCTCGGCGCGTTCGCGTCGGTGTGGCCGCAGGCGGTGCTGCGCGGCGACTCGGGCGGCATCTGGATCGGCGAGCGGACGAACATCCAGGACGGCACGGTCGTGCACACCACGCGCTTCCACCCCACCCGGATCGCCGCCGACTCCGCGGTCGGGCACAACGCGCACATCGAGGGCGCGATCGTCGGGTCGCACTGCCTGATCGCCTCGGGTTCGGTGCTGCTCAACGGATCCGTGATGGAGGACGGCTCGGTGCTCGGCGCGGGCGCGGTCATGCCGTTCAACGGAAACCTGCCGCCGCGCCGGATGGCGCTGGGCGTGCCGGCGCGGCTGCGGGAGGGCTACGAGGTGCCCGAGGGCATGGTGGCCGGGATCGTCGAGAACTACGTGGCGCGGATCGCGACCTACCGGGCGGGCCTGCGCCGTCTGTCGTGAGCCAGGCGCTAGGGTCTGCTGCCGTGACCGCGCGACCGTTGCCTGAGATCGTCGAAGCCGGCTGGGCGGAAGCGCTTGCGCCCGTCGCCGACCGAATAGCCGCGATGGGGGAGTTCCTCCGCGCCGAGATCACCGCGGGCCGTACCTATCTGCCGGCCGGAAACCATGTGCTGCGCGCCTTCCAGCAGCCGTTCGCCGACGTGCGGGTGCTGATCGTCGGGCAGGATCCGTATCCGACGCCCGGGCACCCGATCGGCCTGTGCTTCTCGGTGGCGCCGGATGTTCGGCCGCTGCCGAAGAGCCTGGTGAACATCTACACCGAGTACTGCGAGGACCTCGGTCACCCGCCGCCCACGAACGGTGACCTGTCGCCGTGGACGGACAACGGCGTGCTGCTGCTCAACAGGGCGCTGACCGTCGAGCCGGGACGGCCGAACTCCCACCAGGGCAAGGGGTGGGAAGAGGTGACCGAGCAGGCGATCCGCGCGCTGGCGGCGCGGGGTGGTCCGCTGGTGGCGATTCTGTGGGGGCGCAACGCGCGCAACCTGCGGCCGCTGCTCGACCCGGTGCCGTGCATCGAGTCGGCGCACCCGAGCCCGCTGTCGGCGCGGTCGGGGTTCTTCGGTTCGAAGCCGTTCAGCCGGGCCAACCGGCTGCTCGAGGAGCAGGGTGCGCCGCCGGTCGACTGGAAGCTGCCTTGACCTCGAGCAAGGTCGAGGTCGCATGCTCGGAGCATGGCACTCACCGAGGCTGAGGTCTCCTATTTGGCGTCCCAGCCGCTGGGCCGTCTCGCGACGGTGTCGCCGGACGGGGCACCGCAGGTCAACCCGGTCGGCTTCCGCTACGAACCGGCGCTGGGCGTGATCGACATCGGCGGCCACGACCTCGCAGCGAGCAAGAAGTACCGCAACGTCGCCGCCGGCAGCAGAGCCGCCCTGGTCGTCGACGACCTGGTCTCCCGCCGGCCCTGGCGCGTCCGCGGCGTGGAGATCCGCGGCGAGGCCGAGGTGCTGGGTGGGCAGGACCCGTGGGGGCCGGGTTACTCGTCGGAGGTCATCCGCATCCATCCGCGACGGGTCATCAGCTGGGGCGTCGAGCCGGGTCAGGACGGCATGCGTGGCCGAGACCTGTCCTGACACGCTCTCCTGACACACGAAACCGGGCCCCGGTGTTCTCCGGGGCCCGGTTTCGTGTGTCGGTTCAGCCGCGGGTGACCTTGCCCGCCTTCAGGCAGGAGGTGCACACGTTGAGGCGCTTGCGCTGCGAGGCGCCGACCTTGGCGTGCACGGTCTGAATGTTCGGGTTCCACCGACGGCTGGTGCGCCGGTGGGAGTGCGAGACCGACTTGCCGAAGCCTGGCCCCTTGCCACAGACGTCGCAGACGGCAGCCACGTCAGGCACTCCTCTCTCCACTGGGAACCGACCGGATGCGGTCGGCAAGCATGTGCTGCGGGCCAGAGGGCCGCGCAGACCAACCTAGAGTAACGGCTGGCGGCGGGGCGCCGCACACCGCCCCACTAGTCTCCGCATGTCGGCGCCGCCGGGGCAGTCGACGGGCTGCGGGAGGGTGGATGCTGCGGGCGCTGGATGCCGCACACGTGCGGCGCTGGGCGGTGGCCTGCGTGCAGTCGCTGGACGCGCACCGAGAGGCCATCGACCGGATCAACGTCTTCCCGGTCGCCGACAGCGACACGGGCTCGAACCTCCTGCACACGATGCGCGCCGCGCTGGACGCCCTGCTCCGCGCCCCGACCCCGACCCGCGCCGACGCCCACGCGGCCTTCGCCGCACTCGCGAAAGGCGCACTGACGGGCGCGAGGGGCAACTCGGGCGTGATCATCTCCCAGCTGCTCCGCGGCATGGCGGACACCCTCGCCACTCCCACCGAGCCACCATCCGCCCAGGTCAGGCAGGTGGCTGAGCTGGCCGAGACACCGACCAGCTCGGTCGAGGGGGACGGGGACGGGCACGGGCACGCCTGGGGGATTTCCGGGGCGACCTTGCGGGCGGCGCTGGCCGGCGGCGCCCGGCGGGCTGGGGCCGCGCTCGCCGAGCCGGTGGCCGGGACCATGGTCACCGTGCTCGCCGCCGCGGCCGCGGCCGTCGATGCCGAGGCCTCCGACGATCTCGCCGATGTCGTCGCCGCCGCTGCCGCGGGAGCCGCGGCGGCGCTCGACGAGACGCCTCGGCAGTTGCCCATCCTCGCCGCGGCCGGGGTCGTCGACGCCGGTGGGCGCGGGGTCGTCGTGCTGCTCGACGCGCTCGCGGCCATCGTCGGGGAGCAGCCGGCCGCACTCGCCGCGGCGCAGCGTGCTCGCACCGACCGGGCGGCGGCGCCGCCCGGGCAGTCGATGATGTACACCGCCCGGGAGTCGGGGTCGGACCAGTTCGCCTATGAGGTCATGTACCTCCTCGAAGGAGTGGACGAGGCCGGGGACCCGATCGGCCGGCTGCGGGACACGCTCGTCGGGCTCGGGGACTGCGTCTCGGTCGTCGGGGACGGCGCCGGGCTCTGGACCGTCCACGTGCACTGCAACGACATCGGCGCGGCCATCGAGGTGGGCGTCGAGACCGGGCGCCCTAGGCAGATCCGGGTCGCCCGGTTCGCCGACGCGCCCTCGGCCGAGGCGTCGCGGTTCGTCCAGGACCGGGCCGTCGTCGTGCCGGTGCGCAGCACCGAGCTCGCCGACCTGCTGATCAGCGAGGGCGTGACCGCCGTCCACATCGACCAGGCCCCGGCCGACGACACCGACACCGCCTACCGGCTCCTCGAGGCCATCACCGGCACCGCCGCGGCGCACGTCAGCGTGCTGCCCGCCGACTCCACCCTGATCGAGGCCTGCGACGAGGCCTCGATCCGCGCGGTGGCGGCCGGCCAGGACGTGGTCGTCGTGCCCTGTGCCTCACCGGTGCAGGTGCTGGCGGCCGTGGCCGTGCACGACCCGCGCCGGCGTGCCGGCGACGACGTCGTGGCCATGGCCGAGGCCGCCGCGGCCACCCGCCGGGGCGAGGTGGTCGTCTCGACCGAGGCCGCGATCACCTGGATCGGCGCGTGCGAGGCCGGCGACGTGCTCGGCTTCGCCGACGGCGAGGTGGTGCTGATCGAGGCCGGCCCGCCCGGCGTGGACGCCCTCGACCGGGCCGCGTGTGGCGTTGTCGAGCGCATGCTCGGCATGGGCGGGGAGCTGGTCACCGCCCTGCTCGGCGCCGGCGCGCCGGCCGAGCTGGTCGTCGAGCTCACCGACTACCTGCGCCGCGAGCACCCGGAGACTGAGCTGGTCGTCTACCACGGCGGTCAGCCCGACGCGGTGCTGATCCTCGGCGTCGAATAGCGCTACCAGCCGGTCGCGCCGTCGATGCGCTCGCGTAAGAGGTCCGCGTGGCCGTTATGGCGGGCGTACTCGGCGATGAGCCGCAGGAGCACCCAGCGCAGCGAGAACGCGTCGCCTGTCTGTCGGCGGATGCCCGTGGCGTCCAGCGACGGCGCCGCCGCGACGATCTCCCGGGACCGGTCGCACTCGCGCCGCCACAGGGCGAGCGCCTCGTCGAAGTCGCCGTCCAGTGAGTCGAAGTCCTGGTCGGGGTCGTCGTCGGAGTAGTACAGCAGCTCGACGTCGTCGCCGGCGAACTGGATGTGCAGCCACCACCGCTCGACACCGGCGAGGTGGCGGACGAGGCCGTGTAACGACAGGCCCGACGGCGGCACCAGCTTCTCGGAGTGCTTGCGGCCGGCGATGTCCGCGCACTTCAGCGCCAGCGTCTCGCGCTGGAAGTCGAGGTAGGCGTCGAGCATCGTGCGCTCGTCGGCCTCCAGGGGCGGGTCGGGTCGTCGCGGGCTCTCGATCTTCATCGAGATGTTCGCGGCGGGTAGGGGCTGACTCATGGCCGCAGGATGGCACGGGGCACTGACAAATTTCGGGCGTGCGCGGCGGGCCTCGCCGGAATGTCATGGCCGCACGACATAATCGCGGGCGATGGTCTCCATGGACGACAAGCTCGAGCTGGCGGTGGGCGCCAAGACCGCCAAGGCGCTGGCCGGCGCCCTGGACCTGCACACCGTCGGCGATCTCGCGCACTACTACCCGCGCCGGTACGCCGAACGCGGCGAGCTCACCGACATCGCCGGTCTGGAGCTCGGCGAGCACGCCACGGTGCTGGCCAGGGTCAAGTCGGTCAACGAGCGCCGGATGCGTCAGCGGCGCGGCACGATCCTCGAGGTCGTGATCACCGACGGCAGCCGCACGCTGGAATGCAAGTTCTTCAACTTCCGGCAGTTCCAGTTCCGGGTCCCCGTCGGCTCCAGCGCGCTGTTCGCCGGCAAGGTCTCGATCTACCGGAACAAGCTGCAGCTCACCAACCCGGACTACTCCCCGGTCGACGACGAGAACGAGGACGCCGCCGACGCGATCGACGACTTCGTCGGCCTCATCCCCGTCTATCCGGCGGCGGCGAAGGTGCAGTCCTGGCAGATCGGCAAGTGCGTGCGGCAGACGCTCGAAATGCTCGACACCGTCGAGGACCCCCTGCCGGAGCAGCTGCGGGGGCGGCACGAGTACGTCGGCTACGACGAGGCGATCCGGGCCATCCACCTGGCGAAGGACTGGGCGGGCGTGCAGCTCGCGCGCAACCGGCTCAAGTGGGGCGAGGCGCTGGCCGTGCAGCTCGCCCTGGCCCAGCGCCGGCACGCGGCCGTCGCCCGGCCGGCACCTGTCTGCGAGCGCAGGGCCGACGGCATCGGCGCCGAGTTCGACCAGCGGCTGCCGTTCACGCTCACCGAGGGGCAGCGCGAGGTCGGCGAGGCGATCGCGGTCGACCTCGCCAAGGAGCACCCGATGAACCGGCTGCTGCAGGGAGAGGTCGGCAGCGGCAAGACGATCGTGGCGTTGCGGGCGATGCTGCAGGTCGTCGCCGCCGGTCGGCAGACGGCGCTGCTCGCGCCGACAGAGGTGCTCGCCGCGCAGCACGCGCGCTCGCTCGCCACGCTGTTGGGCGACCTCGCGCAGGCCGGCGAGCTGGGCGGTGCCGAGCACGCCACGCGGATCGCGCTGCTCACCGGCTCGCTGCCGGCCGCGCAGCGCAAGCAGGCGATGCTGGACGTGGTCAGCGGCGCGGCCGGCATCGTCGTCGGCACGCATGCGTTGATCCAGGACAAGGTCGAGTTCGCCGACCTCGGGCTAGTGGTGGTCGACGAGCAGCACCGGTTCGGCGTCGAGCAGCGGGACGCGCTGCGCACGCGGGCGGGGGAGAACGCCAGCCCGCACGTGCTGGTGATGACCGCGACGCCGATCCCTCGCACGGTGGCCATGACCGTTTACGGCGACCTGGAGACGTCGTCGCTGCGGGAGCTGCCGGCCGGGCGCTCGCCGATCAGCAGCTCGGTCGTGCCGGTGGCGGAGAAGCCGGCGTGGCTGGAGCGGGCGTGGCAGCGGGTGCGCGAGGAGGTCGCGGCGGGGCACCAGGCGTACATCGTGTGCCCGCGCATCGGCGAGCAGCAGTCCGCGGACGAGGACGTGGACGAGGCGCTGGAGTCCGATTCGGACGGTCGTCGTCCACCGCTCGCGGTGCTCGAGGTCCACGAGGAGCTGGCGGCGGGGCCGCTGTCCGGCCTGCGGCTCGCGGTGCTGCACGGGCGCCTGCCGGCGGACGAGAAGGACGCCGTGATGCGCGCCTTCGCGGCGGGCGAGCTGGACGTGGTGGTGGCGACGACCGTGGTCGAGGTTGGCGTGGACGTCCCGAACGCCACCGCGATGGTGATCATGGACGCGGACCGGTTCGGGGTCAGCCAGCTGCACCAGCTGCGTGGCCGGGTCGGGCGGGGGAGCGCGCCGGGTGTGTGTCTACTGGTGACGGAGATGCCGGCGGGGACGGCCACTCGCGACCGGCTGGACGCGGTGGCGTCTACTTTGGACGGTTTCGAGCTGGCTCGGGTGGACCTGGAGATGCGCCGGGAGGGGGACATCCTCGGGGCTTCTCAGTCCGGGCGGCAGTCGGCCTTGAAGTTGCTGTCCTTGTTGCGGGACGAGGACTTGATCGCCGCGGCCCGGGTCGAGGCTCAGCGGTTGGTCGGCATGGCGCCGGATCTCCGGGAGTTTCCCGGGCTGCGGCGGATGGTCGGCAGTTTGGTCAGTGACTCGCGGGCCGAGTATCTCGAGAAGGTCTGACGGCTTCGGGATTCCCCTTGCGCGGTCTAGCTTCTAGCAAAAATCACCCAGTTGGGTGATTGGTGGCTCTGCTCGGACAAAGCGAACGGCGCCCTGCCTGGAAGGCTAGGGCGCCGTCGGCTCTGTCGAATCCTGGTTACTTGTTGCCGTTCACCGGAGCCTTCATCTGGCCGCCCTGCTGGTGGGGCTTCGGCTGCGGGCTCGGCGATGGTGACGGCTGCTGCGGCGACGGGCTGGGAGCGGCGAGCTGTTGCTTCGGCTCGTCGCCGCCCATGGCCTTCGCGAAGTGGCGACGGGCCTCGCCGAGGATGGCGTAGGTCGCACTCACCTGCTCGGACACCCGGCGCTCGAAGTCGTCCGCCCGGCGGGTGCGGTCCTGGGCCTCGGCGAGTCGCTGTTCCGCATCCTCGATGATCTTCGCAGCGCGGATCTTCGCGTTCGCCTGCTGCTCGTGGAGCTCCTTCTCGATCCTCGAGCGGCGCTCGGTGATCTCCTTGTCGCTCGCCTGGCTGCGGGCCTCCGCGTCGCCCACGGTCTTGTCCGCCTGCTGCTGCGCGATCTGCTCCAGCTCGGCCAGGTGCTGCTCCATCGAGGTGCGCTTGTCGGTCAGCGTCCGGTCCGACTCGTCCGCTCGGCGCTTGGCGTCCTCGACGATCTTCGACGCCTGGGCCTGGGCGGCACCCTCGCGCTGGGCCAGGGCCTGCTCGACCTCGGCTCGCTCGGCGGCGACCGCCTCGCGGATCTTGGCCGCCTCGCGCTCGGAGTCGCCGACGATCTTCCCGGCGCGGTCCTTGGCGAGCGACGCGCGCTCGGCCAGCTCCCGCTCCAGCTCCGTACGCTGCGCCTGCAGGGCGACCTCGGCCTCCTCGGCGAGCGACGCGCGCTTGTCCGTCGCCTTGATGTCGAGGATCTCGCGCTGCTTGGCGGCCTCGGCGTCCCGCTGCTCGCGACGCTGCCGGGCGGCGGCATCCAGCTGGGCGATCCGCTCCTCGTTCGCCTTCGCGGCCCGCTCGACCTCGGCTCGGGCATCGGCCATGATCTGGTCGTGCTCGGCGACCTGCCGCGCCTTCAGACCCTCGTACTCGGTCTCGAGCGCGGAGTGGTTCCTCGCGTACTCGGCCTCGAGGCCCTTGCGGCGCTGGGCCAGCTCGGCGGTCGTCGCCTCGTGCTTGGCCTTCTGCTCCTTGGTGTAGTTCTGCACCTCGGCGCGCACGCCGGCCGCGTACTCGTCGGCGGCGTTCTTCGTCGTGATGACGTAGTTGTCCGCGTTCGCCCGGATCTCGGCCGCGTGGTCGTCCGACTCCTTGCGTACGCCGGCGGAGTACTTGTCGGCCTGTTCTCTCGTCGAGGAGGCGTGTGCATCGGCCTTCGCGCGCGTCGAGTGGTTGTACTCGTCGGCGTCGGCCCGGGTGGTGCGGTCGTAGGTTTCCGCGTCCCGCTTGAACTCCGCGATCTCCTCTTCGGCCAGCTGCCACATCAACCGCTGACGCTCGGACATCGCCTCGTTGCTGGTGGGGTTCGAGGTGATGCGGTTGAGCTGAGCTTTCGCGTCAATCAGTTGCTGTTGGGCACTTCCCAACGCTTTGGTCAGCTCGGCAACCTTCGCGACGGCCTCGTCCCGGCTCTTCTGGACATGGCCGAGATCGAAGGTCAGGCGCGTGACGCGCTCGTTGACCTGGCGCTGGTTGTAGCCTCGGAGAACGGTGTCGAAACGGGGTACACGGCTGTTTGCTTCGGAATCACCAGCAGGCATTGCCACACTTTAGATGGTCACCGCAAGGGGTGACGCTGCCGGGCGTGTCCCGACCCGACGAAGGCCACCCCACCGTCGTTGAACGGCAGGGTGGCCTTCAGTCCGACTGGTCACCGGGCGGGTTGCGGAATCTCCGGCAGTTGCTCGGTCGGGTGATCATCAATTCGTGTCTGGGCACGGTGTCCTATTCGGCCTGGCCACCAGTTGGCGCGGCCGAGCAGAGCCATCAGGGACGGCAGCACGAGCACCCGGATGATCATCGCGTCGAGGAAGACGGCGACCGCCAGGCCGACGCCCATCTGCTTCATCTCGTTCATGCTGAGCGTCG
Organism: Actinophytocola sp.; assembly: GCF_050699915.1. Taxonomy (GTDB): domain Bacteria; phylum Actinomycetota; class Actinomycetes; order Mycobacteriales; family Pseudonocardiaceae; genus Actinophytocola. The sequence continues at coordinate 9,733 of NZ_JBOHGA010000183.1, forward strand.
CGAAGATCGCGAACACCGACACCATCACGATCGCCGCGCTGGTGACCACGCCGGCCGACCTGCTGATGCCGAACTCGACCGCCTGCTTCGTCGGCATGCCGCGCCGGGCCGCCTCGCGGATCCGGCTGACCACGAACACGTGGTAGTCCATGGACAGTCCGAACAGGACTCCGAACAGGAACAGCGGGATCCACGCGACGATCGCGCCGTTGGCGTGGAAGTCCAGGATCCCCTCGGCCCAGGTGTGCTGGAACACCAGCACCAGCGTGCCGAACGCGGCGGCGACGGACAGCAGGTTCAGCAGCAGCGCGGTGAGCGCGATCGCCAGCGACCGGAACGTCACGAGCATGATCACGAACGTCAGCAGCAGCACGAACCCGATCACCAACGGCATCCGGTCGGACAGGTTGCCCGTGTAGTCGACGTCCCACGCGATGGCACCGCCCACCGCCGACTCGGCACCGGCCACCGAGCCGACCGTCGCCGGAACGAGCTCGGTCCGCAGCTTCTCCAGCGACCTCGTGGCGCCGTCCGAGCCGGGCGCCTGCCGGGTCGGCACGTCGAGCAGCGCCACGCGGCCGTTCTCGGACACCTGGATCTCGGGCGGCGCGACGCTCGCGTACAGCGGGTCGTCGCGGGTCCGGTCGTACAGGGCGGTCAGCTGGTCGCGGACCTGCCCGGCCTGCCCCGGCTCGGCCCGCACCGCGACCAGGTGGTTGACGCCCTCGCCCGGGAACGCCTCGGTCAGCCGGTCGTAGGAGCGCATCACCGGGATCGCCCGCGGCAGGTCGTCCTCACCCGACGACTTCAGGTTCAGGTCCAGCGCCGGCCAGGCCAGCGCGCCGAGCGCGGCCAGCGAGAGCAGCAGCGTGGTCAGCGGGTAGCGCAGTGCCGGGCGCAGCAGCCGCGGCCACACCCGCGGCGGGCCGGCCCGGTTCGTCAGCCGCCACAACAGCGGGACGCGCGGCCGGTCCACCCGCCGGCCGAGCTTCGCCAGCAGCGCGGGCAGCACGGTGATCGAGCCGAGCACGGCCACCGCCACCACGATGATCGAACCGGTGGCCAGCGACGAGAACACCACGTCGTTCGCGAGGTAGAGCCCCGCCATCGACATGATCACCGCGACGCCGGACACCACCACCGCGTGCCCCGAGGTCGCGGCCGCGATCTCCACCGCGCGCACGTGTGAGTTGCCGTCGGCCCGCTCCTCGCGCTCGCGCTTGAGGTAGAAGAGCGAGTAGTCCACGCCGACCGCCATGCCCATCAGCAGGATGATGCTGGAGATCGTGTCCACCGCCGGCACGACGTGCGACGCGAGCGCGGACAGGCCGAACGCCGCGCCGACCGCCGACATCGCGAGCAGCACCGGCACGCCGGCCGCGATGATCGCGCCGAACGCCACGAGCATGATCAGCAGCGTCACCGGCAGGCTGATGAACTCGGCCTTCTTCAGGTCGTTCGCGACCTGGTCGGTGACCCCCTTGTCGATCGACGCGCCGCCGACCTCCTCCACCCGCACGTCCGGGTGGTCGGCCTGCACGGCGGTCGTCTCGTCGAGCAGGGCCCCCACCCGCTCGTCGCTCGACTCCTCGTCACCGGCCATCGTCACCGGCACCAGCAGCGCCTGCCCGTCCGGTGAGCGCGCCGGCTCGCCGACTCCGGCGACCTCCTCGAGCGCGCCGAGCCGCCGCGCCGCGTCCGTGGCCGCGGCGGTCGCGGCCGCCTGGTCCAACGTCCCGGAGCGGGACGTGATCAACACGTTCTCCTCGGCCGGGTCGTCGAAGTCCCCCGACTCGACGATCTCGGTCGCGCGGGCCGACTCGCCCTGCGCCATGTCCTCGTCGGAGGCCTCGTTTGTCCCGACCCACGAGCCGGCCGCGAAGCACACGGCCACGAAGACGACCCACAGCCCGATCGCCCGCCACGGGTGCGTCGCGCTCCATCGAGCCACGCGCACCGTTCCCGATTGCTTGCTCACGTTCACCCCATCCGTCGCTGGTAACGAATCAAGGCTCTCGGCGGGGAGCGCCCGGAGCACGGGTGTGCGCACCCGAACCGGGGGTAGGGAGAGCCCCACCATCGGGATGGCAAAGGCAAACAATGTGCTGGTGGCAATTGGTGAACCTTGCCCGGCCCCCGCTGGTGGACTAACGACAGAGGTATGAATCTGCGCAGTGGCAAGAGGCTGGCGAAGGTCGGGGTCGCGTGTCTGATCGGCACGGTCACCGCCGTGGTGGCGGCGATCCCCTCCAACGCGCAGCCGGCGGCGAAGACCGCCGACTACATCGTCGTCCTGGACCAGAGCCGAGGCGTCCAGGCGACAGCGGCGTCGGTCGCCGATCGGTACGGCAGCGCGGTGGAGCACACCTACACCACCGCGCTGCAAGGCTTCTCCTTACGCCTGACGGAGAAGCAGGCCGGTGAGCTCGGCCGGGAGACCGGGGTCGCCTACGTCGTGCCGGACACCCCGGTGCACACGAACGGCCAGCAGGTGAACCCGCCGTCCTGGGGGCTGGACAGGATCGACCAGCGCAACCTGCCGCTCGACGGCGTCTACAACTACCCGAACGAGGCGGAGAACGTCACCGCCTACATCGTCGACACCGGGATCAGCCCCACACACCAGGACTTCGGCGGGCGCGTCCAGCCCGGCTTCGACGTCGGCGGCGGCAACGGCATGAGCGACGGCAACGGCCACGGCACGTTCATGGCCGGCGTCCTCGGCGGCGCGCAGTTCGGCGTGGCCAAGGGCGTCACGCTCGTCCCGGTCAAGGTCCTCGACTCCAACGGCTCGGGCACCACGGCCGGCGTCATCGCCGGCATCGACTGGATCGCCGCGAACGCGGCCAAGCCGGCCGTGGCCAACGTGAGCCTGGGCGGCGGCGCGAACGCGGCGCTGGACGATGCGGTCAGCCGCGCGATCGCGTCCGGCGTGAGCTTCGCCGTCGCGGCCGGCGGCTCGGGGACCGACGCCGCCCAGTTCTCGCCAGCCCGCGTGCCCGAGGCGCTCACGGTCGGCTCGATGGGCAGCAACGACTGCGTCGCATCGTTCTCCAACTACGGCTCGGTGCTCGACATCTACGCGCCGGGCGTGGACATCACCGGCCCGTGGATCGGCTCGGACACCGCGACCAACACCATCTCCGGCTCCGTCGCCGCCCCGCACGTGGCCGGCGGTGCGGCGCTGTACCTGCACGGCAACCCCGCCGCGTCGCCCGCGGACGTCGCCGCCCACCTGGCGG
>NZ_JBOHGA010000184.1:0-12842 GCF_050699915.1 Actinophytocola sp.
GGCCAAGAAGGACGAGGCCAAGAAGGACGAGGCCAAGAAGGACGAGGCCAAGAAGGACGAGGCCAAGAAGGACGAGGCCAAGAAGGACGAGGCCAAGAAGGACGAGGCCAAGAAGGACGAGGCCAAGAAGGACGAGGCCAAGGCGGACGGCAAGGCCGAGGCGAAGGCCGAGGCGAAGGCCGAGGGCAAGGCGGAGGAGAAGGCCGAGAAGCCCGCGGACAAGTCGTGAGCGAGCTAGCGAGCGAACCATTGACACAGGGCGACCGCGAGCGGCGACACCGAGCCTGTGAGGGGTCGACGTGAGTTTCTTGGCCGACGCTCTCGAGCACCTGGTGCGCGGCATCGTCGACAACCCCGACGACGTGCGCGTCGAGCTGGTGACCACGCGCCGCGGTCGCACGCTCGAGCTGCACGTCAACCCGGAGGACCTCGGCAAGGTGATCGGCCGTGGCGGCCGCACCGCGACCGCGCTGCGCACCGTCATGGCCGGCATCGGCGGCCGCGGCATCCGAGTGGACGTCGTCGACACCGACCAGTGACGACCGAGCTCCTGGTGGGCCGCGTCGCCAAGGCCCACGGCATCGGCGGCGAGCTCGCCGTAGACGTGCACACCGACGCACCGGACGAACGCTTCAGTCCCGGGGCCGTGCTGAACGCACGGCTCCGGGACCGTTCCGTCCGCGCCCTGACGGTGTCCGCGGTCCGGGCGCACTCCGGCCGCCTGCTCGTCCGCTTCGAGGAGGTCCCCGACCGCACGGTCGCCGAGACGCTACGTGGGGCCCAGCTCCTCGTCGACGCCGTCGACCTGCCGCCGAGCGAGGACCCCGACGAGTTCTACGACCACGAGCTGGAGGGTCTCGCAGCGGTGCTCGAGGACGGCACCGAGGTCGGCAAGGTCCGCGAGATCGCCCGCAGCCCGGGCGGCGAGCTGCTCGTCCTCGACCTGGCGGAGGGCGGCGAGGCACTGGTCCCGTTCGTCCGGGAGATCGTCCCCGAGATCGACCTCCCGGGCGGCCGCGTCGTGCTCACCCCGCCCGAAGGCCTGCTGACCTAGAGGCGCATCGACATGCGAATCGACGTAGTCACGATCTTTCCCGAGTACCTGGACCCGCTGCGCCAGGCGCTCCTCGGCCGCGCGATCGATCGCGGCCTGCTCACCCTGGACGTCCACGACCTGCGGAAGTGGACCCACGACGTGCACAAGGCGGTCGACGACAGCCCGTACGGCGGCGGCCCCGGCATGGTCATGAAGCCGCAGGTGTGGGGCGAGGCGCTCGACGAGCTGTGCGCCGCGGGCACTCCACGCCTCGTCGTGCCGACTCCCGCCGGCCGCCCGTTCACCCAGGCACTCGCCCGCGAGTACGCGGGGGAGGAGTGGCTGTTGTTCGCCTGCGGCCGCTACGAGGGGATCGACCAGCGGGTCCTCGACGACGCCGCCCGCCGGATGCCGGTCGACGAGGTGTCGATCGGCGACTACGTCCTCGTCGGCGGCGAGGTCGCCGTCATGGCGATCGTCGAGGCGGTGGCGCGGCTGCTGCCCGGCGTGCTCGGCAACCCGGCTTCGGCCGAGCAGGACTCGTTCTCCGACGGCCTGCTCGAAGGGCCCAGCTACACCCGCCCCGAGGTGTGGCGCGACCTCCCGGTGCCCGAGGTGCTGCGGTCGGGCAACCACGGCGCCATCGACCGGTGGCGCCGCGACCAGGCGCTGGCCAGGACGTTCCACCGTCGTCCGGGGCTGCTCGACGCGTTGCCGCACGACGACCTGGACGCCCGCGACCGCGCCGAGCTGGAGCGGTTGCGCGGAGCCGACTGATCCCCGGCTTCGGGACCGCTGTTCGTGCATGACATACTTGGCCAGTTGTTGCGGCCGGGTGGCGCCTCGGCGCAAGCCACGTTGATCCCCCAGATGTCGACTGAGAGATGGTTTCAGTCGCGCCCGGGACATGAGAACGACACGAGGACGGATACACCGATGAACACCCTGGATGCACTGGACGCCAAGTCGCTGCGCTCCGACCTCCCGGACTTCCGGCCGGGCGACACGCTGAAGGTCCACGTCCGAGTCATCGAGGGCTCCCGCGAGCGGGTCCAGGTCTTCAAGGGCGTCGTCATCCGCCGGCAGGGCGGTGGCATCCGGGAGACCTTCACCGTGCGCAAGATCTCCTTCGGCGTCGGCGTGGAGCGCACCTTCCCGGTGCACTCGCCGAACATCGCCAAGGTCGAGATCGACCGGCGCGGCGACGTGCGGCGGGCGAAGCTCTACTACCTGCGCGAGCTCCGCGGCAAGGCTGCCAAGATCAAGGAGAAGCGCGAGGCCGCGCCGACCTCCTGACCGGCGGCTTGACGCCCGCGAGCGGCATCTCCCGTAACCTGGTTCCGTGGCCATCCCCGTGCACGCGCAGTCGCCGGAGGACGACTCGGAGCGTACCGACCTGATCCCCAGGATCGATGAGTTCATCGAGCCGCAGGTATGGCGTCCGGAAGCTCCGGATCGTTCCAACGGCCACCACGCGAACGGTGCGGTGCCGGGCGACGTGCTCCCGGAGCGGGAGCGCCCGGAGCGCCCCGATGGCGACCCGAAGTCCAAGCGGGGCAAGCATCGCCGGCCTCTCAAGAAGAAGCCGCTCTGGCAGGAACTGCTGACCCTGTTCGCTGTCGCGCTGCTGTTGACCTTCGTGATCCAGCACTTCATCGGGCGGGTCTACTCGATCCCGTCCGGGTCGATGGAGAAGACGCTGCACGGCTGTCCCGGCTGCACCGGCGACCGTGTCCTGGTGGACAAGCTCACCTACGCGTTCACCGACCCGTCGCCCGGCGACGTGGTCGTCTTCAAGGGCCCGAACACCTGGACCGAGAACGACATCCAGGCGCCGCCATCCGGCAACGTCGTCACCAACGCCTTGCAGTCGATCGGCGCCGTGGTCGGCCTCGCGCCGCCGGACGAGCGCGACTTCGTCAAGCGCGTGATCGCGATCGGCGGGCAGACCGTCCAGTGCTGCGACGCCCGAATGCGCGTGCTGGTCGACGGCCGGCCGCTGAACGAGCCCTACGTGTACTGGCTCAACGGCAAGCCGGACGCCCAGCAGCGCTTCGACCCGGTGCTCGTGCCCGAGGGCACGCTCTGGGTCATGGGGGACAACCGTTCCGACTCGTGTGACTCCCGCTGCCAGGGCGGCGGCAGCATCCGTGGCGTGGTCCCCATCGACAACGTGATCGGCAAGGCCCGCTTCGTCGTGCTGCCGCCTTCGCGCTGGCAGGGCGTCGGCGACCACAACCCCCAGGGCGGCATTCCGTTCGCGCTCGGCGCGCCCGCCTGGCAGCAGGGTCTCCCCGCCGGTGTCGGTCTGGTCGCCGCGTGGCCGATGTTGTGGGTCGGCCGCCGGATCAGGTGGGTGATCCGCCCGCCACGCGGGACGCGGGGCGACGATCCGCCGGTGGAGCACCGGTAGTCTGCACGGGTGGTCGACGTCGCACATTCCAGGAACAACAGGGACAACGAGGACGAGGGGGACGACTCGACCAACCGGCGGCGCGACGGAGACGCGGAGAAGTCCGCCGAGTCCGACGCGGAGCCCGATGGTGAACCCGGTGCCGAGCCCCCCGCGAAACCGCGCCGGAAGAGGAAGCAGCGCTCGTTCTGGAAGGAGCTGCCGATCCTGATCGGGGTCGCGCTGCTCCTCGCGCTGCTCATCCAGACCTTCGTCGCGCGAGTGTTCGTGATCCCGTCCGAGTCGATGGAGGCGACCCTGCACGGCTGCCCCGGCTGCTACGGGGACCGCGTGCTGGTGGACAAGCTGGTCTACGGCTTCGGCGAGCCGGAGCCGGGTGAGGTCGTCGTGTTCAAGCGGCCGGGCACCTGGAACCAGTCGGAGTTCCAGTCCAACCGCTCCAGCAACGCGTTCGTCTCCTGGCTGCAGGATGTCGGTGCCGCGTTCGGCCTCGCGTCGCCGGACGAGGACGACGTCGTGAAGCGGATCGTCGCGGTCGGCGGCCAGCGGGTCGAGTGCTGCGACGACCAGAACCGGGTGCTCGTGGACGGCAAGCCGCTCGACGAGTCCTACGTCTACTGGACGCCCACCGCCGAGCCGAAGCAGGCGTCGTTCGCGCCGATCGACGTGCCCGACGGGATGCTGTTCGTGCTGGGGGACAACCGCAACAACTCCAGCGACTCCCGCTATCAGGGCGGCGGTGGACGTAACGGTCTGGTGCCCGTGGACAATGTCATCGGCAAGGTGCGTTGGGTCGTGCTGCCGCCGGCGCGTTGGCAAGGCGTCGGCGACCACAACCCACAGGATGTCGGCGACGCGGCGGCGCTGGGGATCCAGTACGGCTTCCCGCTCGGCGGCGGGCTCCTCGCCGCCTGGCCGGCGCTGTGGCTCGGCCGGCGGGTGCGCACCACGCTCCGGACCGCTGCGAGATCCGCGGGAGACGAACCGTGACGTTGGCCCACCTGGACTGGCTGGAGTCCCGCCCGCCGCGCGTCGTGCTGCGGCGGGAGACCGGCAACTGGGGACTGCAGTCCGCCCTCGACAGGCGCGGGCTCGGCCCTGTGGCGGGCGTCGACGAGGCCGGCCGAGGTGCCTGCGCGGGCCCGCTCGTCATCGCGTCCTGCGTGCTCAAGCCGGGTGACGCCGCCCGGTTCGAGGGGCTGACCGACTCCAAGCTGCTGACCGCCGCCGCACGGGATCGAATGTTCGATCGGGTGACAGCGCGGGCGATCGACTACGCGGTGGTGATCGTCCCGGTGCAGGAAGTCGACCTCATCGGCGTACACGTGTCCAACATCGAGGGAATGCGCCGGGCGATCGCCCAGCTGCGGACACACCCTGGGTATGTGCTCATCGACGGTTTCCGGGTGCCGGGCCTCACCGCGCCGAGCATGCCGGTGATCAAGGGTGACCAGGCGGTGGCCTGCGTGGCCGCGGCGTCGGTGCTGGCGAAGGTCACCCGCGACCGGATCATGGCCGGGCTGCACGAGGACCTGCCGATGTACGGGTTCGACGAGCACAAGGGGTACTGCACCCGCGAACATGGGGCGGCGCTGACCGAGCACGGGCCGAGCGCGATGCACCGTTGGTCGTACGTGAACGTGGCGATGGCGGGTCTCGCGCACGGATTGCGGGCACCACATCCGGTGTCTTTGAGTGTGGCGGCGTCCGCCGTGGTTCAGAATGGGGGATCCGCCCCCGTCGATCCTGAGGAGCGCGTAACCGCATGAGTGCGGAGGATCTCGAGAAGTACGAGACCGAGATGGAGCTGCAGCTCTATCGGGAGTACCGCGACATCGTGAGCCAGTTCTCCTATGTCGTGGAGACCGAGCGGCGGTTCTACCTGGCCAACGGCGTGGACGTGCAGGTGCGCGACTCCGACGGCGAGGTGTACTTCGAGGTACGGATGTCGGATGCGTGGGTCTGGGACATGTACCGGCCGGCGCGCTTCGTGAAGAACGTCCGGGTCATCACGTTCAAGGACGTCAACGTCGAGGAGCTGGACAAGCCGGATCTTCGGCTGCCCGAAGAGGGCCCGTTCGGCACCTGAGTTATCCACAGTCCGCGGACCTGTCCACAGTTCGCGCCCCACCGCTGGCACCCACCGCCCGCACCCGGGAACGTCGAAGCCATGACGGCTGACACGACCCGACCGAGCGCACCACATCTGCGTACCGGCGAACGCGGCGAAGCGGTGGCCGCGCGCTATCTGGAGAGCCGCGGCCTGGTGGTGCTGGACAGAAACTGGCGCTGCCCGGAAGGCGAGCTGGACCTCATCGCCACGGACCGGCGGCGCCTGATCATCTGCGAGGTCAAGACCAGGTCCAGCACCAACTTCGGCCACCCCGCGGAAGCGGTGACCGACGAGAAGGCCAACCGAATCCGCCGCCTGTCCAGACGCTGGCGAACCACACACGACGTCGGCTGGTGCGAGGAACGCTTCGACATCATCTCGATCACCTGGCCCCCAGGCGAACCCCCGAGAATCCACCACCTGAAGGGCGCGTTCTGATGCGCCCCGCGCTGACCGGGCGCCTCCTGCCTGTCGGAGGTGCGCTCCCATGCCGCTAGCCCGAGCGTGGTCGGTGGCCCTGTTCGGTGTCGACGGCGTGGCGGTAGAGATCGAGGCCGACATCGGCGGCGGCCGCCCGCGAACCCAGATCGTCGGCCTTCCCGACGCCTCCCTCAACGAGGCCAAGGAGCGCGTTCGCGCCGCCATCCGGAACAGCCGCGAGGAGTGGCCCGGTGAGCTCGTCACCCTGGCCCTGTCGCCGGCCGCCCTCCCGAAGGGCGGCTCGGGCTACGACCTGGCGCTGGCCTGTGCCGTCCTGGCAGCCGCCGACCGCGTGCCACCCGAGGTGCTCACCGGCATGGCTCTCATCGGAGAGCTGGCCCTGGACGGACGCATCCGCGCCGTCCGGGGCGTACTCCCCGGCCTGCTGGCCGCCCGCCGGGCCGGCCTGCGCCGCGCCGTCGTGCCCGCGTCGGCCCTCTCCGAGGCCGCCCTGGTCACCGACCTGGACGTTCGCGGCGCGAACACCCTGGTCGAGGTTCTGTCGTCGCTCCGCGGCGAGACAGACTCGCTGCTCAGGCCGGCTCCGCGACCACGATCGACCGAGGCTGACGACGTTCCCGACCTCGCGGACGTCCTCGGCCAGCCGGAGGCACGCTGGGCGTTGGAAGTCGCGGCGGCCGGCGGACATCACCTGCTGCTGAACGGCCCGCCCGGCACGGGCAAGACGATGCTCGCCAAGCGACTTCCCGGCCTGCTGCCCCCGCTGAACGAGGAGCAGGCGCTCGAGGTCACGGCCGTCCACTCGATAGCCGGCCTGCTGTCGCCGGCTGCACCGTTGATCACAGTTCCCCCGTTTGTCGCGCCGCATCACTCCACCTCGGTGCCGGGCCTGGTCGGTGGCGGTTCAGGTCTCGCCAAACCCGGCGCGATCAGCCAGGCACACCACGGCGTCCTCTTCATGGACGAGGCCTGTGAGTTCGGCCCGAACCGACTGGAGGCGCTGCGAACCGCACTCGAAGAAGGCGAGGTCCGCTTGGCGAGACGGGATGGCGTCGCTCGCTACCCGGCCAACTTCCAGCTCGTCCTCGCCACGAACCCGTGCCCGTGCGCGCCGCCCCGCGAGCTGGACTGCACCTGCTCGCCGCATGAGCGGCGCCGCTACCTGGGCCGTCTGTCCGGTCCGCTCCTCGACCGCGTCGACCTGCGGGTCCGCATGCGCCCGATCACCGCGATGTCGAGCGCCGAGGTCTCCACACCCGAGTCGACCGCTGTCGTGCGCGCCCGCGTGGACAAGGCGAGACGCCGGGCCGCGGACCGCTGGCACGAGCACGGCTGGCTCACCAACGCACAGGCGCCAGGCCCGATCCTGCGCCGCGAGTTCGGCTTACCCCACAAGGTCACCGCCCTGCTCGACCGAGTCCTAGCCACCGGCGCGGTGACCGCCCGAGGCGCCGACCGCTGCCTTCGAGTCGCCTGGACTCTGGCTGACCTGGCAGAAGCCGACCGCCCCGAAGCAGACCACGTAGCCGCCGCCCTGGAATTCCGAGACCGGAGATCCGCATGACGACCACCGAACCAACCCCACCAATCGACCGAGCGCGGACACCCGCCGACCCCACCCACCGACCCACCTCCACCGACAAACCCCGCACCGGCGAAGCCACACTCTCCTCACACCCGCCCCGATCGGCCACCTCGCCCCCGAAGATCAACCCGATCCTCGGGAATCCGCACCCGCCGGCGGGTCGATCTCCGCAGGGCCATCCGCGGACGCACACCGACCCCACTTACGGATCCACGTCCACCGACGATGCGCCCACCGGCGACAACTCGTGCTCCTCACACTCGCCCCAATCGGCCAGCTCGCCGTCGAAGATCGATCCGTTCCTCGGGGATCCGCACCCGCCGAGTCCGATGGCCTCGGCTCCCGATCACTCGTCGAGTCGATCTCCGCAGGGCCATCCGCGGACCCGCGCGGATTCCGCCTGCCGACTCACCTCTACAGACGATCGGCCCATCGGCGACAACTCGTGCTCCCCGCACCTACCCCGGCCGGTCAGCTCGCCGTCGAAGATCAACCCGTTCGTCGGGGATCCGCACCCGCCGAGTCCGAGTGTCACGCCTCCCAATCAGATGGCGGGTCGATCTTCGCAAGGCCATCCGCGGACGCACGCCGACCCCACTTGCGGATCCACGTCCACCGACGATGCGTCCACCGGCGACAACTCGTGCTCCCCGCACCTACCCCAATCGGTCAGCTCGCCGCCGATGATCGATCCGTTCGTCGGGGATCCGTACCTGCCGAGTCCGAGTGTCACGCCTCCCAATCAGATGGCGGGTCGATCTCCGCAAGGCCATCCGCGGACGCACGTCGACTCCGCCTGCCGACTCACCTCTACAGACGATCGGCCCATCGGCGACAACTCGTGCTCCCCGCACCTACCCCGATCGGTCAGCTCACCGCCGATGATCGATGCGTCCGTAGGAGATCCGCATCCGCCGAGTCCGATGGCCACGGCTCCCGATGCCTCGTCGGGTCGATCTCCGCAGGGCCATCCGCGGACGCACGTCGACTCCGCCTGCCGACTCACCTCTACAGACGATCCGCCCGCCGGGGACAACACGCGCTCCCCACACTCATCCCGACCGGTCACGTCGCGTCCGAGGATCAATCCGATCCTCGGAGATCCGCACCCGCCGAGTCTGGCGGCCACGGCTCCTGATCACGTGCCGAGCCGATCGCCGAAGAGCCAGCTCTCGACAGCCGACCCGCCAACCTCGAACCCAACAGACCACTCGGCGGCGTCACGCGTGACCCGCTTGGCCACTCCAGCCGAGACGCCCGACCGCACTCGCCCAAGCGACCAGCCCTCGGAACGGCACCAGCAACCGGCGACCGGCGGCCTCAGCGCGACCCAGCCGTTCGGCGAGGAAGTCCTTCTGGCGCGGGCGTACCTCATGCGCGTGGCCGAGCCGCCGGCCACCGCACTGCTCACCTTCGTCGACGCGGTGGGGCCAGTCGTGGCGGCCGCGCGCGTCCGGGCGGCGGACGTACCGCCGGCCGTGCTGGCCGAGACCTCCGCTCGACGGCACCTCGACCAGGCCGCCGGCGACCTGGCCGACGCCGCTCGGGTCGGTGCCCGCCTCGTCGTGCCCGAGGACGACGAGTGGCCCGCCTGGCAACTGCTCTGCCTCGCCGCCGCGGCGGATCGGGGGCAGCGCTGGTCCGGCACGCCGCTCGGGCTCTGGGCGCGCGGGCCCGCAACCCTTGCCGACACCTTCGACCGGGCCGTGTCGGTCGTCGGTGCGCGGGCGGCCACTCCCTACGGCGAACACGTGGCCGCCGAGGTCGGCTACGGGCTCGCGTCCGCCGGCATGACCGTCGTGTCGGGCGCCGCGTACGGCATCGACGGCTCGGCCCATCGCGGCGCGCTCAACGCCGAGGGCCGCACCGTCGCGGTTCTGGGCTGCGGCGTGGACGTCAACTACCCGTCCGGCCACGCGACGCTGCTCGACCGGATCGCCGAGCGCGGCCTGGTGCTCAGCGAGTACCCGCCCGGCACGCACGCCGCCAAGCACCGGTTCCTCGTCCGCAACCGGCTGATCGCGGCGCTGTCGACAGGAACGGTCGTGGTCGAGGCCGGCGTGCGGAGCGGCGCCCGCAACACCGCGACCACCGCCGCCGCGCTCGGGAAGGTGGTGATGGCGGTGCCAGGACCGATCACCTCCGCGACGTCGGTCGGCTGTCACGACCTGCTCCGTACCGGCGCCGCGATGCTCGCCGGATCGGTCGCGGAGGTCCTCGAGGCCGTCGGCCCGGTCGGGGAGCACCTCGTCGACCGGCCGGACGGCCCGCGCCGCCGAACCGACGGCCTCGGCGACGACGCCCTACGTGTGCACGAGGCACTCCGTCGCCGTACGGCTCGCAGCACCGCGCAGGTGGCCGTCGAGTCAGGCGTCCCGCTCGACCGGGTCCGCGCGCTCCTGCCAGAGCTCGAACTCACCGGCCTGGCCGAACGATGTGAGGAGGGATGGCGCCAGGCCCCTGCCTAACGCCGCACCGACCCCGCACGCGGCGGAATGACCTGGCACGACGACGAACCGACCGCACGAAGCGGAGGAGGCCTTGCGCAGTGCGAACGGGCCTGGCCTGGCAGTCGGCCGGCCGCGCGGCGGTGGGCCGGCCTCATACGGCAGTTGGCCGGCGGCGGAATGGTCCGGCATGGTGGCGGACCGACTGCACGGAGGCGGGCCAGGTGTTGTGTGACGGCGAGCGGACTCGGCGTGGCGGCTGGCCGGCGCGCGTTGCGGGTGGAGCTGCCCGGCTCGGCGGAGGGAAGGCCCTGCGTGGCGGCGGACCGACCGCACGGAGGCAGGCCGGCTCCTGCGTGGTGCGGTCGTAAGGGCGGCTGGCCGATCGCGGTGGCGGGCTGATCGCGTCTGGCGGCGTGGCGGTGCTTGACTCCGTCCCCGGTCATGGCGGAGCGTCGAGGGGTGCCAGGATCTTCGTCCGCGCGTCGGAAGCGGGTCGATCTCCACCGGATCCGCGGTGCGCTGCCGCCGCCGGTCGTCGAGGTCGTGCATGCCTACGAGCGGCACCTCGCCCTCGAACGCGGGCTCTCGGCGCACACGGTGCGGGCATACGTCGGCGACGTCGTGTCGCTGCTCGGGTTCCTGCACGGTCTGCCGGCGGTGGACCCGGCAGCTGAGGGAGTCGACCACAGCCGAGGGCGCGGGATCGAGGCGCTCGAGCTTCCGGTGCTGCGGGCGTGGCTCGCCGCGTTGCGGGGCGGCGGTGCGAGCCGCACCACGCTCGCTCGCCGCTCGGCGGCGGCTCGGACGTTCACGGCGTGGGCACAACGGCGCGGGCACCTCGCGACGGACCCGGGCGCGCGGCTGGCGTCGCCCCGGCCGCACCGGACGCTGCCGTCCGTGCTGCGGCAGGACCAGGCGAGCGACCTGCTGCAGGCCTCCGAATCGGGCGCGGCGCAGGAGGACGCGGTAGCGCTGCGTGACCACGCGCTGCTGGAGCTCCTGTACGCGACCGGCGTGCGGGTGTCCGAGCTGTGCGGCCTGGATGTGGACGATGTCGATCTTCGCCGGAGGGTGGTCGTGGTCTTCGGCAAGGGCGGCAAGGAGCGGACGGTGCCGTTCGGCGAGCCGGCCGAGCGGGCGGTGCGGGCGTGGCTCGCACGGGGACGACCTGCGCTGGCACGGTCTACGTCCCCACCTGCGCTCCTGCTGGGCGCTCGTGGTGGCAGGTTCCAACCTGCAAGCGTTCGACGTATCGTGCACGGAGCGCTGGGTGCGGTGCCGGGCGCCCCCGTCATGGGGCCGCACGGTCTGCGTCACTCTGCCGCGACGCATTTGCTCGAAGGTGGTGCGGATCTTCGGAGCGTCCAGGAGCTTCTTGGTCACGCTACGCTCGCTACCACCCAGCTATACACACACGTGACCGTCGAACGGCTGAAGGCGATTCATGACCGAGCCCACCCACGCTCCTGATGACGCAGGTGAAGGCATCGGGACACCGGGGCAGACGCCCATCGGCAGGCCGCCGGCTGGGGCGACCAACGGTCATGCCGTGAGCTTCGGCGTCGGGGAGACCGCCGGCGTGCTGCCCGGTGACAAGCGGACCTTCGACGATGTCGAGGCGGGCATCGTCGCGCTGTGGCGCGCCTTCGGCAAGCGCCGCGAGCAGCGGCTGCGCGACCGCCTGGTGCTGCACTACGCGCCGCTGGTCAAGTACGTCGCCGGCCGGGTCGGCACGGGCCTGCCCGCGCACGTCGAGGTCGCCGACCTGATCCAGTCCGGCATCTTCGGGCTCGTCGACGCCATCGAGAAGTTCGAGCCCGAGCGCGGCCTGAAGTTCGAGACCTACGCCATGCAGCGCATCCGCGGCGCCATCCTCGACGACCTGCGTGCCCAGGACTGGGTGCCGAGGTCGGTCCGCGGCCGGGCCCGCGAGGTCGAGCGCGCGCTGGAGCGCCTCGGCGCCCAGCTGCGCCGCACGCCGACCGACGCGGAGCTCGCCGAGGAGCTCGGGCTCTCCGTCATCGAGCTCGGCGACGTCTACGCCCAGCTGCAGCTCACCAGCGTCGTCGCGCTCGACGAGCTCGCCGCGGCGGGGCGCGGCTCCACGCCGCTCGCCGACATCCTCGAGGACCCGGGCGCGCTCGACCCCGTCGCGCTGCTGGTCGACCAGGACAACCGCCGCCAGCTCGCCGAGGCGATCGCGCACCTCACCGAGCGGGATCGGGTCGTGGTGACCCTGTACTACTTCGAGAACCTGACCCTCGCGGAGATCGGCCGGGTGCTCGGGGTCACCGAGTCGCGGGTCTGCCAGCTGCACACCAGGGCGGTGCTGCGGCTGCGCGCCAAGCTGCTCGAGAAGACCGAGGTCTAGCTCTCCTCCTTCCACGGCAACAGCCGAACGTGGCCGGTGGCCACCAGCGACAGGGGATCCAGGTACTCGTCGCCACGGCGGACGCCCCAGTGCAGGCACGCGCTCGGGCAGCCTCGGTGACCCGCCCGCAGCCGACCCAGCACTGCGTCGGCCGCCACCCGCCGGCCGGCCTTCACGGCTGGGGACAGCGGCTCGTACGTGGTGCGCAGTCCGTTCGAATGGTCGACCGAGACCACGCCACGCCCGGCCAGCGGCCCGGCGAACACCACCACACCGGCACCCGCCGACAGCACGGGCGCGCCGGCCATCCCGCCGAGGTCGACACCGCGATGGCCCGGGCCGTACGGAGACGACGGCTCCTCGAACGCCCGCACCACCGGATGCGGCGGAGCCAGCGGCCAGCCGAAGCGCTCGCTGCCCCGCGGGCCGGCCC
>NZ_JBOHGA010000185.1:0-12769 GCF_050699915.1 Actinophytocola sp.
ACGTCGGGCAGCGCCGTGTCGCCGGGTCGCAGCGACACCGGCAGGTTGAGCCTGCTGCGCCCCAGGTCCACGTCGACCGTGGCCCCGGTCGACGTCGGCACGGTGAACTCCGAGTCGCTCAGTGTCAGCACCAAGCCGAGGACCCGGCCGGCCGGCAGGACGGCGTCGTGCGCGTTCAGCCGCCACTTCACCGTGTACCAGCGCCCAGGCCGCAGCGGGGTCGGGTGGCTCAGCGAGTCCCGGTGGGCCGCGTCGACCCAGCCGCGGGTCATGACGCCGAAGTCGGACGTGGTCACGTTCTTCTCCGTGTCGAGGTAGCACGCGTCGTCCGCCGCGGTGGACTCGCCCCAGCACGACTCCGACGCGAGCGTCCGAATCCCCTCGCCCTGGAAGCGGTAGGCGATCCGCGACGCCGTGCCGTAGTCGACCAGCCGCGCGGACAGCTCCGTGTTGGGTTTGTCGACCTTCACCCGCAGCGAGACCGTCGCCGTGCCGCTGACCCGCAGGTCCTTGCGCAGCGGCGCGGACAGGAAGGCCTGCCGGCCCGGCAGCGAGGTGTTCGGCGACGAGACGGCCTCGTTCTCGCCGAGCGAGGGGTCGTCCACGATGGTCGCGATCTTGCCGGGCTTGGTCGGCCGCAGGCCAAGCGTGCCGTTCTCGCCGAGCGACACCGGCAGCGAGAACGCCCCGCGCGCCGGCCACGTCGACTCGTTCACCCACACGTCGGGCTGCCGCTCGATCGTCGCCTGCGGCTCACGCATGATGCCGTTGTTCAGGCCCTGCAACCAGTAGTCGAACCACCGGTGCAGCGTCGTGACCCACTCGGCGCGGCGGAAGTCGAACGGGTCGACGTGCCCGGGCTGGCCCAGCCAGATCTTGCGCGGCACACCGCGCTTGGCGAGCGCGTCCCACCACTGCGCGAAGTGCTTGGTCTCCACGTTCAGGTCGTTGATGCCGTGCGTGACGAACACGCTCGCCCGGACCTTGCGCGCGTCCGGCACGAAGTTCCGCTCGTGCCAGAAGGCGTTGTAGTCGCCGGTCGCGTTGTCCGAGCCGGCGAGCAGCGCGTCGCGCACCGGCTGGCACACCTCCGGCGGCCGGCCGTTGACGTAGCCGGACAGCCACGCGGGCCCGAAGTCGGCGGTGTAGAGCGCGCCGTCGTCGCGGTAGTAGTCGTACCAGCTGGAGATGGCCGAGATCGGCACGATCGTCTCCAGGCCCTCGACGCCGGTGGCGGCCACGCCGTTGGCCACCGAGCCGTCCCACGACTTGCCGATCATGCCGACCTTGCCGGACGTCCAGTCCGCGCGGGCCGGCGTGCCGTCGGCGTAGGTCGCGCGGCCGCGGCCGTTGAGCCAGTCGATGACGGCCTTCGTGCCGAGGATCTCCTCCCGGCCGCCGACGTCGCCGCAGCCCGTGGACCGGCTGGTGCCGTTGAAGTCCACCGCGGCGAAGGCGTAGCCGCGGGGCACGAAGTAGTTGTCGTAGAACAGCGGGAACTTCGTGACCGTGCCGTCTTCGGCGTACTCCTTGAGCTCGCTCTCGTTGCCGCGCCCGCAGCACTGGTAGTAGGGCGAGGAGTCCATCACGACCGGGATCTTCACGCCGGACTCGGCGGTCTCCCGCGGCCGGACCAGGTCGACGGCGAGCTTGTCGGGCGCGCCGTCGCCGTCGTTGTCGAGGGACGTGGTGACCCAGACGCTCTCACGGATGGCGTTCGCGTAGTCGTAGACGGGCTCCGTGTGGGTGCCCACGATGTGCGGCGGCTTCGCGGGAGGCGCGGCCGCCGCCGGTGGCGCGATCAGCACGCCGGCGAGACCGGCGATTGCCACGCCGAGCACGGTGCGGCGCAGGGAGGTGGAGAACATGACCGCGAACCTACGACTCCGGGCTGCGCGGCGGAAGCACGCAAACTGGCAACGATGGGGCACAGTGTCGGGATGTCTCCGGTGACGTCACAGGTCGGCTCCCGCGTGCGCACGGTCTCCCGCCGGGAGGGCTACCTGCTCGTCGCGGTCCTCGCCGCGGCCCTGGTGTGGTCGGCGATCGGCGCGAAGAGCCTCGGCACGTGGGCGCTCGAGGTGGTGTGGATCTTCATCGGCGCGCCGATCGTGCTGCTCAACCGGCGACGCTTCCCGCTGACGCGCCTGGTGTGCTGGCTGCTGGTGCTGCACGCGATCGTGCTCTGCTACGGCGGCCACTACACCTACGCGGAGACACCGCTCGGCGACTGGCTCCGCGACGTCTTCGACTGGCAGCGCAACAACTACGACCGCATCGCGCACTTCGTCCAGGGCTTCGTGCCGGCGATGGTGGTGCGCGAGCTGCTGTTGCGGCTCACTCCGCTGCGCCGCGGCGGCTGGACGTTCACGCTGACGGTGGCCGTGTGCCTGTCGGTCAGCGCCTGCTTCGAGTTCGTGGAGTGGGTGTCCGCGGTGATCCTCGGCGCCGGCGCGGACGACTTCCTCGGTACCCAGGGGGACGTCTGGGACACCCAGTGGGACATGTTCCTGTGCCTGTGCGGCGCGATCGTGGCCCAGCTCCTGTTGAGCCGGGTCCACGACCGGCAGCTACGGCTTCGGTGACCGACCGGTGGTGCGCCGAACCACCGGCGCACCACCGGTCACTCGTCAGGTCGACGTCAGGTCGACGTCGTCTGCGTGGCCCGGGTCGGCTCCGAGCCGCCGATCTCGCGCAGGTTCTCGGTGTGCTCGTCGACGTGGTAGTCCTCGCCGGTCGTCTCGTCGACGCCGTTGGAGACGTTCAGTCGCCGGACGATCAGCGTGACGACCAGCGCCACCAGCAGGTTCCCGGCCAGTGCCACGAAGCCGACGTAGATCAGCACCGTCGAGCCGGCGAACGGCTGCCACCCGAGAATGCTCAGCTTGTCGAGTGCGAGCGCCGAGCCGCCGAAGTGCGCGCGGCCCGAGGCCGGGTTGGGGATGTCGTAGAGCATGAGCATGCCCCACAACATGCCGACCGCCCAGCCGGCGACGAGCGCCCAACGGTGCAGCCACCGCGTGTACAGCGCGATCGCCACCGCGGGGAGGGTCTGCAGGATGATCACGCCGCCGATCAGCTGCAGGTCGATCGCGTACTGCGGGTCGATGAAGATGATGAACACGATCGCGCCGAACTTCACGACCAGCGACGCGAGCTTGGCCTGCTTGGCCTCCTGCGCGTGGCTGGCGTCGCGGCGGATGTACTCCTTGTAGACGTTGCGGGTCCACAGGTTCGCCGCCGCGATCGACATGATCGCCGCCGGCACCAGCGCGCCGATGCCGATGGCCGCGAACGCGATCCCCGCGAACCACGCGGGGAACTGGCCGTTGAACAGCTCCGGGATCACCGTGTTGGTGTCCACGCGGCCGGTCGCGTTGTTGACGAGAGGCTGGGTGCCCGCGGAGATCGCCACGAAGCCGAGCAGCGCGAGCAGGCCGAGCAGCAGCGAGTACGCCGGCAGCGCGGACATGTTGCGCTTCAACACGTCCCGGCCGCGTGAGGCGAGGATGCCGGTGACCGAGTGCGGGTACAGGAACAGTGCGAGCGCCGAGCCGAACGCCAGCGTGGCGTACTGCAGCTGGTTGTTCGAGTTCAGCAGGGTGTCGCCGAACGGCGCGCCGGTCTTGGGGTTGACGGCGGACAGCTTGTCCTCCGCGTCGCCGAAGATCTCTGCCCAGCCGCCGAGCTTGATCGGCAGGTAGATCACGGCCACCAGGATCACCAGGTAGATCAGGATGTCCTTGACGAACGCGATCAGCGCGGGTGCGCGCAGGCCGGACTGGTAGGTGTAGACCGCGAGGATGACGAACGCGATCAACAGTGGCAGGTGGCCGAAGAAGCCGGCGCCGTTGAAGCCCATCGAGCGCAGCACGGCCTCCAGGCCGACGAGCTGCAGCGCGATGTAGGGCATGGTCGCGACGATGCCGGTGATGGCCACCAGCAGGGCCAGCAGGGAGGAGCCGTACCGGCCGCGCACGAAGTCGGCCGGTGTCACGTAGCCGTTGGCCCGGGAGACCGACCACATCCGCAGCACCGGCAGGAACACCAGCGGGTAGGCGATGATCGTGTACGGCAATGCGAAGAACCCGGTCGCGCCCGCGCTGAACAGCAGCGCCGGCACCGCGACGAAGGTGTAGGCGGTGTAGAGGTCGCCGCCGACGAGGAACCAGGTGATCCACGAGCCGAACTTGCGCCCGCCCAGACCCCACTCGTCGAGGTGGTCCAGCGTCGACCCGGCACGCCAGCGCGCCGCGACGAAGCCCATGAACGTGACGAAGGCGAACAGGAGAGAGAAGACGACCAGCTGTGTCCAGTGCATCAGCGAGCACTCCCCTCGTCGGTCTCGTCGGTCTTGGCGGCCTCGTCGGTCACGACAGGCTCGTCGGGCTTGTCGGTCTCAGCGGGCTTGTCGGTCACGGCAGCCTCGTCGGTCTCGGTGGCCGGCACGTCGGTGGCCGGCACGTCGGCGGCCGGCACGTCGGCGGCCGGCTCTGCGGCGGCCGGCTCGGCGGCGGGCACCGTTCGGTCCACCGGCACGGTGCGAGTCATGCGGTAGACGATGATCGTGCAGAGCACGCCGATCGGGATGCCCAGGAACTGGAACCAGTAGAAGAACGGCATCCCGATGAGCTCTGGGGACTTCCGGTTGTAGAGGGGAGTCAGCAGGACGATGAACGGGATGATCAGCAGCAGGTTCCATGGGTTGAAAACCAGCCCGGTGACCCTGCCTCGTGTGTTGCCGGAGGTCATGGTGGCCTACCTCGTTGGTCGCTATCCAGACAACGATGTCGGAAGAGACCCTAGGACCTTTCGATCATCTCGTCACGCTCTGCGATGTGTCGGTTTCGAAACGCTCGCGAGGCCCCCGTCCGTGGACGAGGGCCTCGCGGAGAGTCGTCTCAGGACTTGTCGAGCCAGGCGTCCACCTTGGACTTGTTCTCCTTCACCCACTTCTCGCCGGCGTCCTCGGGAGTCATCTTGTCCACGGCGATGTACTTGGCCACGAGGTTCTGGTCGTCGTTCGTCCACTCGAAGTTCTGCACCAGGTCGGCGGCCGGGCTGCCGGACTCCATGAACTTCTTGCTCGCGATCTTGTCCAGGTCGTACGGCGGGTAGTCGCACGCGACCTTCTCCGCGTCCGCGTCACAACCCGGCGTGTACTCCGGCAGCTTCACGTGCACCAGCGGGACCTCGAGCATGAACCACTGCGGCTCGTAGAAATAGCCCAGCATGGGCTTCTTGTCCTTTTCCGCCTGCCGGAACGACTGGATCAGCGCGGTCTCGCTGCCCGCGTACACGACCTTGAAGTTCAGGTTGAGGTTCTTCACCAGCGCCGCGTCGTTCGTGACGAACGACGGGTCGCCGTCGAGCAGCTGGCCCTGGTTGCCGGACTCGGACGTCTTGAACAGGTCCGCGTACTTGTTGAGGTTCTTGTAGTCGGTGATGTCCGGGTACTTCTCGGCCATCCACGGCGGCACGTACCAGCCGATCGTGCCGGTGTTGCCGGTTGAACCGACCCGCACGGCCGTCTTCTGGTCGTCGATGTACTTCTTCTTCAGGTCGTCGTGGCCCCAGTTCTCCAGCACCACGTCGACCTCGCCGGTGCCGAAGCCCTGCCAGGCGACCTCCTCCTTGAGGTCCTTCTTCGTCACGTTGCAGCCGAGCTCCTCCTCGGCGACGTAGGCGACCACGGCCGCGTCGGCCTCGTAGCCGACCCAGGGGTTGATGGCGATGTTGAAGTCGCCGCACTCGGCCGTCTCGCCACCAGCACCGCCTCCCCCGCCGCCGCCGGAGTCCTCGCCGACCTTCGCTCCGCTGCAGCCGGCCAGCACCAGCGATACCGCCGCGAAGAGCACCGTCGCGCGTACGTTCCTTCTCCTCATCGTGACCGTCCTCCTCGTAGGGTCTAGCTCGCGTTCCGCCCGGTTCGGGCGGCCGCGGCCTGGGTGATTCGATCGAGCATGATGCCGAGCAGCACGATCGCGAGCCCGGCGGCCAGCCCCTTGCCGAAGAGCTGGTTCTGCGAGAACCCGGCCACGACGTCGTAGCCCAGCGCGCCCGCGCCCACCAGCCCGCCGACGACGACCATGGCCAGCACGTAGATCAGCCCCTGGTTCGTCGCGAGCGTGAGCGAGCGCGCCGACATCGGCAGCTGCACCTTCGAGATCGTCTGCCACCGGCCCGCGCCCGAGGCCGTCGCGGCCTCCACGGTCGTCGCGGAGACGCCGCGAATCCCGTCCGCGACGATCTTGATGACGATCGGCGCCGCGTACACGAAGGCGGCCACGATCGCGGTGAACCGGGACGGCCCGAACAGCGCCACGAACGGCACCAGGTAGACGAAGGCCGGCATCACCTGGGCGGCGTCCAGCAGCGGCCGAATCACTCGGTCGGCGCCGGGGCTGCGGCCCATCCACACGCCCACCAGCACCCCGATGGCCACCACGACGACGGTCGCGAGCAGCGTGGACGCGAGCGTGGTCATCGCGTCGTGCCACACGCCGGTGGCGACCAGCAACCCCAGGCAGAGCGCGGACACGACCGCGGCCCGGGTGCCGCCGAGCACCGCCGCGAGCGCGACGATCACCGCGCACATCAGCCACCACGGCGAGTCGGTGAGCAGCGACTGGAACGGGTTGAGCACCGACGTGGTCACCGCGTCCCGCAGGTCGTTGGTCAGCACCGACAGGTGATCCTGGATCCACAGCGTGACGTCGCCCGTGGTGCGGGAGATCCACGGCCCGATGTTCCAGCCGTAGGGGAACTCGGCGGCCCAGACGTAGGTGTAGGACAGGTAGACGCACACCGCCGCGGCCACCCCGCCGCCGATGAGCAGCGGCCGGCGCAGCCGGGGCGGCCCGCTCGCGTGTCGCAGCTGCTTCTCCGCCCGGTCGCCGGCCGCCGTGGTGACCCGGTCGAGCACGACGGCCATGACCACGATCGCGAGGCCGGCGTTGAACGCGGTGCCGACGTCGAGCGTCTGCAGCGCCTTGATCACGGTCTTGCCGAGGCCGGGCGCGTCGATCAGCGCGGCGATCGTGACCATCGCGAGCGCGGCCATGATCGTCTGGTTGATGCCGACCACGATCGTCCGCTTGGCCATCGGCAGCAGCACCTTGACCAGCGTCTGACCGCGGGTGGCGCCGAGGGAGTCGGCGGCTTCGCGGCTGCTGGCCGGCACCGAGGCGACGGCGTGCGCGGTGATGCGGATGGCCGGCGGCATCGCGTAGATCAGCGTCGCGATGGTCGCCGAGGCCGGGCCGATGAGGAAGAACAGCGTCAGCGGCGCGAGGTAGACGAACGTCGGCATCGTCTGCATGAAGTCGAGCACGGGGGTGATGACCCGGTTGACCCGCGGCGACAGGCCCGCCCAGATGCCGAGCGGGATGCCGATGGCGAGCGCGATGAGCACGGCCGCGGCGGTGAGCGCCAGCGTGTCCATGCTCTCTTCCCACAGACCCTGCAGGCCGAAGAACACGAACCCGGCGATGGCGAGGATCGCGAGCCGGACGCCTGCGAACACCCAGGAGACGTAGCCCGCGATCGCGACCACGCCGAGCCAGCCGATCAGCGGGACGCCGCGGCCGGGCACGGGCTGGGAGATCAGGTACTGGAAGCCGGTGACGAGGTTGTCGATGACCAGTCGGATCTCGTTGAAGAAGTAGAGGAAGATCGGGTTGGTGTTTCGGCTGGCGCCGATGGTGTCGTTGAGGTCGTTGAACCAGCGGTGCAGCCAGGTCAGCTGGGCGGGCGCCAGCTCGAGCGTGGCCCGCCCGCGCAGGACCGCGAACAACACCAGCCACGACGCGAGGATGACGAGGATCGCCGTCCAGCGACGCGACCGGCGGTCACGCTTCGCGGGCGGTGGTGGCGGCGGCTCGGCCTCGGGTGGAGCCGGAGGCGCGACCGTGGTCACGTCCGTTCCGCCTTCCCGGACTTAAACCTTGTGGTCACCGTTGATCGGTGCCCGGCGGTTCGGCGCGTACCGGTGGCTGGGTCGCGTCCCGTTCCCCTGAGGTGCGGTTGGTAGACCGCCACAGCGGCTGTCATGTCGCGCTCTCTCGGGCCGTTTCGGGCTCGGCGGTCGGGTCGGGTTCGGGGTTCCGGTCCGGAGCGGACACCCGCACGGTCTCGCGGGGCCCGGGGTCGGTTCGGGCGATCACCTCGAGGATCTCCTCGTCGCCGACCACGCCCAGCAGCTTGCCGTTCTCCACGACGCGCACCGGCTTCTCCGCCGCCAGCACCGCCCGGGTCGCCTCGCGGACCACCACGTCCGGGCCCAGCTCCGGGCCGTCGAGCGGGTCGCCGGGCTCGGCGTCGCGCATGATCCAGCGCAGCGTCAACACGTTGGCGCGCGCCACGTCGCGCACGAAGTCCGCCACGTAGTCGTCGATCGGGGCGCCCACGAGCTCGTCGCCGGTGCCGATCTGGACCATGTCGCCGTCGCGCATGATCAGGATGCGGTCGCCGAGCTTGAGGGCCTCCGACAGGTCGTGGGTGATGAACACCATCGTCTTGCCGACCTCGTTGTGCAGCCGGATGACCTCCTGCTGCATGTCCCGGCGGATCAGCGGGTCCAGCGCGGAGAACGGCTCGTCGAACAGCAGCACGTCGGGGTCCACCGCGAGCGCCCGCGCGAGCCCGACCCGCTGCTGCATGCCGCCGGAGAGCTGGTCGGGGAAGGAGTTCTCGTAGCCCGCCAGGCCGACCAGCTCGACCACCTCGCCGGCCCGGCGCCGCCGCTGGGCGCGGCTGACGCCGCGGATCTCCAGTCCGAACGCGACGTTGTCGATGACCCGCCGGTGCGGCAGCAGCCCGAAGTGCTGGAACACCATGGCGAACTTGCGCCGGCGCAGCTCGCGCAGCCGCCTCTGGTCCGCCGTGCGGATGTTCTCGCCCTCGAACATGATCTCGCCGGCCGTCGGCTCGATGAGCCGGGTCAGGCAGCGCACGAGCGTGGACTTGCCCGACCCGGACAGGCCCATCACCACGAACACCTCGCCGGGCGCCACGTCGAACGCGACGTCGCGGACCGCCGCCGTGCAGCCGGTTCTCGCGAGCAGCTCCCGGCGGGACAACGCGGTCAGCGCGGCATCGGTCGGGACCCGATCGGCCCTGGGGCCGAACACCTTCCACAGGTCACGAACCGAGATCACCGGATCGGCGGATGTCGTCACGGGCCGGCCTCTCTCCTGAGTCATGGTTCCGCGCGTGACTCACGCGCGGAACCAGTACTGCGGCTTCGGGTCGATGTTGTGCCAGACGTGTTTCGTCTCGCGGTACTCGTCGAGCCCGGCCGGTCCGAGCTCACGACCGACGCCGGAGCGGCCGAAGCCGCCCCACTCGGCCTGTGGCACGTACGGGTGGTAGTCGTTGATCCACACCGTACCGTGCCGTAGGCGCCGGGCGACCCGCTGCGCCCGGCCGGCGTCCTGCGTCCACACCGCACCGGCGAGGCCGTAGGTCGTGTCGTTGGCGATCCGCACCGCGTCGTCCTCGTCGGCGAACCGCTCCACGGTGAGCACCGGGCCGAACGACTCCTCGTGCACCACCGACATCGACTGGTCGCACTCGTCCAGAACCGTTGGCAGGTAGTAGAAGCCGTCCGCGAGCGCCGGATCGTCCGGGGCCTGGCCGCCGCAGCGCAGGACCGCGCCCTCCGCGACCCCGATGTCCACATAGGCCGCCACCTTGTCCCGGTGCGCGGCGGAGATCAGCGGGCCGGTCTCGGCGTCCACATCGAACGGTCCGCCGAGCCGGATCGCCGACGCCCGGCGGACGATCTCGTCGACGACCGCGTCGTGCACCTCGTCCTGCACGACCAGCCGGGCGCCGGCCGAGCACACCTGGCCGGAGTGCAGGAACACCGCGGTCAGCGCGAAGTCGACTGCTGTGGGCAGGTCGGCGTCGGCGAACACGACGTTGGGGTTCTTGCCGCCCAGCTCCAGCGCGACCTTCTTCACCGTCGCGGCCGCGGCCGCCATGATCCGCCGGCCGGTGGCGAGTCCGCCGGTGAACGAGACCAGGTCGACCGCCTCGTGCTGGGCGAGCGGCGCGCCGGCCGCGGGTCCGGCGCCCAGCACCAGGTTCGCGACGCCGGCCGGCAGCCCGGCCTCGGTCAGCGTGCGCATCAGCAGGATCGCCGTGGACGGGGTCAGCTCGCTCGGCTTGAGCACGAACGTGTTGCCGGCCGCGAGCGCGGGCGCGACCTTCCAGGACGCCTGCAGCAACGGGTAGTTCCACGGCGTGATCAGCCCGCACACGCCGACCGGCTCGTGCACCACGCGGCTGATCGCGTCCGCCCGGCCGGTGTCGACCACGCGGCCCGCGTCGGTGCCGGCGACGGCGCCGAAGTACCGGAAGCAGGCGACGATGTCGGCGATGTCGTACTCGCTCTCCACCAGCCGCTTGCCGGTGTCGAGCGACTCGGCGCGGGCGTACTCCTTGGTGTCGCGCTCGAGCAGGTCGGCCACGCGCAGCAGCAGCGCGCCCCGCTCACGCTCCGGAGTGGCGGGCCAGTCGCCGGCGTCGAAGGCACGGCGTGCCGCGAGGATCGCCGCCTCGGTGTCGGCCGCGGTCGCCTCGGCGACTGTCGCGACCAGGCTGCCGTCCGCGGGGCAGCGGATCTCGCGCCGGGCGCCATCGGCCGGCTCCCGCCACTCGCCCCCGATGTACAGCTCAGCCATGGGCACAGTCCTCACGTGCGCGCCGTTGCGTATCGTGCACGCTAGTGCTTAATGGGCAAACCCTCGTCCACCGCGCGACCAACGTCAAGAGTGTTGTCCACCTTGGTACCGATAGAACTCGACCGTCGCCGGCGGTAACGGTGTGTTACCGAGAATGAGGTCGGCGGCCTTCTCGGCCAACATCATCACGGGCGCGTAGATGTTGCCGTTGGTCACGTAGGGCATCGCCGAGGCGTCCACGACTCGCAGCCCGCGCAGTCCGCGCACGCGCATCGACGCCGGGTCGGTGACCGCGTGCTCGCCCTCCCCCAGCGCGCAGGTGCACGACGGGTGCAGCGCGGTCTCGGCCTCCCGGCCCACCCAGTCGAGGATCTGCTCGTCGGTGCTCACGTCGGGGCCCGGGGACAGCTCGCCACCGTTGTAGGGCGCCATCGCGGGCTGGTTCAGCAGGTCGCGGGCGACGCGGACGGCCTCGACCCACTCGCGACGGTCCTGGTCGGTGGACAGGTAGTTGAACCGCAGCGCGGGATGGCGCCGCGGGTCGGTGCTGGTGATCTTCACCGAGCCGCGGGCGTCGGAGTACATCGGACCGACGTGCACCTGGTAGCCGTGCCCGCCCGACGGCGCGGACCCGTCGTAGCGCACCGCGATCGGCAGGAAGTGGAACATCAGGTTCGGATAGGTCACGTCCTCGTTGCTGCGGGTGAACCCGCCGCCCTCGAAGTGGTTGGTCGCGCCGGGGCCGCGGCGACCGAACAGCCACTGCGCGCCGATCCACGGGCGGTAGCGCCACTTCAGGTACGGCTGCATGGACACCGGCTGGGTGCAGGCGTACTGGACGTACACCTCGAGGTGGTCCTGGAGGTTCTCCCCCACGCCCGGCAGGTCGGCCACGACGTCGATGCCGAGCGCGCGCAGCCCGGCGGCGTCGCCGACCCCGGACAGCTGCAGCAGCTGCGGGGAGTTGATCGCGCCGCCGCAGAGGATGACCTCGCCCGCCTCCACGGTCCGGCGGCCGCCGCGGTGGCGGTACTCGACGCCGGTCGCGCGGTCGCCGTCGAAGCGGATCCCGGTGACCAGCGCACGGGTGACCACGTCGAGGTTGGGCCTGCGCATGGCCGGGCGCAGGTACGCCTTCGAGGCCGACCAGCGGCGTCCTCTGTAGACGTTGCGGTCGAACGGCGCGAAGCCCTCCTGGCGGTAGCCGTTGACGTCGTCGGTGAGCGGGTAGCCGGCCTCCTGGACGGCCTCGAAGAACGCGGTGAACAGCGGGTTGGTCGCCGGCCCCCGCTCGAGGACGAGCGGACCGTCGTGGCCGCGGTACTCGTCGTCGGCCGCGGCCGCGGTGGCGTTCTCCATCCGCTCGAAGTACGGCAGGCAGTGCGCGTAGTCCCAGGTGGACATTCCGGGGTCGGCGCCCCACCGCTCGTAGTCCAGCGGGTTGCCGCGCTGGAAGATCATCCCGTTGATGCTGCTCGAACCGCCGAGGACCTTGCCGCGGGCGTGGTAGATCCGCCGGCCGCGCATGTGCGGCTCCGGTTCTGACTCGTACTTCCAGTCGTAGAACCGGCTGCCGATGGGGAACGTGAGCGCGGCGGGCATGTGGATGAAGACGTCCCACGGATAGTCGGGCCGGCCCGCCTCGAGCACCAGCACGCGGTTCGCCGGGTCCGCGGACAGCCGGCTGGCGAGCACGCTGCCGGCCGACCCGCCCCCGACGATGACGAAGTCGTACATGGTCGCCTCCCCGGAGTTAGGACTTCTCGTCGAAGTTCCGCGTGACCAGGTCCTCGACCTTGCGTAGGGCGTCGGTGGCTTGCGGACCGGTCGCCGACACGACCAGCTCGTCGTCCTTGCGGGCGCCCAGGGCCATGAGCGCCAGCACGCTGTTGCCGTCCGCGCTCGCGTCGCCCAGCCGGACGGTGACCACTGCGTCCACTTCGGACAGCGTACGGGCGAGCAAGGCGGCCGGGCGGGCGTGCAGGCCGATCTCGTTGGTGAGCCGGACCGTGACCGACTCCGACTCAGCCCCGGGCTGCGACGCCGGCTCCGGGGCGTCCCGCGGCGGCTCGGCGGCGCTG
>NZ_JBOHGA010000186.1:0-12730 GCF_050699915.1 Actinophytocola sp.
GCGCCGGCCCGCGCGGGGCCGCCGGCGCGGCCGGCGTCTCGTCGACCTGCGGGACCGGCTGACTCTGCTCGCTGAGCCGGCGGCGCATGGCCTCCGTGGTCTGCCGGTCGAGCTCGTAGGTGTAGTGCAGCATGCCGCGCGGGCTGTCCCAGGCGAGCACGCCGACGAGCTCGCCGCCGGCGACGTAGCCGGTGACCTTGGAACCGACCGGCACGGACTCGGTCAGCGGCAGGGTGTCCTGGGCGAGCGTGGGGACGCCGGCCCCCTGGATGCGGATGCCGTGCTGCTCGGACCAGAACTTCGGCAGCGGCGTGTACGGCGCGGCCGCGTCCCGGCCGACCAGCAGGCTCTCCGCGGCCGCCCGGCCCATCTCCACGGCGTTCATCCAGTGCTCGACCCGCCGCGGCACGGTGTCGAAGCGCAGGTTCGGCCACCGCGCGGCGTCGCCGGCGACCACCACGTCCTCCACGCCGTGCGCGTGCGTCGTCGGTCCACAGAGGACACCGTTGTCGACGAGCAGCCCGGAGCCGCGCAGCCAGTCGGTCGCGGGCACGCCGCCGACGCAGAGCACCACGCAGTCCGCCACGACGACCTCGCCGGTGGACAGGTGCATGGTCACGCCGCCGGTGGAGTCGGTGTGCCAGTGGGAGATCGTCGCCTCGGTGACCAGCCGCACGCCGTTGGCCTCGTGCAGCGCGGTGACCGTCTCGCTGACGTCGTAGCCCGGCACGTGCCCGAGCATCGCGGACTCGCGGATGATGATCGTGGTGTCCCGGCCCAGCTCACGGGCGGCCGAGGCGACCTCGCCGGCGAGGAACCCGCCGCCGATCAGCGCCACCCGGCCCTTGCCTCGCGCCAGCAGCTTCTGCACGGCCACCGCGTCGGCCACCGTGCGCAGCACCTGGATCCGCGGGTCGTGGCGCGGCGCGCCGGGCAGGTGCGCCGCCTGCATGCCGGTAGCGATGATCAGCCCGTCGTAGTCGATCTCCTCGCCGCCGGGCAGGTAGACGATGTGCTCCTCGGTGTCGAGCCGGCTCGCCCGGGTCTTGGGCCGCCAGATGGCGCCGAGGTCGGAATGTGTCGGCAACAACGCGTCGCGCGGCCGGATCGACCCGGTGAGCACCTGCTTGCTCAGCAACGGCCGGTGGTACGGCCGGTAGGGCTCCTCGCCGATGATCACCAGTTCACCGTCGAAGTCCAGTTCGCGCACACGTTCGGCGGCCCGGAGGCCCGCGCCCCCGGTGCCGACGACGACAATGCGCTCTCCCGCACTCATCGGTAGCTCTCCTCCAAGGTGCTCACGGCTACTCACCCTCCGCGAGCACGATCGCCAGGGTCGGGCACATGCGGACCGCGGCCCGTGCCTCTTCCAGCTGCTCGGGCTCGACGTTGCGCCGGTAGCGCAGCCCGCCGTTCTCCGAGAGCTGGAACAGGGACGGTGCCTCCGCGACGCAGAACCCGTACCGCCGGCAGTGGTCGTTGTTCACGCTGAGCTTGTTGAGCGCCTTCTGGCGCTTGCCGGCCTTCATGGTGCCTCGTCGAACAGGCCGGTGCTGGTCAACGCCCGGGAGGGCATGAACCTCAGCGCGATGACGGTCGCCGTGGGCACCAGGAACGTGATTCCCAGCAGCCACAGCGCGGACAGTGTGCCGTTGTTGTAGGCGCCGACCCAGGCGTGTACCAACCCCAGGCCGAACGCGGCGTAGCCGAACCGGTGGATGCCGAGCCACTGCCGGTAGCTCAGCCATCGCCGGAGGCCGACGACAACGGCGGCGGCCAGCATGCCCTCGAAGGCGAGTATGCCCATCGTGTGGCGTAGCTGGACGCCGCCGTTGAACGGCACGAACACCTCGACGACCGAGTAGAGCTCGGCCCGAAGGAAGAGGAACGAGATCATGTGGCTGAACGCGAACGCCAGCGTCAGCGCGGAGAGCAGCACGTGCCCGGTCCGCAACGCCGGTCGCCCCGCGAGGCGGTTGGCCCACCCCACGGAGACCAACACGCCCCACGTGATCGTCAAGCACATCAGCGCGTAACCCAACCGGCCCGACACCGCGCCGAGCTCGAGCACCCCGGCATCGACGTCGTCGCCGGCCTGACCGGCTACCAGTTGGAGCACCACGCTCATTCCTCCCACTTCGTCTCGGGTCGTCGGTTACGTCACGGCCATCAGCACCTGCGTCCCTGGTTGATGCAGCCAACCACACGGTTCATCAGCTGCTGCGGCATGACGTTGACGAAGTCACCGTGGTCGGTGACCGGGCTGTGCTTCTCGTCGGGGAAGGCGTCCAGAACGAACAGCGAACCGCGCGGCACGTTGTAGGTCAACCGCATCTGCAGCGCCGGCACGGCCTTCGTGCCCGCCGCACAACGTCCCCGCTCGTCCGGGAACTTGATGTGGTCGCGGTGGTTGGTGCTGTCGATGTTCTGGCCGTCCCAGCAGCTCGGGAAGTCCAGGATCCGCATCAGGCTGCTGCCCCGCGGGCAGAGCGGGTACTTGGTCGTGACCCGGTCGGTGAACCCGGAGCACGTCCACTTCGCGTTGGCGTTGGCCGGACCCTTCGTGAAGGCCTTGGCGTCACCGGTGATGACCCGGATGAACTGAGGCATCGCGGTGACCCTGCCGGTGGCGCTGCCGCGGAACACCAGCTGCGCCCGTGCGGGCTGCGCGATCGTGCCGACGTTGTGCGGGTTCTCCTGGTCGACGACTTCTTCCTCGCCCGCGGCCGCGCGGAAGCGGACCACCGGCCAGTAGTACGTCGACAGGTCGCCGCGCCGGCACGTGGTGTCGGCCTGGAGGAGGTTCTCGTTGGTGGAGTTGGCGTCCGCGCTCGTGTTGCCCACGTAGTCGTGCGTGTGCTGGGCACCGTTGCGCACACCCGGAGCGACGATGAAGTTGTCCGGGTTGTGGTGCTTGTCCTCGTTCTGCCCGCACAACGCGGTGAAAGTGCCGCGCGAGGCGCCACGCTGGGCGCGGGGCGTCAGGTTGGACCGCGGGACCCGACGGATGTCGATGAAGTCGGTCGCGAACGGGCCGAGGTTGGCGGCGCACTCGTCGGCGCCGAACTCCTGCATCGCGGCGGAGTCGGGCACCTCGGGAGCCTGCGCGGGAGGTGCGGCGCCGGCCTCGTCCGGGGCTTCCCCGGTGGGCTGGGCGGCCGCGGGGGCGGTCTGCCCCTCGGCCTCGGGGGCGGGGTTCTCAGCGCTGGGGGTGCCCGGGTCCGCGGGCGGCTGCTCAGCTGGCGGCTGCTCGGCCGGCGGTTGCTCGGCGGGCGGCGGTTCGGCGGGGGGTTGTTCGGCGGGGGGCTGCTCCGACTCCGCTGGGGGGGCGGTCTCCGCGGGGGCGGAGGTGTCGGCGGGGGGAACGGTCTCCGTGGGGGCGGAGGTCTCCGTCGGTGGAGCGGGCGGTGCCACGGGGAGGCACTGCGTGGGTGCGGCCGTGTTCCGCGCGGAGGCGATACCCATGATGCCCACGGTGACCGTGGTCCCGATGATCGCCACCGCGGTCACACCTGCGACCGCGAGCCGCCGCTTGGTGCGGCGGGGTAACTCATGTCTCGGCATTGCATCCTCGGTTTTCTTTTGTCGATCCCTGTATTCGCTCGGTCGGGGTGAGCGAAGTCTGTGGTGAAGCTGTGGTTGGCCACGCCGCGGGCGGAATCAGGTCCGCGGTGGTGGTTTGCGGTGGTGGCGCCGATGCCGGCGGCGAGAGACTCGCCGCCGGCATCGGATGCCAAGCAGGACTTAGCCCTGCGTTCCACTGTTGATGGTGTCGACGACCTGCTGCATCTGCTCTTCGTTCATCACGTTCACGAAGTCGTTGTGATCCGTGATCGGGTTGTGCAGCTCGTCCGGGAACGAGTCCACGGCGAACGACTGGCCCGGCGGGATGTCGTACGACGTGGTGATCTGCAGCTCCGGCACCGCCACCGTGCCATCCGGGCACGCACCGGTCTGCTCGTCCTTGAAGACGATGTGGTCGCGGTGGTTGGCGCTGTCGATGTTCTGGCCGTCCCAGCAGCTCGGGAAGTTCGAGATGCGGACCGTCTGGCTACCCTCTGGGCACAGCGGGTACTTGTCGGTCGCGACCCGGTCTTCCTGGCCCGAGCACGTCCACTTGGCGTTGGCGTTCGCGCTGGGGGCGTTCTCCACGAAGGCCTTCGCGTCACCGGTGAGCACGCGGAGGAACTGCGGCATCGCCACGACCTCGCTCTGCTCGTTGCCCTTGAAGACGATCTGCGCGGAGGCCGCTTCGATGGGCTCGCCGATGTTGTGCGGGTTCGCCTCGTCCAAGGCCTGGTCCTGAGCAGCGTCAGCGTTGCGCAGGCGGATGAGCGGCCAGAAGTAGGTCGACTCGTCACCGTCGGCGCAGCTGGTGCCGGCACCCGGCAGGTTCTGCTCGTTGGAGTTGGCGTTGGAGTTCAGGTTGCCCACCTGGTGGTGCTGGTGCTGGGCACCGTTGACCACACCCGGAGCGGCGATGAAGTTGTCCGAGTTGATGAAGCCGTTGTTGACACCGCAGTCCTTGGTGACGGTGCCGGTGGAGGCGTTCTCGCCGGCCTCGGGAACCACGACGGCACCCGGCTCGACGTTGGCGATGTCGACGAAGTCCTCATCGAACGGCCCGACGCAGTTCGGGTCGATCTCCTCGGCAGGCGGCTCCTCCTCAGCAGGAGGCTCCTCAGCCGGAGGCTCCTCGGCAGGCGGCTCCTCCTCAGCCGGCGGCTCCTCGGCCGGAGGCTCCTCAGCAGGAGGCTCCTCAACCGGAGGCTCCTCAGCCGGAGGCTCCTCAGCCGGAGGCTCCTCAGCCGGAGGCTCCTCAGCCGGAGGCTCCTCAGCCGGAGGCTCCTCGGCCGGAGGCTCTTGCTCCTCCTGGCCACCGGAAGCCGGGTTGTCGGGGTGCGCGGCCTGCGGGGCGGTCACGCCGTAGGTCTGCGCGGGAAGGTTCTCCTCACCCTCCTGCGGAGGAGCCTGCTCCTCGCCCTCCTGCGGCGGGGCCTGCTCGTCACCTTCCTGCGGCGGGGCCTGCTCGTCGCCTTCCTGCGGCGGAGCCTCCTCCTCCGGCGGAGCCTGCTCCTCGCCGCCTTCCTCCGGCGGGGCCTCTTCCTCCGGCGGGGCCTCTTCCTCCGGCGGAGCCTCTTCCTCCGGCGGGGCTTCGACCTGGCAATCCGCGGCACTGACGGCGGTCTGGTTCCCGTCCTCGCCAGCGGAGGCAATGCCCATAACGCCGACGGTTACCGAGCCGCCGATAAGCGCCGCCGCGGCGATGGCCGCGATCGTCAGGCGCTTCCGTGCGTGACGCGGTATCTGGTGTCGTGACATGACTTCCTCGCTGTAGTCGGCTTGCTTACTGCTCGTTCAGCTCGAGCCCTGCTGGCACAACACTTGGAGCACGCAGGTCGCCACCGTCTCCCGCACCCTTGTGCTGGGAACTGGTAATCGACGTGGCCGGCGGTAGTGGTGCCACCGCCGAAATCGCGGACGGACGTTCAGATGTCGGTGGAGCCTGTCGATCGATGGCGGCGGCGGCCGCCAGACCGGAGCCCCGGCTCACACCGAGCTTGTTGTCCCCGACTAGGTGCAGAAGCCGCGCGTCGAAGTCGCGCGGCGCCTGTGTGCTGCCAAACGCCGGCGGCGTGGGATGTGTCGCCGCCGGCGCCAGTTGGCCTGCTGTATCCAGTGGTAATGCGGCTACTGCCGGTGCCCACGCGCTCCCCATGGTCGCGGCGGCGACCGGGGAGTGGAGCTCCAGCAGGGCCGCGATTCGCATGTGGTTTCCTTTCTGCGCAAGGAGATTCCTGATGACGTCAGCACGTGCAGTCACCAGCTCATACGGAGAGGCCGTAGTCACGGTTCAATCACGGCCAACTCGCTGGTGTGATCTAAGTCACTTTTGACGAACTCCACATGTCGGGTTCAAGATGTGTCCCCATGAGCCGGCGTTCTAGCTCCAGACGGGGCGCCGCCGGCACGGGAAGCGTCTTGGACGGATCCGGGGATGGTTTCTTGGACAAGGACGAGGCGTTGGTCAGGATGATCCATCGCGACTTCGGTGGGCCACTGTTCGGTCACGTCTTGCGACTGACCGGTAACGACCGCCAGTGGGCCGAGGACGTCGTTCAGGAGACCCTGGTCCGTGCCTGGCGGAATGCAGATCGACTCGACCGCGAGCCGGGAATGTTGCGTGCGTGGCTGTACACGGTCGCGCGCCGCATCGTGATCGACGGGCGGCGGAGTCTGAGCGCGCGTCCACGTGAGGTGGATGTCGCGCCGCTGGCGCTCGTTCCGGTCCCAGACCGGTCCGAGCAGGCGCTCTCGGCGATGGTCGTCGCCGACGCGTTGCGGGGCCTGCGGGCCGAACATCGGGAGGCGCTGGAGGAGACATATCTTCGAGACCGGACCGTAAACGAGGCGGCGAACGTCCTCGGGGTCCCACCAGGTACCGTCAAGTCAAGGGTGTTCTACGCACTCCGCGCCTTGCGTCGTGCGTTGCGGGACGGGGAGGGATAATGCCCACACCCGACCACATCGACGTCGGCGCTTACGTGCTCGGCATCCTCGATCCGCCCGAGCAGGCGGCCTTCGCGAAACACTTTGCCAACTGCCCGCGCTGCCGCGCGGAGTATCGCGAGCTCGCCGACCTGCCTCGCCTACTAGAACAGATCAAGCCGGAGATCGAACCGGCGGCCAGCGTCCAGGCACTGGACGGCGCGCTCGCCGAGATAACCGCTACCCGCAAGGGAAGACGCCGCAACCTGTGGCTCGCCGCCGCCGCGGCCGGAGTGGTTCTCGTGAGCCTTCCGATCGTGGTGCTTCGGTCCACAGGGGACGGTTCGCCCTCGTCGGTGGCCGACTCCACGGTGACCGTCTCCGCGTCCGCGGAGCCGAAGACCAGTGAGTCGACCGCCGTCGCCGGCGCACGCACGTTGACCGGGACCGACCGAGGAACGGGCGCCACCGCGATCCTTACGGTGGACGGCGATTCGAGCTCCACTACTGTCGATTTGCAACTCTTCGCCGTCCCGGGGCCGGCGAAGGGTGAACTGATCGTCGTCACCCGCAACGGTCACCGCGAAGAGGTGACCCCGTGGGAGATGGGCGTGGACGAACCAAGTGCCAAGGAACGCGGCACTGTCGACATCCCGATCCTCGAGATCGTCGGGTTCGAGCTGCGCCAGGACGACGGCCCGGTCAAGATCGATATCACGACCTGAGGCCGGGCACGCGCACGGCCCACCGTGGATGGACGGTGGGTCCTGTTCGCGTGTCCGGACTCGGTTCGTCCGTGACCGGTTCGCCCTGGTCAGCGCAGCTGCGGGGCCACCGCCGAGGCGATCAGCTCCAGGTGGTCCAGGTCGTCGAGGTCGAGGATCTGCAGATAGGACCGCGTCGCGCCGGCCTCGGCGTAGCGGCCCAGCGTGTCGACGACCTCCGCCGGAGTGCCGGCCGCGCTGTTCTGCTTGAGCTCCGCCACGTCCCGGCCGATCGCCGCCGCCCGCCGCGTCACCGCCGCATCGTCGGCGCCCACGACCGTCGTGATCGCGTGGGAGAGCACCATCTCGCCCGCGTCGCGACCCTGCGCCACGACCGCCGCACGCACCCGGCCGAACTGCTCTCCACTGTCCACAGCGGACCTAAACGGTGCGTTGAACTCGTTGGCGTACTTGGCAGCTAGCTCCGGAGTCCTCTTCGGACCCATACCACCGACGATCACCGGCAGCGGCGACTGCGCCGGCTTGGGCAGGGCGGGCGAGTCCTTCAGCGTGTAGTACCGGCCCTCGTGCGAGTACCGCGAGCCGACCGGCGTCGACCACAGCCCGGTGACGATCTCCAGCTGCTCGGCGAGCCGGGCGTGCCGCTGCGCCGGGAACGGGATGCCGTAGGCGGCGTGCTCGGCACCGAACCAGGCCGCACCGAGCCCGAGCTCGACGCGCCCGCCGGACATCTGGTCGACCTGCGCGACCTGGATCGCGAGCGGGCCGGGCAGGCGGAACGTCCCGGCGGTCACCATCGTGCCCAGCCGGATCGTGCTGGTCTCGCGCGCCATGCCGGCGAGCGTCACCCACGCGTCGGTCGGCC
Organism: Actinophytocola sp.; assembly: GCF_050699915.1. Classification (GTDB taxonomy): domain Bacteria; phylum Actinomycetota; class Actinomycetes; order Mycobacteriales; family Pseudonocardiaceae; genus Actinophytocola. The sequence goes on from NZ_JBOHGA010000186.1 coordinate 8,080, forward strand.
CGGGCAGGCCGTCGCCGCTCATGGTCAGGTAGTGGTCGGAGCGGAAGAACCCGCCGAAGCCGAGCTCCTCGGCCGCCTTCGCCAGCCGCAGCTGCGTGTCGTAGCTCGCCCCCTGCTGGGGCTCGATCATGATGCGCAGATCCATGCCGCCAGCTCACCACACGGCGATCAGGCGGCCTTCCTCGGCCAGCTCATCCGCACCGTCGTGCCGTACTCGCCGCGGACCACCTCGCTGTCGTCGGACAGCCGGCGGATCAGGTCGAGCCCCCGGCCCCCGGGCCGCTCTGCACCCGGCCCGTCGGACTCCTCGTCGGACTCCGGGTCGGGCTCCGCGCCGGCCTCCGTGCCAACCTCCGCGTCGTCCCACGTGCCGCGGTCGGCGACCGTGACGACGACCGCGCCGGGGTCGAGCCGGGCGTGTAGCTCCAGGGGTCCCACCGTGCCATGGGGGTACGCGTGGACGACCGTGTTGGCCATCGCCTCGTAGCTCGCCAAGCCGATGTCGTACGTGGTGTCCGAGGGAATCCCCTCGTTGCGGGCCCACTCGATGAGTTGACGCCGCAAGCGCGCCGCCAGCTGCGGCGACGCCGGTCCGTGGTGGTGCAGCGAGGCGGCGGCCGTGTCACGGTGCTTGCCCTTACTCATCAGCACCTGCCTCCCGCCTGTGGAAACGTTGGGCAAAGTTCGAGTACCCGAAAGAACGGTAGACAACCACTGCGGCTGACCTGGGAAAACAGCCAACCGAAAAATCTTGGAAAAAGTTGCACGGAGTATGCATATGCTCACACGATCGTGGGTATCCGTCTGTCATGGGCGATCTGGACAACACCACCCCCGACGTGACCGGCCCCTCGCGCGGCTCGCTCGTCACGTTCCTCCTGCAGGACCACGACGGTGAGCGCTTCCGCATCGGCGAGGTCGTCGGGCCACTCGAGTCGGACCCGGTCACGGGTGACGTCTGGGTCGGCGTGCGCACTTCGCACCGTGCCCTCCACCAAGCGATACACCTCGTCGCAACGACCTCGATCGTGCACGTCACGCCGCCCAGCGCGCGGCGCGGCGCGGCCTGAGTCGTCCGGCCCCGGTAAGGGACACCGCCCGGCGGCAGGGGTCGGGTGGTGTCCCTCCTTCCGGGGCTAGGCAAGGCTTTCGAAGTAGCGCCGCGCGGACTTGACGCCGCCGCCGCTGCCGAGCGCGACCATCAGCGCCAGCCGCGCCTTCTGCGCGCTCAGCCCGCACGCGCCGATCGCCCCCAACCGCTCGGTCATCCCGATGCCGGTGGTGTGCGCGCGGGACGCGACGACCACCGGAATGTTCATCTGGGAAAGCTCCATGATCGCGCCGAACAGCTCCACCGGGACGTTGCCGGCGCCCGTGCCCTCCAGCACGACGCCCTGCGCGCCCAGGTCGGTCACCGTCGTCAGCAGGGACGGCGGCATGTCGGGGTAGGTCTTGATCAGCGCCACGTCGGACTCCACCTCGGAGCCGGCGGCCGGCGGGCGCGGCGGCGGGGTCGACGTCAGCCGGACCCGGCCCTCGACCACCCGGCCCAGCATCGGCTGCGGGGCCGACGTGACGCGGTCCGCCCGCGTGTCGACCATCGCCGCGTAGCGGGCCGCGTGCAGCTCTCCGGCCAGGCACACGACCGCGCCCGCGCCGCGCACGGCCGGGTCCGCGGCGGTGGCGAGGGCGGCCGCGAGGTTGGCCGGACCGTCCGGCGACGCGGCCGCCAACGAGTGGAACGCGCCGGTGAACACGATGCCGCCGCGGGCCGGGCCGGCCAGCAGGTCGGCCAGGAACGCGGTTTCCTCGAGGGAGTCCACGCCGTGGGTGACCACCACGCCGGCGAACTCGTCGTCGGCGAGTGCGGTGCGCACCCGGCGGGCCAGCGCGAGCTGCGTCGTGGTCGACGTGTCCCAGGACGGTTCGGCGAGCATGTCCTCCACCACGACCCGCGCGGGCGGCGGCCCGGCCAGCTCGAGCAGGTCGCGGCCGGACGCCACGGACGAGGTGCGATGGGCGATGGTGTCGCCGGTCGCGACCAGCAGCAGGGTCATCCGCTAGAACAGCTCGTCCCAGCGCCCGTTGCGGCACACGAGTGGCTCGTACCGCCGGGTGAGGGAGATCGCCCCAGGTCGAGGGCACGGCCGCCCCGGCCGCGCGAACCGGGGCTCCCGGCCCGGGCGGGTGCCGGCGGTCGGTTTCGGCTTGGTCTTCGGTGCGATCACGGCGGTCTCGGTCCCGACGGCCGGCGCCGCGAGGGACACCGGCGGCGCCTCGGCCGGTCGAGGCGGCGCCTCCGCCGAACCCGACCCGGACCCGCCGGCGTCGGTGATCGTCGGCACCGCCGGGTTGGTCACGGCGACCTGCTCGTCGCCACCGCCGCCGGACAGCAGCAGGGATCCGACGACCACGCCCGCGACGACGAGGCCCGCGGCTGACTTGACCACGAGCGGGAAACGGTCCCGCTCCGTGGTCGCCGTCGGGTTCTCCGGCATGCCGTCAACTCCGTGGGTCGGTCGACGAAGGACGGCTCTCAACGTAACCGGATCGTCAACCGCCCCGCTGAACGGCGGTTCAGGCCGGGCGGCGCGTCTCGAGGTTCAGCAGCCGATTCGGCGTCGGCCACCGCACGTCGTGCGCCCAGCCGAACTTCTCGAGGATCCAGATCAGCCGCGCGGAGATGTCGATCTGCCCGCGCCGGACGCCGTGCCGTGCGCACGTGGGGTCGGCGTGGTGCAGGTTGTGCCACGACTCCCCCATCGAGACGATCGCGAGCGGCCAGAAGTTCGCCGACCGGTCCCGCGCGGCGAACGGGCGGCTGCCGATCATGTGGCAGATCGAGTTCACCGACCACGTGACGTGGTGCAGGAACGACACCCGCACGAGGCCCGCCCAGAAGAAGGCGGTGACGGCGCCCCACCACGACCACGTGACCAGCCCGCCGATGACGGCCGGTGCGAGCAGCGTGACCGCGGTCCACAGGCCGAACTGGCGGTGCACCCGCACGATGTCCTTGTCCGCCAACAGGTCCGGCGCGAACCGCTCGGCGTTGGTGAGATTGCGGTCGAACAGCCAGCCCATGTGCGCGTGCCAGAAACCCTTGACGAGCGCGATCGGGCCGGTACCGAACGCCCACGGCGAGTGGGGGTCGCCGTCGCGGTCGGAGAACGCGTGGTGGCGGCGGTGGTCGGCGACCCAGTGCGTGATCGGGCCCTGCAGCGCCATGCTGCCGACGATCGCGAGCGCCACCCGCACCGGCCGCGGCGCCTTGAACGCGCGGTGGGTGAAGTAGCGGTGGAAGCCGACGGTCACGCCGAGGCAGGTGACCGTGTAGAACACGGCGGCGAGCACGATGTCGAGCCAGCCGAGCCCCCAGCCCCAGGTCAGCGGGACCGCCGCGAGCAGGGCGAGGAAGGGCCCGACGATGAACAGGTAGGTGCCGATCTGCGGCACCAGCCCGCGCTGCTCGCCGTGCAGCGCACGCATCTGGCTCGTTGACCTCGTAGAACTCACTGACTCCGCAGATTCCGCCGCTAGCGTCATGCCTGTCACCCCGACTTCCGTCCAGCTGGACTGTCGAGGTAGAGCAAAGCAGGTCCGCTCGCCGCGATGCCACCCTGTCCGGGCAAATGGGACGCCACCGTGCCGTGAACTTCGATTACCCCCGACCTGCCGGACCGTTCATCCCGCGTTCAGTGGCCTCCCCGACGACGTCCAGGCTCAGCGACAGCCGGCGCCCGATGATCCCACGACCAGCGGTGATGCCGAACTCGTACCGGTCGACCCGGGCGGCCGCACGCAGTCGCAGGCCCGACTCTGCCGGGGAGAGCGACAACACGCGCAGGGACAGCGGTCGCGCCAGCCCACGCACGGTGAGGGTGCCTTCCAGCACCCAGTCGTCGCCGGAGCGGGACAGCCCCGTCGACGCGAACACGATGTCCGGGTGTCGGACGGCGTCCAGGTAGGCCGCCGACCGGACCTGGGTGTCGCGGGCGGACGTCCCGGTGTGGAAGCTCTCCGAGGCGACGGTCGCCTCGGCCGTCGAGCGCTCCGGCAGGTCGGCGACCTGGATGTGGCCCGACCGCAGGCGGAACGTCCCGCGGACCGGCGCCAGGCCGAACAGGTGCCGGGTGCTGAACGTGATCGTCGAGCGGGTCGGGTCGATGCGGTAGCCGCCGGCAGCGGGGATCGTCACCGGCTCGGTCGTCTTGCTGGTCGTTGCGCTGGTCCTTGTGCTGGTCATCGGGTTCCTTCCGGGTCGGCCGGGCGCTGGGCGGCGCCGGCGATGTGTGGGATCCGAGTGCCGAACGGGCCGGGGCGGGTGTAGGAGTGCAGCTCCACGACGTCCAAGCCGGATCGTTCGAGGGCGGGCAGCGTGTCCCGGTCAGGCGCGCAGCGGGAGCCGAGCGCCCGGCCCGCGAGCGCCGCGGCGTGCTGGGCGCGGCGCAGCCAGGTGCCGGCCGGCGCGGCGACGTGCTCGGCGAACACGAACCGGCCACCCGGGCGCAGCACCCGCAGCAGTTCGGCGAGCACGGCGCGCTGGTCGGCCACCGAGCACAGCACGAACGTCGCGACGGCCGCGTCCACGCTCGCGTCGGGCAGGTCCAGGTGCTCGGCGCGGCCGGGCAGCAGGCGGACCGGCCGGCCG
>NZ_JBOHGA010000187.1:0-12683 GCF_050699915.1 Actinophytocola sp.
ACCCCGGCCGTGCGCCACGCGATCGACGAGCTCGCCGGAGCGGGCCAGCCCTTCAGCTGGGGCGACCCACTCGTCACCTTCCCCACGGCCGGCGAGTGGCGGGTGCCCACCACCGGGTGGCACATCGACTTCCCGGCGCGGTCGAACCTGCGGCTGAAGTGGCTCGGCTACCTCGAGCCGGTCCGCCCGCGCGGCGGCGGCACCGTCGTCCTCGCCGGGTCGCACCGGCTCGTCGCCGAGGTGCTCGCCGAACGCGATCCCGCCGACCCGGGGCGCTCGGCGGACCTGCGGGACGCGGTCCTCGCGCGCACCGGAGCGGACGACGTCGTCGAGCTCACCGGCGAGCCCGGCGACGTCGTCTTCATGCACCCGCACGTGTTCCACGCGCCCGCCCCCAACCACACGGACGAGCCACGCCTGATGCTGACGGGCGGGCTAGCCGGCTGAGATCGCCGCGCCGACCACCTGGGCCATGCCGGCCATGCCGCGGGCGTTCGGGTGCAGCGGCGCAGCCACGTTCCCCGGGATGAACGGCTCCACCCAGCGGACCGAGGAGGACTGGCAGACGTCGTGGCCGACGCCCGGGGTGCGAAGGTCCACATAGGTCGCTCCGTCGGCGGCCGCGGCGTCGGCCAGAACGCCGTTCAGCTGGTCGACCTTGGCCTGGACGTAGTTCGCGTCCTTGCCCCACACCTGTACCCGCGGGTAGCAGCCGTTGTTGCGGATGTAGTGCGTGTAGCCGACCACGAACACACGCGCGTTCGGCGACCGCGCGTGGATGCCGTCCAGGACGGCGGCGACCTTGGGGCCGACGGCCGCCACGCGCTCGCCGTAGACGTCGCGCCCGCCGGCGGTGTTCTCCTCCATGCACGAGTCACCGAACGGCGGCGGCAGCAGGTTCAGGCACGACTCCGCGAGCCCGGTGAGCCCGGCGTCGTTGCCACCGATGTGCAGCGTCACGACCGCCGTGTCGGGAGTCAGTGCGTCGAACTGCGGCGGCGCGGTGCCCAGGTCGGTCTCCTGCGGGTTCGTCATGTCGACCGTGTCCGCGCCGGAGCACGTCACGTCCTTGATCGTCAGGCCCAGCTGCTGCGCCACGAGCTTCGGGTAGTTCGCCGTGGAGCGCAGGCAGCCGAGGAAACTCAGGTCGGGGTTGGGGATCAGCGGGCCCGCGGCGGCCGAGTCACCGAGGGCGACATACGGGCCCGGCGCGGCGGACGCGACCCCGGCGGACAGGAACGAGGCGAGCAGGACAGCCGCGAACGCGGGGACAAGACGGCGGAGCATCATCAGCGACACCTCCAGCAGGGATGTGAACGAGTGTCACGTCCCTGCCCGAGGCTTGTCCATCGCCCGCTTGGAGGTAGTTCTCAGGAGGCGGTTACGTCATCCCGTTCGGCCGAACGGCTCGGCAGGAGCCTGCGAATCAGGGGCCACAACAGGACGACCGCGACGATCACGTACACGACCACCGCGAACGTGGTGTTCACCAGACCTGTCAGCGACCCGTCGCTGAGCTGCAGCGCGCGGCGCATCTGCTGCTCCGCCGCCGGACCGAGGATCACCCCGAGAATGGCCGGCAGCACGGGCAACCCGTACCGGCGCATCGCGAAGCCCAGCGCGCCGATCACGAACAGCACGATCAGGTCGACCACCTGACCCGCCACCGCGTACGCGCCGATCGACGCGAAGAACAGGATGCCCGCGTACAGGTACGGCCGCGGGATCCGCAGCAGCTTCGACCACACCGGCGCCATCGGCAGGTTCAGCACCAGCAGCAACACGGTCCCGACGAACAGTGACGCGATCAGCCCCCACACCAGCGCCGACTCCCGCTCGAACAGCAGCGGCCCCGGCTGGATCCCGTACTGCTGGAACGCCGCGAGCATCACCGCGGCCGTCGCCGTCGTCGGCAGGCCCAGCGTCAGCATCGTGACCAGGGTGCCCGACGCGGACGCCGATGCCGTCGACTCCGGACCCGCGACGCCCTCGATCGCGCCCGTGCCGAACTCCGACCGGTGCTTGGACAGCCGCTTCTCCGTCGCGTACGACAGGAACGTCGGGATCTCCGCGCCGCCCGCCGGGATCGCGCCGAACGGAAACCCGATCAGCGGCCCGCGCAGCCACGGCTTCCACGTCCGCCGCAGATCCTCGCGCCCGAGCCACGGCCGGCCGGCCGGGATCGGCTCGCCCGAGGTGTGCCGCAGCCGCGACGCCACCCACAGCGCCTCGCCGACCGCGAACAGCCCGACGGCGACGATCACCACGTCGATCCCGTCGGCCAGCGCCAGCGAACCGAACGTCAGCCGCGACTGGCCGGTGATCTCGTCCAGGCCGACGAGGCCGATCGTCAACCCGATCAGCAGCGACGCGAACCCGCGCACCCGGGACCGGCCGAGCACCGACGTCACCGCGATGAACGCGAGCAGCATCACCGCGAAGTAGTCCGGCGCGCCCAGGTCCACCGCGAGCGACGCGACCGCCGGGGCCAGCAGCACCAGTGCGATCGTGCCGATCATCGCGCCGACGAAATGGCCGATCGCGGCGGCCGCAAGCGCTTGCGAGCCGCGGCCGCGCCTGGCCATCTGGTTGCCCTCGATCGCGGTGACCACCGACGCCGACTCACCCGGCGTGTTCAGCAGGATCGACGTCGTCGAGCCGCCGAACATGCCGCCGTAGTAGATGCCCGCGAACATGATCATCGCGGCGATCGGGTCCAGCCCGTAGGTGACCGGCAGCAGCAGCGCGACCGCCATCGCCGGCCCGATGCCGGGCAGCACGCCGATGAACGTACCCAGCAGCACGCCGATCGCGGCGAGCAGCAGGTTCGTCGGCGTCAGCGCGGTGCCGAAGCCGTCGATCAGCAGGCTCAGGGACTCCATGCCTACAGCACCTCCATCAGCGGGCCGCCGGGCAGCGGCACCCCGAGCAGGTTGTTGAACAGCAGGTAGGTGACGATCGACAGGCCGGCCGCGATCAGCGGGTCCCGCACGAGGGCGCGGCTGCCGAGCGCGTACGCCGCGCCCCAGAACAGGATCGCGCCGGAGATCGGGAAGCCGACGACGCCGATCAGTGCCGCGTTCGCGAGGAATGCCGCGGACAGCAGCAACACCGTGCGCCAGTCGCTCGGCGCGGCCAGGTCGACGTCCTCGCCGGTCTCCGACTCGCCGCGCACGCCCCGCAGCACGTCGCGGACCAGCAGCGCGGCGACGACGAGCAGCAGCACGCCGACGACGACCGGCACCGCCTTCGGCCCGACCGGACCGCGCTGGGCGAAGTCGGTCGGGATGCGGATCGCATCGGTCAGCACCAGCACGCCGAGCACCGCGAGCAGGGCGCAGATGCCCAGCTCGGAACGGTCGCTGCCCGTCGAGGTGGTAGCGGGGCTCTCAGGGGTCCCGGGATTCTCGGTCGTCGTCATCTAGAGCCCCAGTTCCGTCAGCACGTCGGCTACCTGGTCGTTCTGCGCGTCGAGGAACTCGCCGAACTCGTCGCCGGTCTGGAACGCCTTGGTCCAGCCGTTGCGCACGAGCGCGTCGCGCCACTGCGGCGTGTTCTGCAGGTCGGTGACCAGGTCGATCAACCGCTGCTGGTCGACCTCGGAGATGCCCGGCGGCGCGACGATGCCGCGCCAGTTCGTGAACTCGACGTCCACTCCGGACTCCTTGAGCGTCGGCCCGTCGATGCCCGGCATTCGCTCGCCGCTGGTCACACCGAGTACCCGGAGCTCGCCGGCCTCGATCTGGTCGCGGGACTCGCCCACGCCGGACACGCCGAACGCGACCTTGCCGCCGAGCACGGACGCGAGCAGCTCGCCGCCGCCGTCGAAGGGCACGTAGTTCACCGACTTCGGGGTGAGCCCGGCGCCCTTGGCGAACAGCATCGCCGCGAGGTGGTCCGGCCCGCCCGGCGAGGAGCCGCCGCCGACCGGCACGTTGCCCGGGTCGGCCTTCCACGCGCTGACGAGGTCGGCCACTGTCCGGTAGGGAGAGTCCTTGGCCACGACGACGATGTCCGGCTCCTCGAGGAGCTTCGCGATCGGCGTGGTGTCCTGAAGGGACGACGGCGAGTTGTTGGTGTGCACGCTGCCCACCACGCCGAGGCCCATCGACATCACCAGCTTGTCGTTGCCGCGCTCGCTGACCAGCCGGCCGAGCCCGACCGTGCCGCCGGCGCCGGGGAGGTTGAACACCTCGACGTTGCGCGCGAGCTCGCCCTCCTCCATGGCCTTGGCCGCGGTGCGGGCGGTGACGTCGTAGCCGCCGCCGGGCGAGTTGGGCACCATGATCCGCAGGCCGCGGACCTGGCTGCCGGCGTCCTCGCCCGACCCCGAGCTGACCAGGGGCGGGATCACCAGGACGGCCGCGAGCGCGGCGAGCGCGGCGGCCAACGGTTTCGCTTGCATCGGAGCCTCTCTGCTCGACACTCGTGTCTGGCATGGTGCCCGGCTCCGCGGCCGGCGTTCGGTTGCGCGCGCAGTGGTCGTTGTGGTCGTTGTGTTCACGGGCGCCCGGTCGCCCGCTGGGCGACACTGTGTCCGTGGCGGACCACCGCGGTTCCCTGTCCCGGCAGCTGCTCGGCTGGCAGCTGCTCATCGTCGCGACGTTGGTCGCCGCGGTCGCCGTGTTCTCCGGCTTCCAGGCGACGAAGAGCTTCCGGGACACCGAGGGCCGGCGGATGCTGTCGGTCGCCGAGGACGTGGCGGCGACCGGCGGCGTGCGGGGCTCGCTCGCGGACTCCCTGCGCCACCACCAGCTGCCGACGTTCGCGGAGAGCGCGCGGAGCCTGTCCGGCGCCGCGTACGTGGTGATCGCCGACGCGGACCGGATGGTGCTGACCTCGCCGGACCCGACGCAGATCGGCGAGCCGCTGCCGCTCGGTGACAGCATGATCCCGTCCGGCCGGTCGTGGGTCGGCGTCGTGGACGACTCGCTCGTCGCGCACGTGCCGGTGATCGGCGACGACGGCTCGGTGATCGGCATCGTCGCGGCCGGCCAGGACACGCCGACGTTCCTGGAGGGGATCGTGCAGTCGCCGGCGGAGGGGCTGGCGATCCTGTCGCTGGCGACGGTGTTGGGTGTGGTCGGCTCGGCGCTGGTGGCGCGGCGGGTGAAGCGGCAGACGTTCGGGTTGGAGCCGCGCGAGATCGCGGGCCTGGTGGAGCACCGGGAGGCGATGCTGCACGGCATCCGCGAGGGCGTGGTCGGGCTGGACACCGCCGGGCGGATCACCCTGGTCAACGACCAGGCGCGGCGGCTGCTGTCACTGCCGGCCGACGCGGTCGGCCGGTCGGTCGGCGAGCTGTCGCTCAACGACCGGCTGCTCGACGTGCTGACCGGCCGGGCCGGCGGCGCCGACCAGATCGTGCTCCGGCGGGGCCGGGTACTGATCATGAACCGGATGCCGATCTCGTTGCGGGAACACGAGATCGGCGCGGTGGTGACCCTGCGGGACCGGACGGAGTTCGTGACGCTGCGACAGGAGCTGGACACGAACCGGAGCACGACCGATGCCCTGCGCGCGCAGGCGCACGAGTTCACCAACCGGCTGCACACGATCGCCGGGTTGATCGAGCTGGGCGAGTTCGACGAGGTGCGGCACTACGTCGACCGGGTCAGCCACTCGCGGGAGGCGTGGCAGGCCGAGGTGGGCGAGCGGATCGCGGACACCGCGGTGGCCGCGCTGCTGATCGCGAAGGCGAGCGTGGCGGCGGAACGCGGTGTCGGCCTGCGGCTCACGCCGTCGTCTCGACTGTCCGCTGTGGACGATGCGCTGTCGGCCGACCTGGTGACGGTGCTCGGCAACCTCGTGGACAACGCGCTCGACGCGGCCGACGCGTGGATCGAGGTGTCTCTCAGGCAGTCGGCGGACGAGGTGTGCGTGGTGGTCCGGGACTCCGGGCCGGGGGTGGCGCCGGAGCTCGCGGAGGAGGTGTTCCGGCACGGCTTCACGACGAAGGCGGCCGAGCAGGGCGAGCGGGGGTTGGGGCTGGCGCTGACGCGGCAGACGTGCCTGCGCCGCGCGGGCTCGGTTGCGGTGGACGGCTCGGTGTTCACCGCGCGGCTGGCGCTGCTGTGATCCGGGTCCTGGTCGTCGACGACGACTTCATGGTGGCGAAGGTCCACAGTGGATACGTGGCGCGGACGTCCGGGTTCGAGGTGGTCGGCGTGGCCCACACCGGCGCGGACGCGCTGCGCCTGGTGTCGGAGCTGGCGCCGGACCTGGTGTTGCTGGACATCTACCTGCCGGACATGGACGGCGTGTCGGTGCTGCGCGCGCTGCGGTCGGACGGCGCGGCGGACACGGATGTCATCGTGATCAGCGCGGCGACCGACGTGGACACGGTCCGAGCGGCGATGCGCGGGGGTGTGCTGCACTACTTGATCAAGCCGTTCACGTACGCGGCGCTGTACGACCAGCTGCGGCACTTCGCGTCGCTGCAGGCCCGGTTGTCGGCCCTGTCGGAGGCCGGACAGTCCGATGTGGACCAGGTGTTCGGCGCGCGGCCGGGTTCGACGCTGCCGAAGGGCCTGACGCCGGAGACGCTGCGCGTGGTCGCCTCGGAGCTGCGGTCGTCGTCGCCGGACCTTTCGGCGGCGGAGTGCGCGTCGCGGACGTCGCTGTCGCGGGTGAGCGCGCGGCGGTACCTGGAGCATTTCGTGGCGACGGGACAGGCGGAGGTGCGGCTCCGGTACGGCGGGACCGGCCGGCCGGAACGCCGCTACTACTGGCTGGAACGCAGGTAACCCAGCTCTGCGGCCCAGTGGTCGAGCGGTTTCTGTGGACAACTCGGGCCACTGTGGACAACTTGGCTCAGTCGTCTTGGGAGCGGCGGTTTCGCTTCGTCTCGCTGCGGCGGCGCTTCGCCGACAGGCGGCGCTCCTTCGCGCCTCGGGTCGGCTTGGTCGGACGGCGGCGGGGTGGCGGGGGTTCGGCAGCCGCTCGGAGCAGGGCGGCCATGCGGTCACGGGCGGTCGTGCGGTTGGCCAGTTGGGCACGGTGTTCGCTCGCCACCACGGTCAGCACGCCGTCCACCAGTCGAGACGACAGGCGCGCCAGGAGCCGATCTCGCAGCCACGGCGGGATCGACGGCGACCGGGCCACGTCGAAGGACAGCTCCACCCGACTGTCGGTCGTGTTGACGCCCTGGCCGCCCGGGCCCGACGAGCGCGAGAACCGCTCACGCAGCTCCGCCGCCGGGATCACCAGACGACGGTTGACCTCCAGGTCGGCCATCAGGGCTGGAACCGCAGCTCGGGCAGCGTCGCGACCTTCGCCAGCACCTTCTGGTCGAGCACCGGGATCCTGTCGGCCGGCCCCTTCCCGTACTCGCGTTGCCGCTGCGACCAGTTCGACACGACCACCTCGACGCGCGTGCCGTCCGGACGGACCGCGCTCGCGATGTACCGCTTCTCGCCCGTCTCGTAGTCCTTCCAGGTTCCCACGGCGACGTGGATGCCCCGCTCCTTCAGCCCCACACAGCCCGCGTTGGCGGCCGCCAGCTCCGCACAGCCGACATGCACCGCCGGGTCCGCCGCGCCGATCGACACCGACAGCGACCCCTCCGCGTCGTGCCGCTTCAGGTCCGTCTTCAGCTCGTAGGTGTCCTCGGCCACGGTGAACCGCACCGACTCGCCGTCGGTCCGGCTCAGCTCCGAGTCCTCAGGCAGCACACCGAGCTCGAAGATGGCCCTGGTCAAGGCGATGGCCCGCGCCTCGGCGACCGCGGTCGACGGCGGGTCGGGACGGTCCGCGACCGGCGGTGGCTCCTCGGCGGCCGGGCCGGCCAGCAGCACCGCACCGACCGCGGTCGCCACGACCCCGGCGATCGCGCCACCTGTCGAGTACACCCGGCGGTTGCGCAGCTTGCGCCGCCCCTGCCGGAAGACCGCGTCGCGGTCAAGCGTCAGCGGCGGCTCGTCGGCGAGCGCACGGGCGAGCAGCGCCTTGGCTTCCTCGTCCTGGGACGGCGACGTCATGACTCACCCGCCTCCGCCCGCTCGTCCGAGGCGGGCTCGGCCAGCAACGCGCGCAGCGCCGCCAGCCCCTTCGCCGCCTGGCTCTTGATCGTCCCCTCGCTCTTGCCCAGCGCCTCCGCGGTCTCCGCGACCGACAGGTCCTCCCAGTACCGCAGCACCACCACCGCACGCTGTCCCGCCGGCAGCCGGGCCAGCGCCCGCCGCACGTCGACCGCGTCCTCGACGCCGCCGGCCGGTGGGCTCGACGTCTCCGGCACGTCCCCGACCACCGCCTCGCGCCGCCGGTACGCGCGCCGGGACTCGTCGATCGCCGCGCGCACCATGATCTTGCGGGAGTACGCGTCGACGCTGCCGTCGCGCCGGAGCCGGGACCACGCGACGTAGATCTTCGTCAGCGTGGTCTGCACGAGATCCTCCGCCCGATGCCAGTCACCTCCACACAGCAGGTACGCGGTCCGGCGCATGACGACAGCTCGGCTCTCGAGATACTCCCCGAACTCCGCGTCACGGTCAGACACGAACCTGCGTTCCTCTCGTCCTCCCGTGTTACGGCGGTGACCCGCGCGAGGTTGCCCTAGAACCGCGGATGGTCGCCCTTGAGCTCCGAGCGGGGCGCGTCCGGGTCGTCGCCGAGCGGGGTGATCTCGCCGAGCACCCAGGCCGGCACGTGCCGCGCGGTGAGCACCGCCAGCGCCCGGTCGACGTCCTCCGGTGCCACCACGGCCACCATGCCGACGCCCATGTTGAACGTGCGCTCCATCTCGTGCCGCTCGACCCGGCCGCGCTGCGCGACCATCGAGAACACCGGCGCGGGCGTCCACGTGCCCCGGTCGAGCACCGCCCGCAGCCCCGGCGGGATCACCCGCGCCACGTTCGCCGCCATGCCGCCGCCGGTGACGTGCGCGAACGTGCGGACGTCGGCCTCGGCCACCACCGCCAGGCAGTCCTTGGCGTAGATGCGGGTCGGCTCGAGCATCTCCTCGCCGAGCGTGCGGCCGAACTCCTCGACCTGGCCCTCGAGCGACATCCGGCCGATGTCCAGCAGCACGTGGCGGGCCAGCGAGTAGCCGTTGGAGTGCAGCCCCGAGGAGGCCATGCCGATCAGGACGTCGCCCGGCCGCACCCGCTCCGGCCCGAGCACCGCGTCCGCCTCGACCACGCCGATCCCGGTGGCCGACAGGTCGTACGCACCGTCGGCCATCAGGCCCGGGTGCTCGGCGGTCTCGCCGCCCAGCAGCGCGCAGCCGGCCCGCACGCAGCCCTCGGAGATGCCCTTGACCAGGGCCGCGACCCGGTCCGGGAGGACCTTGCCGACCGCGATGTAGTCCTGCAGGAACATCGGCTCCGCCCCGCACACCACGAGGTCGTCGACGACCATCGCGACGAGGTCGATGCCGACCGTGTCGTGCACGTCGAGCGCCTGCGCCACCGCGATCTTGGTGCCGACGCCGTCCGTGGACGCCGCGAGGATCGGCTCGCGCCAGCGGTCCAGCCTGAGCTTGAACAGACCGGCGAACCCGCCGATCCCGGCGAGCACCTCGGGTCGCACCGCCTTCTCGGCGAACGGTCGCAGCCGCTCGACCGCCTGCTCCCCGGCCTCGATGCTCACCCCCGCGGCGGCATAGGTCGCGTGCGGGCTGTTGCTGGTGTCGGTCATGATTCCCGGTTCAGGGTCGCTGGAGTGCGTCCTCCGCACCATATCCGGCGGGCACGACGGGAGCGGCGGAGCCCGAGACGCCCTTCTCCAACCCCTCCAGCAGGTGCTTGCCGATCAGCGCGTCGTCCGGCAGCGCGATCGGGTACTCGCCGTCGAAGCAGGCCATGCACAGCCGGCTGCGTGGCTGCTCGCTGGCCGCGATGAGCCCGTCGAGCGACACGTAGTCGAGCGAGTCGGCGCCGATCGAGCGGCGGATGTCGTCGAGCTCCATGCCGTTGGCCACGAGCTCGGCGCGGGAGGCGAAGTCGATGCCGTAGAAGCACGGCCAGCGCACCGGCGGCGACGCGATCCGCACGTGGACCTCGACGGCGCCGGACTCGCGCAGCATCCGGACGAGCGCCCGCTGGGTGTTGCCCCGCACGATCGAGTCGTCGACGACCACGAGCCGCTTGCCGCGGATGACGTCCTTGAGCGGGTTGAGCTTGAGCCGGATGCCGAGCTGGCGGATGGTCTGCGAGGGCTGGATGAACGTGCGCCCGACGTAGGCGTTCTTCACCAGGCCCGAGCCGTACGGGATCTCCGAGCCCTGCGCGTAGCCGATCGCCGCCGGAGTGCCGGACTCCGGCACGGGGATGACGAGGTCGGCGTCGGCGGGCGCCTCCTCGGCGAGCCGGCGGCCGATCTCCACCCGGGTGGCGTGCACCGAGCGGCCGCTGATCGTGGTGTCCGGCCGGGCCAGGTAGACGTACTCGAACAGGCAGCCCTTCGGCTCGGGGTTCGCGAAGCGGGACGAGCGCAGCCCGTTCTCGTCGATCGCGAGCAGCTCACCCGGCTCGACCTCGCGCACGAACGACGCGCCGACGATGTCCAGCGCCGCGGTCTCGCTCGCGACCACCCAGCCGCGCTCGAGCCGCCCGAGCACGAGCGGGCGCACGCCGTGCGGGTCGCGCGCCGCGTAGAGCGTCGTCTCGTCCGCGAACACCAGGCAGAACGCGCCGCGCACGCCGGGCAGCAGCTCGAGCGCGGCCTGTTCGATGCCCTTGTCGGCGGCCTCCGCGGCGAGCAGCCCGCACAGCAGGTCGGAGTCGGTGGTGGCGCCGTTGTTCGTGCGGATGCCGGCCTTGCGCGCGCGCTCGTGCAGCTCGGCGGTGTTCACCAGGTTGCCGTTGTGGCCCAGGGACAAGCCGCTGCCGATGGCGGTGTTGCGGAACGTCGGCTGGGCGTTCTCCCAGGTCGTCGAGCCGGTCGTGGAGTACCGGCAGTGGCCGACCGCGACGTGGCCGCGCAGCGACGAGAGCGTCTGTTCGTCGAAGACCTGGCTGACCAGGCCGAGATCCTTGAACACGACGATCTGCCGGCCGTCGGACACGGAGATGCCGGCGGCCTCCTGCCCACGGTGTTGGAGCGCGTAGAGCCCGAAGTAGGTGAGCTTGGCGACTTCCTCGCCCTTGGCCCACACCCCGAAAACGCCGCACTCCTCGCGGGGCTCGGGTTCCGGCACGTTGCTCTGGTCGGTGACCACCGAGTCTGCTCCCCTGCGGACGGCGTCAGGTGAGACCAGTGTAGGTCGCGTTCGGTCGGTCCAGCGCGACGCGCCCGAGTGGTGGTCAGCTCATTCTGAGTGCGCGCAGCACGGACTCGTCACCCGATCCAGTGAGTTGCATGCGGCGCCACAGCTGGTAGAGCAGGTTCGTGGTGCGGCCGTTCAGGTGAGCGTCGGCCGGTTCGTCGCGTGCGGCCAGGCGGACCGACGGCGCCTCGCCAAGGGTGAGCCGGACGAACCACCGCTGTGGACCGTCCGTGCAGGACACCACCGCGGAACCCGTGACCGCCGGCGGGGAGTCGGTCAGCAGCCGTGCGGCGAGCAGCGTGCCGAGCAGCTCGTCGATCGCGTCCGCGGCCTGGTCGCGATCGGTGGGCTCCAGCGTGCGCAGCGCGGCCTGGGCGTCCCAGCGGCGCAGGTTCAGCTCGTGCGCCGCGCGGCGCTGCCAAACCCAGGCGAGGTCCGGCGCCGCCGGCGAGAACGTCCACACGGGACGGTTGGCGGGCGTGGCGGGGAGCACCTCCCGGGCGGCGGCGAGCTCCTCGTCCAGGTAGGCCAGCGGGTCGGCCGGCGGCTCGGTCGGGCGGGGGCGCAGCTGGACCACGCTGCCGCTGGTGAGGTAGCGGTTGACCTGCGCGAGGAACCGGCCGACGTGCACGGTCAGGTCGGTGAAGGTCCACCCCGGACAGGACGGCACGGCGGCGCGGGGGTCGGCGCGGTCCACCGCTTCGCGGAACATCACCGCCTGCTCGGCGAACACCTCCAGCCACCGCGGCGGGGTCCACACCGGCATGCGTCTCCTCCTGGGGTTCGACTTCGTGCGCACATGCACACAGTGCGTACCGAAACACCCTACGCAGCCGCCCGGTTGGGTAATTTCAGTGCGCACCCCAAGCTTGGAGGTCGCCGTGGCCGACGGTTACCAGGTGGATCCGGCGACGCTGCGCGGCGCGTCTCGCGACGTGTACGCCGGCTCGGACGCGGTGTCCGACGCCGCCGGGCTGCTGTCGGGCGCGCGGCTGGTGGCGGCCACGCTGGGCGAGGTGCCCGCCGCCGACGAGTTGGCCCGGGCGTTCGCGACCTTCGCCGGTGAGCACGGCGACGACCTGCGGCACGGCTCGACCTGGCTCGCGGACGCGGGCGACGGGCTGGTCTCCGGCGCCGACGACTACGAGCGGCGCGACGAGAACGCGGCGGCGGACGTCACGGCGGCCGGCTCGTGATCGACCCCGAAGAGCTCTACGCGCGGCTGGCCAGCGGTGACGCGAGCCGGATCCGCACGGCCGCCGAGCCGGTGTCGGCCGCGATGTCCGCGCTGAGCGGTGCCCGCACGTCGCTGGACGACGGTGCGTCGACGGCCGCGTCGGGCTGGCAGGGTGCCGCCGCCGACGGGTTCGCCGCGCGCTCGTCGCTGTCCGGCACCGCGACGTCGACCGCGCACGCACGGCTGGACCAGGCCGCGAAGGTGGTCGAGGCGACGGCCGGCGCGTACACGACCATGCGC
>NZ_JBOHGA010000188.1:0-12682 GCF_050699915.1 Actinophytocola sp.
CGCCGCGGCCGCCGACTGCCACACCAGCTCGCGGATCGCCTCGTAGCGGTCGAGCACCTCGTCGGGCGTGCGGATGCCCGCGCCGACGAGCAGCCGGGCGGTGCCGAGCAGCGGGTCGTGCCGGTGGTCGGCCGCGATCTCCGCCGGCGTGCGGTAGGCCGACTCGACGTCCGAGCCCGCGTGGCCCAGCAGCCGGACCGTGGTCAGGTGCAGGAACGCCGGCCGGCGGTGCTCCCGCACCCACGCGGCGGCCTCGGCGGCGGTGTCGAACGTGCCGGCCGGGTCGGCGCCGGTCGCGTGGAAGTACCGCAGTCCCGGGCGGTCGCCGTACGTGCGGGCGACCCAGCCCGGCGGCGTGGGCACGCTGATGCCGATCCCGTTGTCCTCGCAGAGAAACAGCAGCGGGAGCGGCATGCCCTGGTAGGCCGACCAGGACGCGGCGTTCACCGCGCCGGTGACCGTCGAGTGGTTGGCCGACGCGTCCCCGAAGGAGCACACGACCACCGAGTCCGCCGGCCACGCCGCCGGCACGCCGATGCCGCGGGCCCGCTCGATCGCGAACGTCACGCCGACCGCTCGCGGCAGGTGGCTGCCGACCGTCGAGGTCTGCGGGATCACCGCGAGATCCGGATGACCGAACACCTTGTGCCGCCCGCCGGCGATCGGCTCCTCGCTCGAGGAGACCAGGCCGAGCAGCACGTCGCGGACCGGGTCGTGGCCGGGGACCTGCCGCGCGCGGGCCACGTAGAACCCGCCGGAGCGGTAGTGCAGCAGCGCGGGATCGGTGGGCCGCAACGCCATCGCGACCGCCGCGTTGCTCTCGTGGCCGGCCGAGCCGATCGTGTAGAACCCGTCGCCCTCGGCCTTCAGCCGGCGGGCCGCGAGGTCCAGGTGCCGGCTGGTCGCCTGCGCCTCGAACAGCTCGACGCAGCCGGCCTCGGTCAACCCCGAGGGTGCCGGGCCCGAGCCGGGCGTGAGCGTCCGGACCGCGTCGAGGAACGGCTCGTCGGTCACCCCTGTGGCGCCGGCGTGGGGCTCGGCTCCTGGGTGAGGGGTTCCTCGTCCGGCGCGGCATCGCCGCCGTCGCGGCCGCGGCGCGACAACAGCCGGCGCGCGGTGCCCCAGATGCCGCGGCGGAACACGAGCACCGTGACCACGAAGATCGCGCCGGTCACGATGCCGACCGCGTCGATGCCGGCGGTGGCCAGGTAGTCCTCGAGCACGACGATGACGCCCGCGCCGAGCACCGGGCCCCACAGCGTGCCCATGCCACCCAGGATGTTCATCACGACCACCTTGCCAGAGGTGGTCCAGTAGACCTCCTGCAGCGAGGCGAACCCGTGCCCCACGGCGTACACCCCGCCCGCGATGCCGGCGAGGAACGCCGAGATCACGAACACCTGCACCTTGTACCGGTCGACCGGGTAGCCGAGCGCCCTGGCACGGGCGGGGTTCTCCCGAATCGCGACCATGACCCGGCCGAAGGGCGAGTGCACTACCCGCCACGCTCCGAGGAAACCCAGCAGCACCAACGGAAGCGCCGCGTAGTAGAAGTAGAACGAGTCCGCCAGGTCGAGCCCGAACGCCTCCCGCGGGATCCCCTGCAGCCCGTTCTCGCCGCCGGTGAGCGAGCGCCACTGGTTGGCCACGAAGTAGATCAGCTGCGCGAACGCCAGCGTCACCATCGCGAAGTAGATGCCCGTGCGTCGCACCGACAGCATCGCGATCGGCAGCGCGATCAGCGCCGCCACGACCGCGCCGCCCAGCACGGCCACGTAGAACGGCAGGCCGGTCTCGATCGCGATGAGGCCGGTGGCGTAGGCCGACGAGCCCCAGAACGCGGCGTGCCCGAACGAGAGCAGGCCCGTGTAGCCGAGCAGCAGGTCGAGCGCGACCGCGAACAGCGCCCACGCCGTGATGTCCAGCGCCACCGGCGGATAGATCATCCATGGCAGCCCGAACGCCACCGCAAGCCCGACGACCAGCAGCCCGACGCGGACCAGCGGCGAGCGGCCACGGGTGCCGGCCACGAGCCTGGAGACGATCATGTGTGCACGCCCTCCTCGCGACCGAACAGCCCTGCCGGCCGCAACAGCAGCACCAGGGCCATCAGGATGAAGACCAGGCTCTGCGACAGCGCCGGCACGTAGAGGCTGCCGACCGCGGTCAGCATCCCGACGAGGTAGCCGGCGGCCACCGAGCCGAACACCGAGCCGAGCCCGCCGATCACCACGACCGCGAAGATCACGATGATCAGGTCCGCGCCCATGCTGGAGTTCACCGCGCGCATCGGGGCGGCGAGCACGCCGGCGAGCCCCGCCAGCGCGATGCCGAACCCGAACACCGGCGTGATCCAGCGCCGCACGTCGATGCCGAGCGAGCGAGTCAGCTCCGGACGCTCGGTCGCCGCGCGCACGATCATGCCCACCCGGGTCTTGGTCAGCACCAGCCACACCAACACCGAGACGACGATCGAGAAGACGAACACGAACACCTGGTACTTGGGATAGTCGAACAGCCCGAGGCTCATCGACCCGTCGAGCAGCTCCGGCCGCGAGTAGGGCTGCGAGGTGACGCCGTACTTCAGCCGCACCAGGTCCTGCAGGATCAGCGCGACGCCGAAGGTGAGCAGGAAGTTGTACAGCGGGTCGAGCCGGACCAGCCGCGCCACCAGCACCCGTTCGAGGACCATGCCGACGAGGCCGAGCACGGCCGGCACCACCAGCAGCGCGAGCCACCAGCTCAGCCCCACACCGTCCAGCAGCACGAAGGCACCGACCGCCCCGAGCATGTAGAACGCGCCGTGGGCGAAGTTGACCACACCGAGCATGCCGAAGATCACCGACAGCCCCAGCGCCAGCAGGGCGTAGAAGCTGCCACTCACCAAGCCGTTGAACAGCTGCTGCACGAGTTCCAAGGGATCAGCCCATCTGGCAGCCGCTGTCGGACGCCTTCCGGAACGCCTCGTCGGCCGGGATCTTCTTGACCAGCTCGGTGAAGTCGAAGTCCTCCTCGACCTGGTCCTCCGCCTTCACCTTGACCAGATAGGACTCGTGGGTGACGCGGTGGTCCTCGGCGCGGAACTGCGCGTCGCGGGCGAAGAAGTCCTCGAACTCGTAGCCGTCGAGCTCCTTGCGCACTGAGTCGGCGTCGTCGCCGCCGGCCCGCTGGATGGCCTCGAGGTACTGCGTCGCCGCGGAGTAGTTCGCCGCGTGGTCGAAGGTCGGGCGGGTGCCGGTGCGCTCCTTGAACCGGTCGGCCCACTCGCGGCTCTGGTCGTCCATGTTCCAGAACCAGGCCGTGGTGAACAGCGTGCCGGCCAGCGGACCGACGCCGATGGAGTCGATGTCGGTGTCGAACATCAGGCCGACCGCGAGGTCCACGCCCTTCTGCCGCAGGCCGAACTCGTTGTACTGCTTGACGACGTTGACGAGGTCACCGCCGGCCTGCATGGTGCCGAGCACGTCCGGCTTGGGGCTCAGGTTGGGCGCCTTGGTCATGAACGTGGCGAAGTTGTCGTTCGGGAACGGCGTGGGGTCGGCCGTGCCGACGGTCCCGCCGGCGGCCTCGATCGCCTCGGTGAAGCTGCGGTTCATGTCCTGCCCGAACGCGTAGTCGGGATAGATCATGTACCACTGCTTGGCGCCCTGCTCGGTGACGGTCGTGCCGGTGCCGTGCGCGAGCATCCAGGTGTCGTAGGCGTAGTGGTACGTGTAGGGGTTGCACTGCTCGCCGGTCAGCTCGGTGGTGGCGGCGCCGATGTTGAAGTACAGCTTCTTGTTCTGCTCGGCCACGGTCGCGATGGCGAGGGCGGCCGAGGAGGTCGGCACGTCGAAGATCGCGTCCACGCCGTCGCGGTCGTACATCTCGCGGGCCGCGGTGTTGGCGATCTCCGGCTTGTTCTGGTGGTCCGCGGAGCTCACCTCGATGTTGTCGGTGACCGCGTCGTCGGCGTGCTTCTTCTTGAAGTCGTCGACCGCCATCTCGACCGCCTCGACGGCGTTCTTCCCGGCCAGCTCGGAGTAGACGCCGGACAGGTCGGTGATCACGCCCAACTTGATGGCGTCGCCGCTGACCTTGCCACCGCCACTCTGCGGACCGCCACCACAACCTGCGAGCACGGCACCCACGGCCAGCGCCGCAGTGAGCGCACCCATCCGCTTCAGCGTCGTTGCCACGTGTTCCTCCTGTCGTCAGATGCCCAGGTACTCGAGCAGCTCGTGCTCGCGCTCCCGGACCTCGGCGTTGTCGAGCGACTCGACCACCCGGCCCTGGGCGATGAGGTAGTGCCGGTCGGCCACGGTCGTGGCGAAGTGCACGTTCTGTTCGATCAGCAACACGGTGACGCCGTGCGCCTTGACCGTGCGGATGATCTCGCCGATCTGCTGGACCAGCAGCGGGGCGAGGCCCTCGGTCGGCTCGTCGGCGAGCAGCAGCCGGGCGCCCATCCGCAGCACCCGCGCGACGGCGAGCATCTGCTGCTCCCCGCCCGAGAGGTGCGAGCCCGACTGGCGCCGCCGCTGTCCGAGCACCGGGAATGCCTCGTACACCTTCTCCAGCGGCCACGCGTCCGGCCCGGTCGTCGGCGGCAGCGTGAGGTTCTCCTCGACGGTGAGCGTGGCGTAGATGCCGCGGTCGTCGGGGACGTAGCCCAGGCCGAGCCGGCAGCGCCGGTGTGGCGCCAGCCGGGAGATGTCGGTGCCGTCCAGCTCGACCGTGCCGGTCATCGACCGGTGCAGGCCCATCAGGCAGCGCAGCAGCGTGGTCTTGCCAGCACCGTTGCGGCCGACGAGGGTCACCACCTCGCCGCCGGCCACGTCCAGCGACACCCCGGCCAGGACTTGGGCCTCGCCGTAGCTCGCGTGCACATCCCGGACGCCAAGCTGTGTTCGATCGTTCGCTTCGCTCATCCGCTACCCGCCGTCTTCCCTCGTCGCGTGCTCGGCACTCGTCCCTCGCGCCTGCGCGCGCTCCTCAGTCCAGACGGCGGACGCTCCCTCGCTCTCGCTCACCGACTCTCCCAAATAGGCGGTGATCACCGCCGGGTCGTCGCGGACCTGCTCGTACGGGCCCTCCGCGAGAACCTTGCCGAACTGCAGGACCGTGACCCGGTCGGTCAGGTCGCCGACGACCTTCATGTTGTGCTCCACCAACACGACCGTGCGGTCCTCGCGCACCCGCCGGATCAGGTCGATGGTGCGCGAGACGTCCTCGACGCCCATGCCCGCGGTCGGCTCGTCGAGCAGCAGCAGCCGCGGCGACAACGCGAGGGCGAGGGCGAGCTCCAGCGCCCGCTTCTGGCCGTACCCAAGGCTGCCGGCCGGCGTCTCCGCCCGCCCGGCGAGCCCCACCTGCTCGAGCAGCTCGTCGGTCTCCGCGCGGTAGCGGCGCAGCCGCTTCTCGGAGCGCCAGAACTGGAAGCCCTGCCCGTCGCGGCCCAGCAGCGCGAGCTCCACGTGCTGGGCGAGGCTGAGCTCCTCGAAGAGGCTGGTGATCTGGAACGAGCGCGCGACCCCGCGTTGCGCGATCCGCTCCGGCCGCATGCCGGTCACGTCGCGGCCGTCGATGGCGATCGTGCCGCTGGTGGGCTGGAGGAACCCGGTGAGCAGGTTGAACAGCGTGGTCTTGCCGGCGCCGTTGGGCCCTACCAGTGCGTGCACGGTGCCCGGCGCGACGCTCAGGTCGACCTCGCTCACCGCACGGAATCCGCTGAACTCCTTGGTGAGCCCACGGGTCCGCAGCATCGGGGTCACCGCCCGCGCCGCCGCGGGAGGTGTGGCGCTCGTCACGGCGACGACCCTAGGGACTGCCGGTTCGCCGCGACATGGCCGCGACCGCCACAAGCTGCTCGCCCGGTGTGGCAATTCCACACATGGACGCCGGCGTTGGCGATCAACCGCCGCGCACCCGGTGCAGCCGCAGCGCGAGTTGCAGCTCCAGTTCGCGCTCGGGCGACTGCCAGTCCGCGCCGATCAGCTGGGCGATCCTCTCGAGGCGCTGGGTCACGGTGTTGACGTGAACGTGCAACACCTCCTTGGTCCGGGTGAGGTTGCCGCCACAGGAGAAGTACGCCTCCAGGGTGTGCACCAGCCCGGTCCCCCGCCGCTCGTCGTAGTCCAGGACCGGGCCGAGCTCGGCGCGCACGAACCCGGCCAGGTCCGGCCGGTCGCTCAGCACCAGGCCGACGAACCCGATGTCGCCCGGCCCCGCCCCGTCGCCCGTCCGGCCGAGGGCCCGCAACGCGCCGAGGCAACGCCCGGCCTCCCGGTGGGCCGGCTCGATCTCCGTCGCGCCCCGCGCCGGGCCGGCCCCGCCGACGGTGACCTCGGCGGACAACCTGCCGCCCAGCTCCCGCGCGAGCCCGGCGGCGGCCTTGCCCGGCTCGTCGCCGGGGAGCAGCAGCACCAGGTGGCCGTCGAACGTGCCGGACAGCCCGCCCCTGGCGCGGGCCAGGTGGCTCGCCGCGGCCGCCGCGCGACGGCGGTCGGCGTCGCCGAGGTCGGCGACGAACACGCAGTACGCCACGTCGAGGTCGGCGCCGAGCCGCCGGGCACGGGAGGACAGCACCGCGGGATCGAGGTCCGCGCGGTGGAGCAGGTCGTCGAGCAGCTCCCCGCGGACCCGGCCCTCGACCTCGGCCTCCGACCGGCGGGCGAGCAGCAGCAACGCGGTGACGACCGCGGCGCGCTCGAGGATCCGCAGGTCGGCCTCCTCCAGGTCCGGCTTCCCGTTCAACACGAGCGCGCCGAGGTGCTCGGTGCCGGCCGAGACCGCGGCGAGCCAGCACCCGGACTCCCGCACCGCGCGGCCGCTCGCCCGCGAGGCCGCCACCGCCCCGGCGAGCTTGGCCGGCTCGACGGGCACCGGCTCCCCCACTCCGGCGAGCTCCCGGTCCTGCTCGTCGAGCACGAGCAGCGAGCCGCCGATCACCTCGGTGGTGCTGACCGCGACGTCGGCCACGCCACCACCGGTGAGCACGAGCTGGGCCATCTTGTCGTGGGCGGCCGCGGCTCGTTCCACGGCCGCGCTGTGTGCCTGCAGCAGCCGGTTGGCGTTGTTCAGCTCGGCGAGCGCGACCCGGGTCTCGTCGAGCAGCCGGGCCTGGTCGATCGCCACCGCGGCGTGCGCCGCGAGCGAGCCGAGCAGCGCGACCTCCTCCCGGGTGAACGGACGCTCGGTGCGGTTCGCGGCGAACAGCACGCCGATCACCCGCTGCCCGATCTGCAGCGGGACCCCGAGGATCGACGTCAGCCCCTCCTCGCCGACCGCGGAGTCGATCTCACCGATGTGCCGGAACTGGGGGTCGGCCGGGTAGTTGGCGGTGAAGTACGGCATCCCGGTCTGGGCCACCAGCCCGCCGAGCCCCTCGCCCGGCTCGAGCCGCAGTCGCTGGAACGCCGCCGACGTGGAGCCGGCCGTGACCCGCATGTAGGTATCGCCGCGCTCGGGGTCGTGCATCGTCAGGTAGGCGACGTCGGTGCCGAGCAGCTGGCGGGCCCGCCGCACGATCGCGGAGAGCACCGAGTCCAGGTCGGTGAGCCGGGCGAGGTCGCCCGCGGTCTCGAACAGCGCGGTCAGCCGGCTCTCCCGGCGCCGCCGGGTCGCGAGCGTCTCCCGGACTCGCAGGGCGAGCCGCTTGCCCTCCTCGAGCTCCTCGACGACCTCCGGCGCGGCGCCCCGTGAGCGGGCGGCGAGCGGCGGGCCCTCGAACTCGACCGCGGCGGCGTCACGGGTGAGCAGGCGGAGGAAGTCGTTCCACCACGAGCCGGCACCCCCGGTCATGCTCGTGAACCTACGGCTCGGCCCGCCCCGGCTCCACGTAGCGGACAGCCACAATCGCCGCCTGCCCGGTGTCGACGCCACACACAGCGCCCCCGATGATCGATTCTCGCCTACATTGACCGCATGGCAGGCGAGGCGCCGCAGTCGGCGGCGGACAAGACGTTGAGCGTGCTTGAGGCGCTCGCCGACCACACGCGCATCGCCGACATCGCCGCCACCTCCGGCCTGCCGAAGGCTACCGTCCACCGAATCCTGCAGACCCTCGTCCGGCACGGCTTCGCCCGCACCGACGGGACCGGTCGCTACACCGGCGGCCCGCGCATCCTCAGCCTCGCCGGCCGGTTCCTGCAGCGCCTCGACATCGCCGAGCAGGTCCGGCCGATCCTGCGCGAGCTGCAGGAGCGCTCCGGCTGGACGGTCCACCTCGCCCTGCTGTCCGGCGACGAGGCCGTCTACGTCGCCAAGCTCGAGGCGGCCCTGCCCTACCACCTCGCCTCGCGCGTCGGCATGAGCCTCGGGCTGCACTGCACCTCGATCGGCAAGGCCATCCTGGCCACCCTGCCCGACGACGAGGTGCGCGGGATCGCCGCGCGCACCGGGCTCGCCGCGCGCACCGAGCGCACGATCACCGACGCCGACGCCCTGCTGGCAGAGCTGGCGACGGTCCGCGAGCGCGGCTACGCCGAGGACCACGAGGAGAACGAGCCCGGCGTGCGCGCGGTGGGCGCCGCGGTCTTCGACCACACCGGCGAGGTGCTCGGCGCGCTGTCCGCGGCCGCGCTCTTCCCGGTCACCAGCGAGAACCCCGAACTGCCGCGGCTGGTCACCGACGCGGCGGCCGAGGTGTCGCGGGCGCTGGGCAAGAGCTGAACCGACCAAGACCGGCGACCGGGTTCACAGAGCGACCGGCTTGTGCCAGCATGTCGAAATGTCGATGGAACATGGTTCCGTCAGACGGAACGTGACTGCCGAGGATCTCGTGGAGCTTGCCACCCGGATCCTCGTCGCCGCTGGCACGTCCACAGTGGACGCGCAGACCGTGGCCCGCTCGCTGGTCGGGTCCAACCTGCTCGGGCACGACTCGCATGGCGTGCGCCGGCTGGTCGACTACGTCGCCAAGATCCACAGTGGACAGATCGTCCCGCGCGCCGAGCCGAAGGCGGAGGCCACTCGGCCGGGCACGATCGTCGTGCACGGCCGGCGCGCGTTCGGCCAGCTGGCCGCCGGACGCGCGGTCCGCGAGCTGCGCACGCTGGCGACCGAGTACGGCTCGGGGGTGGCCGCCATCCGCGACTGCAACCACGTCGGCCGGCTCGGCGAGTACGTCGCCACGCTGGCCGAGCACGACCTGGTGGCGCTGGCCTTCGGCAACGCCGACGCGACCGTCGCGCCCTTCGGCGGCCGGGAACGCCGGCTGGGCACCAACCCGCTCGCCTGGGCCGCGCCCCGGGCGCCGGACAAACCACCGGTCGTCATGGACTGGGCCACCTCCGGCGTGGCCGAGGGCAAGCTCGCGGTGGCCCGCGACCGGGACGAGCCGGTGCCCGAGGGTCTGGTGCTCGACGCCGAGGGCCGCGGGTCGACCGACCCGGCCGACTTCTACGCCGGCGGCGTGTTGCTGCCCTTCGGCGGCCACAAGGGCTACGGGCTGTCCGTGCTCATCGAGATCGTCGGCGGGCTGGTGTCCGGCACCGGCATCGGCAGCATGCCCGGCTTCCGCGGCGGCTTCGGCACGGTACTGCTCGCGTTCGACATCGCCGCCTTCCTGCCGGTGGTCGAGTTCCGCGAGCAGACTGAGCGGTTCTGCCGCGAGCTCACCGCGACTCCGGCCGCCGAGGGACACCGCGAGGTGCTGGTGCCCGGCGAGCCGGAGGAGCGGGTGCGCCGCGAGCGGGAGCGCGACGGCATCCCCATCGCGGAGCCGACCTGGCACGAGCTCAACGCTCTACTGAGGACAGAGGAGGAGCGACCATGACCGTCAACGACGACGGGGCCGCCACATCGGTCCCGGACACCACGCCTCGGGAGTTGCGCCGGGTGGTCGGCGCGTCCGTGGTCGGCACCGCGCTCGAGTGGTACGACTTCTTCATCTACGGCTTCGCCGTGACGCTCGTGTTCAACGAGCTGTTCTTCGTCACCGGCGACCCGGCCACCGGCGCGATCGTCGGGTTCGCCACCTTCGGCGTCGGGTTCGCGGTCCGCCCGCTCGGCGGGTTCTTCTTCGGCCACCTCGGCGACCGCATCGGCCGCCGGGCGACGCTGATCGTCACCACGCTGGTGATGGGCATCTCGACCGGGCTCATCGGCCTGCTGCCGACCTACGAGTCGATCGGCATCGCCGCGCCGATCCTGCTGACGATCCTGCGGATGTGCCAGGGCCTGGGCGCCGGCGCGGAGTTCGGCGGCGCGTCGACACTGCTCGCCGAGCACGCCCCGGCACGCAGGCGCGGCTTCTTCACCTCGTTCGCGCAGACGGGCGTCCAGATCGGACTCCTGACCGGCACCGTCGTGTTCCTGCTGGTGGAGCTGCTGGGCGAGCAGACCGTGCTCGCGTGGGCGTGGCGGATCCCGTTCTGGTTCAGCTTCGTACTGATCGGGGTGGCGCTGTACGTGCGGCTGCGGGTGGCGGAGTCGCCGGTGTTCCGCCGGATGGCCGCCCAGCAGACCACCGTTCGGCTGCCGATGCTCGACGCGCTGCGCCGCTACCCGCGCAACTTCCTGATCGGCATCGGCGCACACATCTGCGACACCGCGATCGTCTACATCTTCGCCACCTACAGCCTGACCTACATCACCAAGACGCTCGGGCTGGGACGGTGGGTCGGGCTCACCGGTGTGATCATCTTCAGCGTCCTCGTGATCGCGCTGCAACCGGTGTACGGCGCGCTGTCCGACCGGGTCGGACGCCGGCCGCTGAACCTGTTCAGCGTGGTGTTCACCGCCGCGTTCGCGTTCCCGTTCTTCCTGCTGCTCGACACCCGCGAGCCGGCGCTGATCTGGGTCGCGCTGGTCCTCGCCACCACGCTCGGGTTCGCGCCGATGATCGCGGTGCAGCCGGCGTTCTACGCGGAGCTGTTCGGCGCGCGGGTGCGCTACACCGGGTTCGCCGCGTCCCGCGAGATCGGCGCCGCGCTCGGCGGGTTCTCGCCGCTGATCGCCGCCGCGCTGGTGGCGCAGGCCGACGGCGAGGGCTGGCTGGTGGCGGTGTGGATCATCGGCACGGCGGCGATATCGTTCGTGGCGTTCTGGCTGTCGAAGGAGAGCAAGGACGTGGACATCACGCTGGTCGACGCGGCCGACTCGCTCCCGGACTCCGGGCGGGTCGCGACCCGGTGACCGGCCTGCCGCGGCTGTCCCGCGCGACGGTCGCCGACGCCCTGCCGCGGACGGGGATCGGGATCGTCCACCTGGGACTCGGCGCGTTCCACCGGGCGCACCAGGCGGTGCTCACCGAGGAGGCGATGCGCGCCGAGCCGGGGAGCTGGGCGATCTGCGCGGTCGGTCAGCGCAGCCCCACGGTACGCGACGCCCTCGCCGCGCAGGACTGCCTGTTCACCGTCGCCGATCGGGACTCCGGCGGCGAGCGGCTGCGGGTGGTCGGCAGCATCGGCGAGGTGCTGCTCGCGAGCGCCGAGCCGGACCGGCTCACCACCGTGCTGTCCGATGTGGACACCAGGGTCGTGACGGTGACGGTCACCGAGGCCGGCTACCGGCACGACCCGGTCACCGGCCGGCTGCGCACCGGCGACCCCGAGGTGGCGGCCGATCTCACCGGCCGCCCGCCGGTCACCGTTGTCGGCCGGCTCGTGGCCGGGCTGCACCGGCGGCGGTCCCGGCGACACGGCGGGCTGACCGTGCTCTCGTGCGACAACCTGCCCGACAACGGCCGACTGCTCGCGCGCCTGGTGCGGGAGTACTGCCTGGCCGGGCACGATGTGCTGCTCGCCGACTGGATCGCCGAGCACGTCCGGTTCCCGTCCACCGTGGTCGACCAGATCGTGCCGGCCACCACCCCGGCCGACCTCGCGCACGTCGCGAAGACGCTCGGACTCGTCGACCGCGGCGCGGTGGTCGGCGAGCCGTACCGGGCGTGGGTGATCGAGGACGACTTCGCCGCGGGGCGACCGGCGTGGGAGCGGGCCGGCGCCGAGCTCGTGCCGGATGTCGCGCCACATCAGGCGGCCAAGCTGCGGCTGGTAAACGGCACCCACTCCGCGCTCGCCTACCTGGGCCTGCTCGCCGGTTTCGCGAGCACCGCCGAG
Source organism: Actinophytocola sp. (assembly GCF_050699915.1). Classification (GTDB taxonomy): domain Bacteria; phylum Actinomycetota; class Actinomycetes; order Mycobacteriales; family Pseudonocardiaceae; genus Actinophytocola. The sequence continues at coordinate 12,045 of NZ_JBOHGA010000188.1, forward strand.
GTGGCCCGGCGCGAGGAGTTCGCCGGCTACGCGGACCGCCTGCTGCGTACCGAGACCGGCGCGTCGCTGGCTCGCTTCGGCCGCACCGTCGGCACGGCCGAGGTCGACACGCTGCTGGACCGACTGCGCAACCCGCGGATCACCCACCGCCTGGCCCAGATCGGCGCCGACGGCCCGCGCAAGCTGCCGCAGCGCCTGTTGGAGCCGGCCGCCGAGCTGCTCGACGCCGGCACCGAGCCGCGGCTGATCTGCCTGGCGCTGGCGGGCTTCCTCCGCCACTCCGAACTGTCCACAATAGACTTCCTACCCGCGCGGCTGCGGGATGACCCCGCGTTCGCGAAGCTGCTCGCGGATGGACTCGACCGGCTGGACCGCGATGGTGCGCTTGCCGCCGTGCGGTTCGCGGCAACGGAGGGATAGATGGACCTGCGGGGCACCATCGCCGTCGTGACCGGCGGCGGCACCGGGATCGGTCGGGCCACCGCGCTGGCGCTCGCCGGGGCCGGGGCGAAGGGCGTGGTCGTCAACTACTCCCGTTCGGCCGCCGAGGCGGCCGCGGTCGTCGACGAGCTCGCGGCGCTCGGCTGCGCGGGCGTCGCCGAGCGAGCCGACGTCGGCGATGCCGACGAGGTGCGCGC
>NZ_JBOHGA010000189.1:0-12660 GCF_050699915.1 Actinophytocola sp.
CGCCGCGACCGACCGCAACTCGGGCGCCAGCACGGTGACGACCCCGTTGACCCGCAACGGATCCAGGCCGAGCAGCCGCACGGCGGCGCTCGCCGGCCCGCTCACCGACAGGTACGCCGCCGCGAGCGCCGCGTCCGCTGGTGCGCCGCCGAAGGCCGCCGTCGCCGCGCCGAGCACGATCGCGTGGTGCGGGCGCGGCGTCGCTGACAGCAGGACGCGCAAGGATCTTCCACACCGACTGTCCACAATGGGGACAACGCTGACGGCCCGCGCGGTCGCCCGCCCCTGGGCGCGGGAGGCGGCGCGCTGTGCCGCCGACGGCGTCCGGGCGTCCAACTCCATGTCCAAAGTGGACCACAGGTCGGCGCCGCGGGCCGCGGCGTGTGCCGCGGCGGCCGCGAACACGGCCGCGAGCGCGCCGGCCGCGCGCAGCCGGCCAGCCAGGAACGGCGACAGGTCGTCCTCGGTCCGCACCAGCCCGCGCGCGACCACCTCCTCCAGCCCGCCCGAGTGCACGTGCCCGCCCCCGGGGAACCGGGAGTCGGCCAGCAGCAGCGCGGCGATGTCCATCAGACGCCCCTGGCTAGAACAGGAAGTACCGCTGCGCCATCGGCAGCTCGGTCACCGGCGCCGGCTCGATCAGCTCGCCGTCGACGTGCACGGCGAAGGTGTCCGGGTCGACGGTCACGTCCGGCAGGGCGTCGTTGGCGATCATGTCCGTCTTCGTGACCCGCCGAGTGTCCGCGACCGCCACCATCGGCGTCGCCGTACCGAGACGCTCGGCGAGCCCGAGCGCGGCGTCGGCCACGAAGTGCAGGCTCGACGCCGAGGCGACCCGCGGGGCGGCACCGTACATCGGCCGGGCCAACACCGGCTGCGGCGTGGGGATCGAGGCGTTCGCGTCGCCCATGGCCGCCCACGCGATGAACCCGCCCTTCAACACGAGCGAGGGCTTCACCCCGAAGAACTTCGGCTCCCACAACACCAGGTCGGCGAGCTTGCCGACCTCCACCGAACCGATCTCGTGCGCCAGCCCGTGCGCGATCGCCGGGTTGATCGTGTACTTGGCCACGTACCGCCGCGCCCGCAGGTTGTCCGCCGTGGCGTCGCCGGGCAGTACGCCGCAGCGGCGCTTGTTCACGTGCGCGGTCTGCCAGGTGCGGATGATCACCTCGCCGATCCGGCCCATCGCCTGCGAGTCCGAGCCGATCATCGAGATCGCGCCGAGATCATGCAGCACGTCTTCGGCCGCGATCGTCGACGGTCGGATCCGGCTCTCCGCGAACGCGAGGTCCTCGGGCACCGACGGGTTCAGGTGGTGGCAGACCATGAGCATGTCGAGGTGCTCGTCGATGGTGTTCACCGTGTGCGGCCGGGTCGGGTTGGTCGACGAGGGCAGCACGTTCGGCAGGCTCACCACACGGATGATGTCCGGCGCGTGCCCGCCGCCCGCGCCCTCGGTGTGGTACGCGTTGATCGACCGGTCGGCAATGGCGTCCACTGTGGACTCGACGAAGCCGGCCTCGTTCAGGGTGTCAGTGTGGATCGCCACCTGCACGCCGGACTCGTCGGCCACCCGCAGGCACGCGTCGATCGCCGCCGGCGTCGTGCCCCAGTCCTCGTGCAGCTTGAACCCGCCCGCGCCGGCGGCGAGCTGCTCGCGCAGTCCCTCGGCCGACACCGTGTTCCCCTTGCCCAGCAACAGGACGTTCACCGGCTGACCGTCCATCGCGGCCAGCATCCGGCCGAGGTTGAACGCGCCGGGGGTGACCGTGGTGGCCTTGCTGCCCTCGGCCGGCCCGGTGCCGCCGCCGATCAGCGTGGTCAGCCCGGACGCGAGCGCGGTGTCGGTCAACTGTGGACAGATGAAGTGCACGTGGCAGTCGATCCCGCCGGCGGTGAGGATCTTGCCCTGGCCGCCGATCACCTCGGTCGACGGCCCGATCACGAGCGCGGGGTCGACGCCGTCCATCGTGTCCGGGTTGCCGGCCTTGCCGATCCCGACGATCCGCCCGTCCCGCACGCCCACGTCGGCCTTGACAACGCCCCAGTGGTCCAGCACCACCACCCCGGTGATCACCAGGTCCGGCGCGCCTTCGGCGCGGGTCGCGGTCGACTGGCCCATCGACTCGCGAACCACCTTGCCACCGCCGAAGATCACCTCGTCGCCGGAGCCACCCGGCCCGAGGCAGCGGTCCTCGGTGACCTCGACGAGCAGGTCGGTGTCGGCCAGCCGGATCCGGTCCCCCACGCTCGGCCCGAGCAGCGACACGTAGCGGGCGCGGTCGACGGCGGTCACGAGCGCAGCCCCGGTACCACGCCCCGCCCGGCCAGCGGCACCAGCGACACCTCGCGCTCCACGCCGGGCTCGAAGCGGACGGACGTGCCGGCCGGGACGTCGAGCCGGTGGCCGCGCGCGGCGTCGCGGTCGAACTCGAGCCCTGGGTTGGCCGCGGCGAAGTGGAAGTGCGAGCCGACCTGCACGGGCCGGTCGCCGGTGTTGCGCACGACCAGCGCCAGCCGCGGCCGGCCGGGGTTGAGCTCGACCGGCTCGGCGGCCGGCAGGATCTCTCCAGGCGTCATGGCGGCCTCTCAGACGATGGGGCTGTGCACGGTCACGAGCTTGGTGCCGTCCGGGAAGGTCGCCTCCACCTGCACGGAGTCGAGCATCTCGGGGATGCCGTCGAGCACCTGCTCCCGGCCGAGCACCGAGCGGCCGCTGGACATCAGCTCGGCGACCGGGCGACCGTCCCGCGCGCCCTCGACGACGTGGTCGGTGATCAGCGCGACGGCCTCCGGGTAGTTCAGCCGCACACCGCGGGACAACCGCCGCCGGGCGATCTCCGCGGCCATCGCCACCAGCAGCTTGTCCCGTTCGGCGGGTGTCAGGTGCATGAGAGAGGTGTACCACCGGGAGGTGGCCGTTCCGGTTCCGGAAACGCACGCGTAACACCGGCGTTCTGAATCGTTCTCCTGAATCGTGACCGATGCCACCAGCTCCGCCGATTGCCACCGGCCCCCGGGCAGGAGGAAAGTTGCGATGTTCGGGGAGTTTCGGGAGAGGCTGAAGCCATGCACAGCGCGGTGCGGAAGATCGACACGACAGCGGCGGCGGAACCGGCGGAACCGGACGATGGCTTCCGCCCCGGGCTGGAGGGCGTGGTCGCCTTTCGCACCGAGATCGCCGAACCGGACCGCGACGGCGGCGCGCTCCGTTACCGCGGCGTGAATATCGAGGACCTCGCGGGCAAGGTGACGTTCGGCGACGTGTGGGCGCTGCTCGTCGACGGCCGTTTCGGCAAGGGCCTGCCGCCGGCGGAGCCGTTCCCGATCCCGGTGCACACGGGCGACGTCCGGGTCGACGTGCAGGCGGCCCTGGCCATGCTCGCGCCGATCTGGGACTACCAGCCGCTGCTGGACATCAGCGACGTCGAGGCGCGCGAGCAGCTCGCGCGGGCGTCGGTGATGGCGCTGTCGTACGTGGCGCAGTCCGCGCGCGGCATCGGCCGGCCCGCGATCCCGCAGCGACGGATCGACGAGTGCACGACGATCACCGAGCGGTTCATGACGCGGTGGCGCGGCGAGCCGAACCCGGCGCACGTCAAGGCGATCGACGCGTACTGGGTGTCGGCGGCCGAGCACGGGCTGAACGCGTCCACGTTCACCGCCCGGGTCATCGCCTCCACCGGCGCGGACGTGGCGGCGTCGCTGTCCGGCGCGATCGGCGCGATGTCCGGCCCGCTGCACGGTGGCGCGCCGGCCCGGGTGCTGCCGATGATCGAGGAGGTCGAGCGCATCGGCGACGCGCACAAGGTCGTGTCGTCGATCCTGGACCGCGGCGAGCGGCTGATGGGCTTCGGCCATCGGGTGTACCGGGCGGAGGACCCGCGGGCCCGGGTGCTGCGGCGCACCTGCCACGAGCTCGGCGCGGCCCGCTACGAGGCGGCGGCCGAGCTGGAGCAGGCGGCGCTGGCCGAGCTGCGGGAACGACGGCCGGACCGGGCGATCGAGACGAACGTGGAGTTCTGGGCGGCGGTGATCCTGGACTTCGCCCAGGTGCCGACGCACATGATGCCGGCGATGTTCACCTGCGCCCGCACGGCCGGATGGTGCGCGCACATCCTGGAGCAGAAGCGAACCGGCCGCCTGATCCGGCCGTCCGCCCGCTACGTCGGTCCGGCGCCGCGGCTCCCGGAGGACGTCGAGGGCTGGGACACCATCAGCCCCAGCTGATTTCCGCCGTACGGCCGGTTGACCTCACGGTTACTTTGGGTACGTTCACCTGTGAGTAGCGTGTTCGTCGACGGACCTACGGAGATGACGTCATGCCACGGCCCACGCTCCCCCGGCTCAAGCTGCCCAGCCTCGCGCGCTGGCGGAACCGAGACCCGGATGCGGAGCACGACGGGCTGCTGCTGATCGCGGAGATCGCCGGGGTCGCGGTCGTGACCTGCATCGTCGCCGGGTTCGTCCTGATGGCCGCCACGAGCGGCGGCGACGCGACGACCACGAGGCCGGCCGTCCCGACGATCACCGACGCAGGCGGCCCCGCGCCAGCCGCGCCCGACCCCGAGCTGGCACTACCGCCGGACCTGCCGGAGCCGCCGGCCATCGCGCCACCCACGACCACCAAGACGACGAAGGTGGTCGCGCCGAAGCCCAAGCCACCGAAGCCCAAGCCGGCTCCGAAACCGCCTCCGCCCGACAACGACGATGACGACGGCGACGACGGCCCTGGCAACGGGAACGGCAACGGCGGGGATGACGACGGCCAGACCGCATGGCCCTGGTCCGACTGCTCACCGGAGGGCTCACGGGCGGAAACCCCGAAGCGCCACCTGCCCCTGGTCTGCCGAGACGGCCACTGGCACTTCGTATCCTGACCCGCCGCGCACCCACACAACCGCCGACAAGCGCCGCGAAATTCGCCCCCTCTGGATGGCGGCCCCCACCCTCTCCGGGGGGCGGCCCCGGTTCCAATACTACCCGGGGGCACCGACATTCTCGGGGTGCTTGATCGACTTGTGGACAACTCGCCGCCCTGTGGATGACTCGGCGGCCGGGGCAAGAGCTGCAGACCGGCGCGGACCAGACGGCGTGGACGTGGGCCGCGGCAAGGTAGCGCGGCAAGCCGGCGCGGCAAGGAGGCCGTGGGCAAGTCAGCGTGGACCAGGCGCGGTTGACGGTGTGTCCGTCGATCGGTTGACAGTGGGGTTCAGTCGCGTGGGCGTTCCGTCTTGAGCCGGGCGGGAGCACGATTTCTGGCATGACCGCCATTCAGGTTCGAGGACTGCGCAAGTCCTACGCCGACATCGCCGCGGTGGACGGCGTCGATCTCGACATCCCGTACGGGCAGGTGTTCGCGCTGCTCGGGCCTAACGGGGCCGGCAAGACGACCACCGTCGAGATTCTCGAGGGGCACCGGACTCGCACCGCCGGCGAGGTGTCCGTGCTGGGCCAGGACCCGGGCAGCGCCGGCCGCACGTGGCGGGCCCGCATCGGGATCGTGCTGCAGACCGCCAACGACGCCGCCGAGCTGACCGTTCGGGAGAGCGTCCGCCACTACGCCGGCTACTACCCGAGCCCCGCCGACCCGGACGCCGTCATCGCGCAGGTCGGGCTCACCGAGAAGGCGGGCTCGCGCGTCAAGCAGCTCTCCGGCGGCCAGCGCCGGCGCCTCGACGTGGCGCTCGGCATCATCGGCCGGCCCGAGCTGGTCTTCCTCGACGAACCGACCACCGGGTTCGACCCGCAGGCGCGCCGGCAGTTCTGGGACCTCATCCGCGCCCTCGCCGCCGACGGCACCACGATCCTGCTCACCACCCACTACCTCGACGAGGCCGAGGCGCTCGCCGACGAGGTCGCCGTCATCTCCGGCGGCAAGATCGTCGCCAGCGGCACGCCGGCCACGCTCGGCGGCCGCTCCACCGCCAAGGCCACCGTCAGCTGGGTCGACGAGACGGGCTCCCACTCGGTCGTCACCGAGACCCCGACCGCGGTCGTCAACGAGCTGTCCTCCGGCGGTCGTGAGCTCGCCGAGCTGACCGTGACCCGGCCGAGTCTCGAGGACACCTACCTGCAGCTGATCGGAGGCACCCGATGACCACGCTCACGGACCGCCCGGCCCTGCCCGGCGTGCTGACCCTCGGCCTCTCCCGCGGCGCGATCGAGCTCAAGCAGTTCTTCCGGTCCCGGGAACAGGTCGTCTTCACGTTCACCTTCCCCGCGATCATCCTGATCCTGCTCGGCTCGGTCTTCGGCGACTCCTTCAGCGGCACCGGCGTCACCGCCGGCCAGGTGTTCGCCGCCAGCATGGCCGGGTCGGGCATCATCGCGACGTCGTTCCTCAACCTGGGCATCAGCGTCGCGCAGGACCGGGACGACCACACGCTCAAGCGGCTGCGCGGCGCGCCGATCCCGGCCTCGGCCTACTTCATCGGCAAGATCATCCTGGTCGCGGTGGCGAGCATCGCCGAGGTGATCCTGCTGGTCGCGGTCGGCATGCTGTTGTTCGACGTGGAGCTGCCGAGCGGGGCCGACCGCTGGTTCACGTTCGCCTGGGTGTTCGTCCTCGGCACGATCTCCTGCTCGCTGCTGGGCATCACGGTCAGCTCGATCGCGAAGTCCGCGCAGGCGGCCGCCGCAGTGGTGAACCTGCCCTACATCGCGCTGCAGTTCCTGTCCGGCGTCTACATCATCCCGATCACCGACCTGCCCAGGTGGATGATCGACGTCGGCTCGTTCTTCCCGGTCAAGTGGGTCGCCCAGGGGTTCCGTTCGGTGTTCCTGCCGGACAGCATGACGGTGATGGAGGTCGCGGGATCATGGGAGCACGGGAAGACGGCGCTGGTGCTGGGCGCGTGGTGCGTGATCGGAGTGGTGTTGTGCCTGCTGACGTTCCGGTGGACCAACCGCAACGAGAACTAGTCGCCACCGCGGCCGCGCCGGACGCCTGGCAGCGCTGGTTCTGGCTCTGGGAGGTCTACTTCGCGATCGGCTACGTCGCGTGCGTCCTGCTGATGTTCAGCGAGACCGACGTGACGCCGGCCGGCCACGCGGTGGCGATCGGCATCCTGACCGTCATGGCGCTCTGGTACGTCACGTACGGCCGGGCCGCCATCACCGCGAGGGACGCGTGCTCCGCGTGGCGTGGCCGGGTCTTCATGATCGGAATGGTCGCCCTGCTCGTCGCGGGCGCGTTCGTCCAGTCGTCCATGTCGTTCACGCTGTTCGCCTTGTGCCCCATGGCGTTCATGGCGCTGGACGTGCGCGAGGCGGTCCTCGTCATCATCCCGGCGAACCTGACCCCGGTGCTGACCGCGCTGGCGGAGGACGGCCTCGAGACCGCGCTCTACGGGTTCGTCCCGGGCACGTTGCTGACGATCACGTTCGCGGTGCTGCTCGGCACGTGGATCACGCGGATCATCACCCAGAGCGAGGAGCGCGGCCGGCTGATCCGCGAGCTCGAGGAGAGCCGGGAGGAGAACGCCCGGCTCTCCCGCGAAGCCGGGGTCGCCGCCGAGCGGGCCCGGCTCGCGGCGGAGATCCACGACACGCTGGCGCAGGGCTTCACCAGCATCGTCACGCTCGTGCAGGCCGCGGAGTCCGAACTGGACGGTGACCGCGACAAGGCACGGCGGCACCTCGAGCTCGCGGCCCGCGCCGCACGGGAGAACCTCGGCGAGGCGCGAGCACTCGTCGCGGGCCTGGTGCCCTCCGCCCTGGGCACCGGGTCGCTGGACGAGGCGATCCGCCGCCAGCTCGAGCGGCTCGCGGAGGAGACGTCGATCAAGGCGAGCTACCGGGTGGACGGCGAGAGCGTCGTGCTGCCCACGGTGACCGAGGTGGTGCTGCTGCGCGCGGTGCAGGAGTCGCTGACCAACGTGCGCAAGCACTCCGGCGCGTCCGAGGTGTCGATTCGCTTGCGGGTCCACGGTTCCGCCGCCGTGCTGCGAGTCGCCGACGACGGTTCCGGGTTCGACACCGACCGGCCGTCGGACGGGTTCGGGCTGATCGGCATGCGGTCGCGGGCCACGCAGGTCGGCGGCACCCTGTCCGTCCACAGTGGAGATTCAGGGACGACGGTCCAGCTGGAGGTGCCGCGTTGATCCGGGTCATGCTGGTCGACGACCATCCGGTGGTCCGCGAGGGACTGCGCGGGATGCTGGAGGCCGAGGCGGACCTGACGGTCGTCGGCGAGGCCGGTTCGGGCGAGGAGGCGGTCGCGCAGGCTCGCGTGGTCGAGGCGGACGTGATCCTGATGGACCTGCGGATGCGCGGGCTGGACGGGGTGGGCGCGACCGAGCGGATCCTCGCGGAGTCCCCGGGCGCGCGGGTGGTCGTGCTGACGACGTACGAGACGGACGCGGACATCCTGCGCGCGGTCGAGGCGGGCGCCTCGGGGTACCTGCTCAAGGACGCGACGCGGGCGGATCTGGCCGGCGCGATCCGGGCGGCGGCGCGCGGCGAGACCGTGCTCGCGCCCGCGGTGGCCGGGCGACTGGTCAACCAGATGCGCCGGCCGGTCGCCCAGACGCTGTCCGCGCGTGAGGTGGAGGTGCTGGCGCTGGTCGCGAAGGGACTGCGCAACGCGGACATCGGCCGGGCGCTGCACATAACCGAGGCGACCGTGAAGACCCACCTGCTGCGGGCGTTCGGCAAGCTCGGCGTGTCCGACCGGACCGCCGCGGTGACGACCGCGATGGCGCAGGGCCTGCTGCCCCGACTCCCCTGACGACGGATCGTTAGCTTTGTTAATTGGTAACGCCGCATGACCGATCCAGTCGCGCCGGGTCATCGGCAAGAATGCGGCTCATGCTGGAGACCACCGAGTTCGCCTTGCTCCGCCGGATCGCCGCGGAGCAGGCGGAGCGCCGCGCGCCTTCGCTGATCGCCGCCGTCGTTCGCGGCCAGGACCTGTTGTGGTCCGGCGCGCGGGGCAACGTGGACGGCAGCGCGCCCACGGCCGACACGCAGTACCGGATCGGGTCGATCACGAAGACGTTCATCGCGGTGCTGGTGATGCGGCTGCGGGACGAGGGCCTGCTGGACCTCAACGACTTGCTGGACAAGCACGTCAGCGGCACGTCGTTCGGGCACCTCACGGTGGCGCAGCTGTTGGCGCACACGGCCGGGCTGACGTCGGAGTCGCCGGGCGAGTGGTGGGAGCGGGCGCCCGGCGTGGACTGGCCGGCGCTGGTGGAGAGCATGTCGCGCGAGCCGGCGCGGCACCGGGCGGGCGAGCGGTTCCACTACTCGAACGTCGGGTACGGGGCGCTCGGGCAGCTGATCGCGGAGCTGCGGGGCATGTCGTGGACGTCGGCGCTGGCCGAGGAGGTCCTCGCGCCGCTGGGGATGACCCGCACGACGGCGATGCCGGCGGCGCCGCACGCACCAGGCCTGGCCGTGCACCCGTACGCGGACGTGCTGATGCCCGAGCCGACGCCGGACGCCGGCGCGATGGCGCCCGCCGGGCAGCTGTGGTCGACCCTGGCCGATCTCGCGCGGTGGGTGCGGTTCATCGGCGGGGACACCGCCGGCGTACTGGCTCCGGAGACGGTCGCGGAGATGCGCTTCCCGGCGGCGGTCGAGGACGGTATGGCGTGGACCTCGGGGTACGGCCTCGGCCTGCAGACCTTCCGGTCGGAGGGGCGCCAGTACGCGGGTCACGGCGGCTCGATGCCGGGCTTCCTGGCGAGCGTGGTGGTCGACCCGACGACGACCACGGGCGCGGTGGCGATGACGAACACGACGGCCGGGGTCGGGGTGTCGGCGCTGACGTTCGACCTGATCAAGCTGGTGGACGAGTACGAGCCGGCGCTGCCGGTGGAGTGGGTGCCGCAGCCGTCGGTCCCGTCGGCCATGCTGGCGCTGACGGGCGAGTGGTTCTGGGGCCCGATCCCGTTCGTGCTGCGGCTGCTCGGTGACGGTTGGCTGGACCTGCGTCCGCCGTCGGGCACCGGGCGAGGTTCCCGGTTCCGCCCGGTGCGCGAGGACGTGTGGGAGGGCCTGGAGGGCTACTACGCCGGGGAGACGCTGCGCGTGCACCGCCACGCGGACGGCAGCCCGCACCACATGGACCTGGCGACGTTCGTCTTCACGCGCACCCCGTACGACCCGACCGCCCCCATCCCCGGCAGCCTGGACCTGGGCACCTGGCCGACGGAGGGCTGAGCGCCGAGCTCCATCGCGTCACCACCGCGGCCTGACCGCCCCCGGACCGGGGCGTCAGGTCGATGAGAGAGACTGGAGACCCCCGGCAATGGCGCCGGCACGACCGCCATCCGTACTGCCGAGAGGCGCCGCCACATGACGCAGTCACCGACCACCGGGACCGATCCGAGCTCGATGATCCTGCCCACGGATCTCAAGCCGGCCGACGGGCGGTTCGGGGCCGGGCCGTCCAAGGTTCGGCGGGAGCAGCTCGCCCGGCTCGTCTCCGACGGGGCCGCGCTCATGGGCACCTCGCACCGGCAGAAGCCGGTGAAGTCCCTGGTCGGACGGGTTCGCTCAGGACTCAAGGAGCTCTTCGCGCTGCCCGACGGCTACGAGGTCCTCGTCGGCAACGGCGGCACCACCGCCTTCTGGGACGCCGCCGCCTTCGGGCTCGTCCGCGAGCGCGCCCAGCACTTCACCTACGGCGAGTTCTCCGCGAAGTTCGCCAAGGTCACCCAGGACGCGCCGTTCCTGGGCGACTCGATCGTCGTCAAGGCCGAGCCGGGGACCGCGCCGAAGATCGAGTACGCCGAGGGCGCCGACCTCGTCGGCTGGGCGCACAACGAGACCTCGACCGGCGTCGCGGTGCCCGTCGGGCGCCCGCAGGGGTCCGCCGCGGCGCTGGTCGCGATCGACGCCACCTCGGGTGCCGGCGGGCTGCCGGTGCGCGCCGAGGACTTCGACGTCTACTACTTCGCCCCGCAGAAGTCCTTCGCCTCCGACGGCGGGCTCTGGCTCGCCCTGATGAGCCCCGTCGCGCTGGAGCGGGTCGCCGAGATCGGCGCGAGCGGCCGCTGGGTGCCCGAGTTCCTCTCGCTCACCACGGCGCTCGACAACTCGCTCAAGGACCAGACCTACAACACCCCGGCCGTCGCCACGCTGTTCCTGCTGGCCGAGCAGATCGACTGGATGCTCGAACACGGCGGCCTGGCCTGGACGACCGCGCGCACGAAGGACTCGTCCGACCGGCTCTACGAGTGGGCCGAGAAGACCGAGTACACGTCGCCGTTCGTGGCCGACCCCGCGCATCGCTCGCAGGTCGTCGGCACGGTCGACTTCGCCGAGGGCACCGATGCCGCCGCGGTCGCGAAGGCCTTGCGCGCCAACGGGATCGTCGACGTCGAGCCCTACCGCAAGCTCGGCCGCAACCAGCTGCGGGTGGCCATGTTCCCCGCCATCGAGCCCGACGACGTCACCGCGCTCACCCGGTGCGTCGACTGGCTGGTGGAGCGACTCTGACGCATGCGCCACATCTACAGCGGCAAGGTCCGCGAGATCTACTCCGACGGCGCCGACCTGCTGCTCGTCGCGTCGGATCGGGTGTCGGTGTACGACGTGGTCCTGCCGACCCCGATCCCCGACAAGGGCGCGCTGCTCACCCAGCTGTCCGTCTGGTGGTTCGCCGAGCTCGCCGACGTCGCGCCCAACCACCTGATCTCGGCCACCGACGTGCCGGCCGAGCTCGCCGGCCGGGCGATGCGCTGCCGGCGCCTGGACATGGTCCCGTTCGAGTGCATCGCCCGCGGCTACCTCGCCGGCTCCGGCCTGCGCGAGTACTCGGCCACCGGGGCGATCTCCGGCGTCGAGCTGCCGCCCGGGCTCGCGGAGGGCAGCCGGCTGCCGGAGCCGATCTTCACCCCGACCACGAAGGTCTCCGACGGCGGCCACGACGCGCCGGCGACGTTCGCGCAGGTGGCCGCCGAGGTCGGGGTCGAGACCGCGGAGTCGCTGCGCGCGCTCACGCTGGAGGTCTACCGGCGCGGCGCCGAGCGGGCCGCGGCCGGCGGGATCATCGTGGCCGACACGAAGCTCGAGTTCGGACACTCGCCGGACGGGGTGCTGACCCTGGCCGACGAGGTGCTCACGCCGGACTCGTCCCGGTTCTGGCCGGCGGACGAGTGGCAGCCGGGCCGCCCACAGCACGCGTACGACAAGCAGTTCGTGCGCGACTGGGCGGCGGGCACCGGTTGGGACAAGAAGCCGCCGGCACCCGAGCTGCCGGCGGACGTCGTCACCGCGACCCGAGCGCGGTACGTCGACGCCTACGAAAAACTGACCGGTACGGTCTGGCGTGGCTGACCGGGCGCGAGCAAGATCATGCGCACGGTACCCGGCGCGCCTCGCACGTCAAGGCGACCCGCCGATCTACCGTGGGCAGCTGGCGAGGTGAGGTCTGTTTCAGGTCGCGAGGAGGCCGCGTTGCGTGCGCTGCGGGTCGTTGGACTCGGAGATGACGGTAAGGTCGTCATCTGCGAGAACGACCGCGGCGAGCGCTTCCAGATTCCTGCGGATGAACGGTTGCGGGCGGCAGCCAGAGGCGACATCACCCGACTCGGCCAGATCGCAATCGAGCTGGAGAGCCAGATGCGTCCTCGTGAGATCCAGTCCCGCATCCGCGCGGGAGAGTCCGTAGACCAGGTCGCGGCCGCGGCCGGAGTACCGGGG
>NZ_JBOHGA010000190.1:0-12657 GCF_050699915.1 Actinophytocola sp.
GCCGCTCGCGGTACGGGTGCTCGGCGAGCAGCGGCTCGACGTCGCGCAGGGCCTCGTCGAACCGGTCGAGCGCGAACAGCGCGTCGAGCCGCGTCTCGGCCGCCGTCAGCCGCTCGGCGTGCAGGACCTGCCGGATCGGCTCGGCCAGCTCGTCCGCGACGTCCGCGAGCGCGGGGCCGCGCCACAACGCGAGCGCGGCCGCCAGCTGATCGGCCGCCTCGGCGGCGTCGCCCGTGGCCATCGCGTGCCGGCCGGCCACCACGAGCTCACGGAAGGCCAGGACGTCGAGCTGGTGGTCGCCGAGCCGCAGCTCGTAGCCGGTGGCGTGGGTGATGATCAGGTCGTCCCCGATCGCGCCGTCGCCGGCCCGCAGCCGGCGGCGGACGCCGCTGATCGCGTTGTGCACCTGGGCTCGCGCCGTGCTCGGCGGCTCGTCCCACAGCGCGTCGACGAGCCGGTCGAGCGTGGTCAGCCGGCCGGCGTTGAGCAGCAACGTGGCCAGCACGAAGCGCTCACGGCCGCTGCCAGCCGGTACCGCTGATCCGTTGTGCCGGGCGACAACCGGCCCCAGGAGCCCGAACTCCACCCACCGAGGCTACCGACCGGCGCCGTCCAGCCGGGCGGACTCCTCGGTGGACAGCGTCAGGTCGACCGCCTGGACCGAGTCGCGGATCGTCTCCGGCCGCGACGAGCCGGGGATCGGGATCGTCCGCGGCGACTTCGCGAGCATCCAGGCAAGGCACACCTGCTGCGGGCTCACCCCGTGTGCGCGGGCGATGTCCGCGAACGGCGCGAACCGCGAGCCGAGGTCCCCGGCGCGGGAGATGCCGCCGAGCGGGCTCCACGGCAGGAACGCGATGTCGAGCTCGTCGCACAGCTCGAGCTCGGGTTCGCTGGACCGGTACGCGGGCGAGAACTGGTTCTGCACGCTCACCAGCCGCCCGCCGAGGATCTCGTTCGCCAGCCGAATCTGGTCCGGGTTCGCGTTGGACACGCCGGCCAGGCGGACCTTGCCGGCGTCGAGCAGCTCGCGCAGCGCACCGACCGAGTCGGCGAACGGCACCTTCGGGTCCGGCCGGTGGAACTGGTACAGGCCGATCGCCTCGACGCCGAGCCGCTTGAGGGACGCGTCGCAGGCCTGCCGGAGGTGCTCGGGCGAGCCGTCGAGCGTCCACGATCCGTCGCCGGGCCGCAGGTGGCCGCCCTTGGTGGCGACGAGCACGCCGGAGGTGTCGCCGCCGTGGCCGGCGAGCGCCCGCGCGATCAGCGTCTCGTTGTGCCCGACCTCGTTGGCGTGCAGGTGGTAGGCGTCGGCCGTGTCGATGAAGGTGACGCCGGCGTCGAGCGCGGCGTGGATGGTCGCGACCGATCGCCGCTCGTCCGGCCGGCCCTCGATCGACATCGGCATCCCGCCGAGCCCGATGGCGCTGACCTGCACGTCGCCGATGCGCCGAGTCTGCATGGTGGATCCTTCCGTTCGGTTCGGCACCAGTCTTTCGCGATCGGCACGCGACGTGCGCGGCGAGCGGCCGCACGTCGCGTGCCGCCGGCCGCGATCCGCTGTGGTGGACCCATTCCGTGCGGCGATCCAGCGTTTACTTCGGTGCGCTGACCCCGCGGTGCAGCGTGGCTCCGAAATCGAGCACGATGCCGCCCTCGTCGTGCATCTCCTCCGCGCCGGCGAAGAACGCGCGGCGGAACTCCGCCGCGCGGTCCGGTGGCAGCGTTTCCAGAGCCTGCGGCACGCCTTGCAGCGCAAGCCA
Source organism: Actinophytocola sp. (assembly GCF_050699915.1). GTDB lineage: Bacteria > Actinomycetota > Actinomycetes > Mycobacteriales > Pseudonocardiaceae > Actinophytocola. The sequence continues at coordinate 1,764 of NZ_JBOHGA010000190.1, forward strand.
GTTCCAGAGCGCGCGCGGGTCGGCCATCGGCTTGGGGATGTCGACCTCGGTGCGGGTGAGCCGATCGAACCCGGCCTCGGCCAGCAGGGTGTCGAGACGGTCGGCGGACAGCGCGTCGGCAGTCTCGCCGGGGCTGCCGAAGAACCTTGCGTTCAGCTCGTGCAGCCAGCCGAGCCGGCCCACGGTCTGCCGCTCCAACGACAGCGCCACCGTGCCGCCCGGCGCGAGCACCCGGCGGAACTCCGCGAGCGCCGCGGCCGGATCGTCGAGGACCTGCACGAGGAAACCCGCGGCGACCAGGTCGAACGAGCCGTCCGGGAAGTCCAGCCTGCTGGCGTCGAGCTGCCGGGCGGTGATCGTCGGATGGTCACTGCGCAGCCGCGCCACCATGCCGCCCGACGAGTCGACGGCGGTCACCACGCACCCGCGAACGAGCGCCGCCCGCGCCACCGCGCCCCGCCCGGCGCCGACGTCGAGCACCCGCGCCCCCGGCTGCGGCGCCGCGACGTCGACCAGGCGGCGACCCACGTCAGCGACGTAGAAGAAGATCTCCTCGTACCGGTCAGCCAACGCGTCGTACTTGCGCCGGCTCTGTTCCGTGCTGGTCAACGCTGCCTCCACGGTGGTCCGGCGGCGAAGCCTAGATACCCGATCGGGTGATTGGACACCGCCGAACCGGGAAGGGCGGATGCTCAGGCCTGCAGCCATACCGTGTTGGCGCCGCGGTCGGTGCCGCCCTCGCTCCGGTAGTGGCTGACCAGCAGCCGCCCGCCCGGTTCGACCAGCGCGCTCAGCGGGTGGCGGACGAGGTCCGCGCGGCGCGGTCGCGGCACCCGTGTCGAGCAGCACGTGCACGAAGGTGAAGCGACGCCCGTCGGCAGGCACGTAGTCGATGGCGTTGCCACCTCGATGCGGTCGGAGCCGGCCTGTGGCGTGGTGCCGCGCAGATACGCCGGTTCGAGCAGCCGCACGTTGTCCGCGTAGTAGTCGGCATCGGTCTCGGTACGGAAGTCGTGCGCCGCGTCCCGAACTGTCGCGGCGTTCGCGGGAGCCAACCGGCCCGCGAGCTCCTCCGCGTCCGCGACCACCGCCTCGACCGACGCATGTGGACGGTCGCCGGTCCGACGCCGATGCGCTCGCCTTCGTCGTGCACGCGCCGGGAGCGCCCATGGAACAGTTCTCCCGGGCGGCCGCCGCGCTGGCGGCGGCGGGCGAAGCCACCATGGACGCCGTGCTCGCCATCACCGACGACACGGCATCGAATGCTCGGCCCGATCCCGACGACCGTGTAGCGGTCAGTCGGCCGGAATCTCCCGGTTGGAGTAGTACGGCTCCTTGAACGGGAGCTCGGCCTCGGCGTCCGGCCAGACGGTAGCGGCTCCTAGCATCAGGACCATGGAGCCCGACGAGCCGACCCGGCAGGCATGGACCGCGGCAACGACAGCGTTCGTGGAGGAATTCCTGGCGGGGCTGGAGGAGGCGCCCGCGAGCAACCACGACTCCGGCATCCCGGCGCGGCTGCTCGCCCCGCCGCCGGACGGGCCCGGCGAGCTCGGGGACCTGCTCGCCCGGTTCGGCGACGCGGCCGGGCGAGCGTTCGAATCCGCGGGTCCGCGCTTCTTCGCCTACTTCCCGGCCGGGGGCCTGTACACCGCCGTGCTGGCGGAGATGCTGGCGTACGCGGTCAACCGCTACACCGGCGTCGCCGGCCCGGCGCCCGCGCTGGTGGCGATGGAGCACAGCGTGCTTCGCTGGCTCTGCGACCTGTTCGCGCTGCCCGAGGGTGCGGGCGGCCTGTTCACCTCCGGCGCGTCGATCGCCACGCTCGCCGCCCTGCATGCCGCGCGCGAGGACCGGCTCGGCGGCCCGGACCCGCGCGGGACGGTCTACGTCACCGAGCACACCCACTACTGCGTCGCCAAGGCCGCGCGGGTCGCCGGGCTCACCCCCGAGCAGCTGCGCACGGTGCCGGCCGGCGCGGATCTGCGCATGGACGTCGAGGCCGCGGCCGAGCTCATCGCCCGGGACCGTGCCGCGGGCCGGAGACCGTTCATGCTGGTCGGTACCGCCGGGTCGACGAGCACCGGCACGGTGGACCGCCTCGACGCCCAGGGCGAGCTCGCCCGGCGCGAAGGCCTGTGGTTCCACATCGACGCCGCCTACGGCGGGGCGTTCCAGCTGACCGAGCGCGGCCGCCGGGAGCTGACCGGCATCTCGCAGGCCGACACGCTGACGCTCGACCCGCACAAGAGCATGTTCCTGCCCTACGGCACGGGCGTGCTGCTGGCGCGCGACCTGGGCCGGCTGCACGCCGCGCACAGCGCGACCGGCGACTACCTGCAGGACATCGACCGCGGCGTCGGCCCGGACTTCGCCGACCTCGGTCCCGAGCTGACCCGCAGCTACCGGGGTCTTCGGCTGTGGCTGCCGCTGCACCTGCACGGCGTGGCCGCGTTCCGCGCCGAATTGGACGAGAAGCTGGACCTCGCGGCGCACGTCCACCGCACGCTGTCGGCCGACCCCAACCTCGTCGTGCCCCACCCCCTCGGCCTGACCGTGACCGTGTTCCGCTCACCCCACGGCGACGCGGCGACGGAGGCGCTGCTGGCGCGGATCAACGGGACCCGCCGCGTGTACCTGTCGAGCACCCGGGTGTCGGACCAACACACGATCCGCATGTGCGTGCTGAGCATCCGCTCCCACCGCTCCCATGTGGACGAAGCCCTGACGGTGATCCAGGAGGCCGCGAAGCTGACCGCGGCGACGAGATGAGGGTTGCGCGAGAGCGTAGGGGTCGCCTCCTCGTCTCCGTCCCACCGCGTCATCGACGCGTTGCCAGGTGGCGGGTGAGGTGGTCGACCACCTCACGCGCGTCGTCCTCGATGCCGTGGATGAAGGTGGACTTGCGGCGGCGCAGGACGGGCAGGCCCAGCGCGTACAGGCCGGGGCTGTCCACGACGCCGCCGTCGTGGGTCAGGTGACCCTTCTCGTCGACGACGGGGACGTCGAGCCAGCTGTAGTCCGGCCGGAAACCCGTGGCCCAGACGATGGTCCGGATCTCACCGCCGCGCAGGTCCAGGCGTAGCCGCGTCGACGCGGGCACGCGCGTCGGCTCGAACCGTTCCGGCGGCTTGACGTCGAGGTCGCTCGAGGCGGCCCACTCGTCGAACGTGCCCAGCAGGCGGTCCATCTTCAGGTCGGCCAGCGAGACGACGTTGCGCAGCCCGCCGGAGAACAACAGCTCGCCGTCGCGCACTGTCGCCGCACGGCCGACCAGCTCGACGCCCAGCGCGGTCAGCACGTTGATGTCGAGCGTCGACCGGTCCGGGGTTCCGGCGAGCTGCGGCGAGGCGAGACGCCTGGCGCGGGTGAGGTCGGGCACCTCGTCGTAGCGCTGGTCCCACACGCCCGAGGCGTCCATCCACCACAGCACGTCGCGGCCGCGGTACAGGCGGGGGAGCCGCACGTGCTCTCCCGTCGACAGCACGACCGGCCGGCCGGAACCCCGGATCTCGGCCGCCAGCTGCACCCCGGTGGCCGACGCGCCGACGACGAGCACACCGCCGTCGGCGAGCGCGTCGGGCCCGCGGTAGTCGAACGGCGTGACCTGCTCGACGGCGGCCGGCACCGCCTCGCGCAGCCGAGGCACCGCCGGCTCGTTGCAGGCGCCGCTGGCGAGAACCACTGTGCGACAACGGATCTCGCCGCGATCAGTGCTCACGTGGTAGCCGTCTTCGGTGCGCCGCACCGACGTGACGGTCGTGCCGGTGCGGACCGGAGCGCGCGTGAGTGCGGCGAAGCGGTCGATGAGCTCGACCACCTCGCCCATCCTGAGGTAGCCGTCCGGGTCCGGGCCTTCGTAGCGCAGGCCCGGCAGCCGGCTCTGCCAGTTGGGCGTGAGCAGCCGCAGCGAGTCCCAGCGTTCCCGACGCCAGGAGTTCGCCACCTCGCCGCGCTCGAGCACGACGTGGTCGAGCGCCCGCTCGCGCAGGTAGTGGCTCGCGGCGAGGCCCGCATGGCCCGCGCCGACCACGACGGTCGTGGTGCGCTCAGGCAACTTCGACGGTCACGTCCGTGGGGTTCGTCAGGGCGTCGAACACGGCCGAGCGCTTCTGCGACTGGGCCACGATCGCCTCGATGTCCTCTTTGGACGCGTCTGCGTCGATGTTGAACGTCACCTTGATGCCGTTGAATCCGTTGCGTACGTCGCTGTCCGCGCCGAGGATCCCGCGGATGTCGTGCGCGCCCTCGAGCGTCGCCTCGACCGACCGCAGCTGGATGCCGCGGTTCTGCGCGACGGATGCGACACCGGCCGTGAGGCAGCTGCCCAGGCCGACGAGCAGGTACTCGATCGGCGTGATGCCGTTGTCCGTGGCCGCGAAGGTCTCCGGGTGGTCGGCGGTGAGGGTCGACTGTGCCTTGTGGTTCTGCTCCGCGCCGAGCCCGAAGTAGTCCTTGACGGTCGTCGTGCTGTGCACGCCATTTTCCCACCGCGTGGTGGACCGCCACGCGAACTGGGCTGCCTCCGGTGCGGACTTGACAGCTTCACGCGCGTCGAGGAGGGCCTGGACGTCGACCCCGTTGTCGATGCTGTCGATGGTCGTCATGTTGGGAACGCTACACCCCCTCTGACCTGCGTCTCAGTATCCGAAACACGGCGTCGTCCCGGTCGCGGAACGTGCCGGGGTGGATATGATGCGCACATGGTGCCCGCGTCGACGCTCGCGGCCGGATCGGTCGGCAGCGTGGAAACGCGATACCTCGATCTGCCCGCACCGGTGCGGCTCGACTGTGGACAGGAGCTGCAACCGGTCCGCGTCGCCTACGAGACCTACGGCACCCTCTCACCCAAGCGCGACAACGTGATCCTCGTGTGCCACGCGCTCAGCGGTGACGCGCACGCGGCCGGTTTCTCGGCGGGCCAGGCCGAAGCGAGCACGCGGGACGGGTTCGGAGCCGACGACCGCGACGGCACGGCCGGCAAGGCACTCGGCTGGTGGGACGGCATGATCGGCCCCGGCAAGGCTTTCGACACCGACCACTTCTTCGTCGTCTCCACCAACCTGCTCGGCGGCTGCCGCGGCACGACGGGGCCGTCGTCGACCGACCCCGCGACCGGCCGGCCGTACGGGCCGGACTTCCCGGTGATCACCGTCGCGGACATGGTCCGCACCGAGCGCGCTTTCCTCGACGCGCTCGGCATCGAGCGGCTCGCGGCGGTGGCCGGCGGCTCGCTCGGCGGGATGCAGGCGCTCGAGTGGGCGATCCGGTACCCCGATCAGGTGGACTCCATCGTCGTCATCGCCAGCACCCACGCCCTGCACCCGCAAGGCATGGCGTGGAACGCGATCGCGCGCGAGTCGATCATGCGCGACGCGGCGTGGCAGGGCGGGCGCTACTACGGCACGGGCGCCGCGCCGGACGCCGGCATGGGCGTGGCGCGGATGGTCGGCCACGTCACTTACCTGTCAGCGCCGGCGCTGGACGACAAGTTCGGCCGCCGGCTGCAGTTCGCCGACGACATCCGGTACACCATCACCGAACCCGAGTTCGAGGTGGAGAACTACCTGCGCCACCAGGCCGACTCGTTCGTCAAGCGGTTCGACGCCAACACCTACCTCACGATGTCGCGCGCGCTGACGTACTTCGACCTCGCGCGCCAGTACGGCGGCGGGTCACTCACCCGGGCACTCGAAGTTGTCACGGCGCGGACGCTGCTGATCACATTCAGCTCCGACTGGCTCTACCCGCCGTCCGCGTCCGAGGACATCGACGACGCGCTGCGCGCCCTCGGCAAGCCGACCGAGCTGCATCTGATCGAGGCGCCGTACGGCCACGACTGCTTCCTGCTGGAAGAAGACCGACAGACGCCGATCGTCCGCCGTTTCCTGGGCGGTCGGTGAGGAAGAGGCCTTTGGTGACCAACGACTTCCCCGATGACTCGCGCAGGGTCGAGCCGGAGCACGAGTTCGGGTTCGAGACCCGGCAGCTGCACGCCGGGCAACGGCCGGACCCGAACACGGGCGCCCGCGCGGTGCCGATCTTCCAGACGACCAGCTACGTGTTCGAGGATCCCGAGTCCGCGGCCGCCTACTTCAACCTGCAGGAGTACGGGAACACCTACTCGCGCATCATGAACCCGACCGTCGCGGTGTTCGAGGAGCGCGTCGCGAACCTGGAGGGTGCGGCCGGCGCGGTGGCGTTCGCCAGCGGCATCGCCGCGCAGGCGGCCGCGCTGTTCACCATGCTGGCGCCGGGGGACCACGTCGTCTCGTCGTCGGCGCTCTACGGCGGGACGGTGAACCAGCTCAAGCACCTGCTGCGCAAGATGAACGTCGACCTGACGTGGGTCGACCCCGACGACCTCGGCGCGTGGAAACAGGCGGTGCGCGCCGAGACGAAGGCGTTCTTCGCCGAGACCATCGGCAACCCCGGCGGCAACGTGCTCGACATCGAGGCGGTCGCGGCCATCGCGCACGAACACGAGGTGCCGTTGATCGTCGACAGCACCTTCGCCACGCCCTACCTGTGCCGCCCGATCGAGTGGGGCGCCGACATCGTGATCCACTCGGCGACCAAGTTCCTCGGCGGTCATGGCACGAGCATCGGCGGGGTGGTCGCCGAGGCCGGCACGTTCGACTGGTCCAACGGACGCTTCCCGGTCGTCGCGGACCCGTCGCCGGCCTACCACGGCCTGCGGTTCCACGAGACGTTCGGCACCTACGGCTACCTGATGAAGCTGCGCGCCGAGACACTGCGCGATCTCGGCGCCGCGCTCTCGCCGTTCAACGCCTTCCTGTTCCTGCAAGGGATGGAGACGCTGTCCCTGCGGATGGAGCGCCACGTCGACAACGCGCGACAGGTCGCCGAGTTCCTGTCCGCGCACGAGCTGGCGTCGCGGGTGACCTACCCCGACCTGCCGGCGAGCCCGTACCGGCCGCTGGTCGAGAAGTACCTGCCGCGCGGGGCCGGTGCGGTGTTCTCGTTCGACGTCGCCGGTGGCCGGGCCGGCGGGCAGGCACTGATCCGCGGCGTGTCCCTGTGGTCCCACCTGGCGAACGTGGGCGACGCGAAGAGCCTGATCATCCACCCCGCCAGCACCACGCACCGCCAGCTCGGCGACGAGGAGCTGCGCGCGGCCGGCGTCGGCCCCGGCACGGTGCGGCTGTCGGTAGGCACGGAGTCGGTGGCGGACCTGCTCTGGGATCTCGAGCAGGGCTTCGCGCATGTGGCCGAGACAGTTGCGAAGGAGGTCGCGACAGCATGACAGTGCCGGCGCGCTACCAGGACCCGCTGGAGATCCAGCGGGTGCTCAACACCGCGAAGACGATCGCGATCGTTGGCCTTTCGAACAACGAGCTGCGGGCGAGCTACTTCGTCGGCTACTACCTCAGGCGGCACGGCTACCGGGTGATCCCGGTGAACCCCCGCGCGTCGGAGATCCTGGGGGAGACCAGCTACCCGAGCCTGCGGGACGTCCCCGAGCCGGTGGACATCGTCAACGTCTTCCGCGCACCGGACGCACTCCCCGAGATCGCGCAACAGACGGTGGAGATCGGGGCCGGCGTCCTGTGGTGCCAGTTCGGCGTCATCAACGCCACCGGCGGACAGCTTGCCGAGGACCGCGGGGTGACGGTGGTCATGGACCGCTGCATCAAGGTCGAGCACGCGCGCTACATCGGCCGCATGCACTGGCTCGGCTTCAACACCACGCGCATCACCTCCGTGCGGGCCGGCCTTCAGTAGATCAACACCCTGAACTGCGGCAAAGTGGTGCAACTCGCCTACGGTGGCTGACCGCGCTCGATAGGCTGCGCTGTGTGACGAGCCAGTTCAGCGTGCTGCTTCGGCAGCTGCGGCGGCAGACGACGTTGACACAGGAGGAGCTGGCGGAGCGCTCCGGCTTGTCGGTGCGGACCGTTCGCCGGTTGGAGACCGGTGAGCGCACCAACCCGCAGCTGGACACGGTGCGGCTGCTCGCCGACGCGCTGCGGCTCGAGCCGGACGAGCGCGCCAAGCTGCTGGCCGTCGCCGACGGGCAGGCGGTGCCGGACCCGCACGGAGCCGCCGGTGCCGTCAACGGGTTCCGCCCGGAGTCGGCGTTCGAGCGCAGGCTGGCGGAGGCCACCGACGATCTCGCGCACGCGGTCGGTGCGGGCCTGGGCCGGGAGGAGGAGCTGCGGCGGATCCAGGATCCGTTCCCGCTGCCGGTCCGCTGGCAGGTGGCGCCCGACGACGTGATGGACCACTGGGAGAACATCCGCCGGGTCTCGCCGGGTGAGTCCGCGAAACCGCTGGAGCTCGCCGGGCGCCTGCCCGAGATCGCCGACGTCTACCGGCGCATCCCGTCCGGGCGGCTGGTCGTGCTCGGCCGGGCGGGATCGGGCAAGTCGGTGCTGGCCGCGCGGCTCGTCCTCGACCTGTTGGCGACTCGCGACCGGGGCGCCGCCGTGCCGGTCGTCTTCAGCCTCGGATCCTGGAACCCGACCACCACCGAGTTCCGGGACTGGCTGGCCGGACAGCTGACCCGCGACCACCCCGGGCTGGCGGCACCCGGCCGCGACGGGTCGAACCTGGCGACCGCGCTGGTCGAGGCCGGCCGCATCCTGCCGGTACTGGACGGGTTCGACGAGCTCGCCGCGGGCCTGCACCGGGCCGCACTCGACGCGCTCAACGCCACGACCCTGCCGCTGCTGTTGACCAGCCGCCCCGGCGAGTACGCCGCCGTGGCCGGCACCGACGCCCTGACCGCCGCGGCGGCGGTCAGGCTGATCGACCTCACCGTGGCCGACCTGGACGACTACCTCCCGCGGACCACGCGCAAGAACGGGGGCGCGACCGCGTGGGACTCGGTCCTGGACGAGCTGCGCGACCACCCCGAGCGTCCGGCCAGCGTCAACCTCCGCGCGGTGCTGACCACCCCGCTGATGGTCGGGCTCGCCCGCGCCGTCTACAGCGACCCCGCCGGACGCGACCCGTCGGTGTTGCTGGACACCGAGCGGTTCGGCAGCCAGTACGAGCTCGAGGACCACCTGCTGAGCAACTTCATCCCCACGGTCTACCGAGACAAGCACCCCCGCTGGGACTCCGAGCGCGCGCGAAGCTGGCTCGGCTACCTCGCCCAGCACCTGGACCGGCTCGGCACCCACGACCTCGCCTGGTGGCAGCTGGGCAGCGCGATGCGCCGCCGCTCGCGCATGTTGATCGTCGGGCTGGTGGCCGGACTGGCCGTCGGCGTGCTCACCGGCTCGCTCATCACACCGGTGAACACGCTGGCCGGCGAGGGCGCTTTGGTGGGGCTCACCGCCATGCTGGGCAACTGGCTCGGGTTCGGGTTGGCGACCGGCCTCGCGCACGGTGCCGGGATCACGCTCGGCGGCGGGGCGTTCGAGCCGTCACACGTCCGGCTGCGAACCCGCGGCGGGGCACGGCAGCTGCGAGCGAGGTTCGGCCCCCGGCTCCTGGTCGGGTTGGCCGGTGGCGTCGGCCTCGGGCTGGTGCTGGGACTCGCGGGCGCGGCCGGGCTCGACCCGATGGGCCTCGTCGGGTTCGGGTTTCTCGGCGGGCTCGCGACCGGCGCCGGCCTGGGGATGCTGACCGGGCTCGGGTGGGGGCTGATGGCCGGGCTCGAGGCCCCGGTCGACATCAGGTCAGCCGTCGGCCCCGCCGACCTGCTGCGCACCAACCGGGCGACCGTGGTGGTCGAGTTCCTCGGCTGGGGACTCGTGCTCGGGCTCGCCCACCTGCTGGTGATCACGCTCGTACTCGGGAACGTGCATCCGGCGGCCGTCCCGCTCGACCTCGTACTCGGCCCCGTGATCGGCCTCGCGATCGGGACCAGCCTGACCGCGTGGGGCCAGTGGCTCGTGTTCGCGCGCGTCTGGCTGCCGCTGACCGGCCGGCTGCCCTGGTCCGTGGCCGCCTTCCTCGACGACGCGTGCCACCGCGGCGTGCTGCGACAGGTCGGCGCGGTCTACCAGTTCCGGCACGCCCGCCTCCAGGCTCACCTGGCCGACGTCGGCTGACCTGCGCCTTTTCGGCCGGACATAGATGTCCGGTCCGCGGTCCTGGTCCGGTGCACGGGTCCGCGCCACTGTCTGCGACGTGTTCGAAACTGTCGATGACCTGGCGGGCGCGGTCACCGGGGTACTGAACCCCGACGGACCGCTCGGGAACCTGACCCAGACCCTGACCGACGCGCTGGACGGCGTGTGGGCCGCGTTCTTCGCCTCGCCGACCCCGCCGGGCGGCACCAACTGGAACGCCTACACCCACGAAGAGCTGTACCGGATGTTGTGGGGGGAGGACGCGGACGTCGGGGACGTCGGCACGGTCGCCGCCGAGTGGGGGCGCCACAGCAGTGCGCTGACCGAGTTCGCGGACGCGCTGCGCAGCCAGCGGGAGGCGCTGACGTCGAACTGGCAGGGCCGGGCGGCCGAGCTGGCCGGGGACCGGCTCGGGGAGCTCAGCGACAAGATCTGGACCGTCGGTGCCAGGGCGAGCACGGTCCAGAAGGCGGTCAACGAGGCCGGCGACGCGCTGGCCCTGGCGCGCAACACCATGCCGCCGCCGCCCCCGGACCCGATGACGCTGGCGTCGAGCGCGGTCGGCGCCGGACCGATGCCGCCGCTCGAGGCGGTGCTGGTCGGCGGCGCCCGGGTGTTCACCGCCGACGCGGTCGCGGGCGCCTCGAAGGCCGAGGCGGTGCGCGTGATGCAGCGCTACGAGGCGAGCCTGCAGAGCAGCGGCAGCCAGGTCGTGCCGGGTCAGGGCGACGCCACCAAGCCCGGGGAGTTCCAAGTGGACGGACCGGGGGCGACCAGCGCGGCCGCGGCCGCCGGCGGCGGATCGCTCGCGGGTGGCGGCGGGACGGGTGGGGCGCCCTGGTCCCGGC
>NZ_JBOHGA010000191.1:0-12507 GCF_050699915.1 Actinophytocola sp.
GGTGAGGACCGCGGCGGCCGGGCCCTTCGCGAGCCAGTCGCGCGCCGCGCCGACCGGGTCGGCCGCGGAGTCGGCCAGCCACGCGGCGTCCTCGACGGACATTTTGAGCACGCCGATGTCCGGCAGCCAGGAGGCGAACCGCGCACGGAACGCCGCCGGGTCCCCCACCATCGGCGGGCGGATGTTCGGGTCGAGGACGACGAGCCCGCCGCGTGCGGAATGGCGGCGCAGCAACGTCTCGTACGTCGTGGCGCCCGGCTCGAGCAGCAGCGACAGCGTGCCGAGCGAGAGTGTGGTGACGTCGGCGGGCAGTTCGCCGGGGTCGGCGACGAGCCGGTCGGCCGTGCCCTCCACGTGGAACGAGAAGCGGGCCGAGCCGTCCGGCCCGATGCCGGCGACGGCCAGGGTGGTCGGCTCGTCGCCCCGCCGCACGAGCGAAGTGTCCACTCCGGACAGCCGGAGCCGGTTCAGCAGGGCGTCGCCGAACGTGTCGGTCGACAGCCGGGAGAGGAACCGCACGGGCGCACCGAGCCGGCCGAGCGTGACGGCGACGTTGTACGGGCCGCCGCCGAGCAGGGGCAGCAGCGGGCCGAGCTCGCCGGGGCCGGTGGCCGGGGCCGGCACGAGGTCGACGAGCGCCTCGCCGCCCACACAGAGCATGCGCCACCTCACGTTCACGCCCACGATGGTTACCCGATAGTAGGGCGTCATACTAAAGGGCGTCCGAGCATCTGACCCGCGGAGGAAGTCGAATGCCCGCCGAGCGGCTGTTGCCCGACCGTGACGCCGAGGATCTCATCAAGCTGACGAGGGAGATCGCCAGGGACGAGCTGGCGCCCCTCGCGTCGCGGTACGAGGAGGAGGAGCGGTTCCCGCGCGAGCAGTTCCGGCTGCTCGGCCGCAGCGGGCTGCTCGGGCTGCCCTACCCGGAGCAGTGGGGCGGCGGCGGGCTGCCCTACGAGGTGTACCTGCAGGTGCTCGAGGAGATCGCGACCGCCTGGATGTCGATGGGCGTGGGGCTGTCGGTACACGTGATGTCGTGCTTCGCGCTGGCCGAGTTCGGCACCGACGCCCAGCGGGAGCGCTGGCTCGCCGACCTGCTCGGCGGCGAGCTGCTCGGCGCGTACGCGCTCTCGGAGCTGCAGGCCGGCTCGGACGCGGCGGCGATCGCCACGAAGGCCGAGCGCTCGGGCGAGGACTACGTCGTCAACGGCGTGAAGGCGTGGATCACCCACGGCGGGCACGCGGACTTCTACTCCACGATGGTGCGCACCTCCCCCGACGGCCGGCGCGGGATCAGCTGCCTGCTGGTCGACGCCGCCACGCCGGGCCTGTCCGCGGCGCCGCCCGAGCGCAAGATGGGCCTGACCGGCTCGACCACCACGCAGATGCTCTTCGAGAACGCGCGGGTGCCGGCGGACCGGCTGCTCGGCGCGGAGGGCGAGGGACTCAAGATCGCGCTGACCGCGCTCTCGTCCGGCCGGCTCGGCATCGCCGCGTGCTCGGTCGGCCTCGCGCAGGCCGCACTCGACGAGGCGGTCGCCTACGCCAAGGGCCGCTCGCAGTTCGGCCGGCCGATCATCGAGTTCCAGGGCATGGAGTTCCTGCTCGCCGACATGGCCGCCGCGGTCGAGTCCGCCCGCGCGACCTACCTGGAGGCAGCCCGCCGGCGCGACCGCGGGCTGCCGTTCACCCGCCAGGCGTCGATCGCGAAGCTGATCGCCACGGACGCGGCGATGCGAGTCACCACCGACGCCGTGCAGGTCCTCGGCGGCGCAGGCTACACGCGGGACTTCCCCGTCGAGCGGTACATGCGCGAGGCCAAGGTGCCGCAGATCTTCGAGGGCACCAACCAGATCCAGCGCATGCTGATCGCCCGGGAGCTCCGCAAGGCCTAGCGGCCTGGAAGGACGCCTTCCGGACGTTGAACGTCCTGAAGGGGTCCTTCCAGGCATCTAAACGAGGGTGATCACGACCTTCGCGCGGGCGTGCTCCGTCTCGACGTAGCGGATCGCCTCCGGGACCTCGGCGAGCTTGTACGTGCGGTCGACGACCGGGGTGATCTTCCCGGCCTCGGCGAGCTCCCGCAGCGCCACGAGCAGCTCCTTCTTCGGCTCGGTCTGCAGGACGACGATCCGCTGCCCGCGCACGAACCTCGCCACCACCTGGGCGCGGATCATCAGCCCCATCGGGCCGAACAGGCTGCCGCCCCGCGAGACCCCGCCGCCGGAGAGCAGCAGCGTCCCGGTGGCCGTGAGCGTCCGCCGCAGCGCGGCCAGCGAGTGGTTGCCGACCAGGTCGAACACGACGTCGTAGCGGACGCCGGCGCGGGTGAAGTCGGTCTTCGTGTAGTCCACCACGTGGTCCGCGCCGAGCCCGGCGACCAGGTCGACGTTGCGGGTGCGGCACACCGCGGTGACCTCCGCGCCCATGGCCTTCGCGAGCTGCACCGCGAACGTGCCGACGCCACCCGATGCACCGTTGACCAGCACGTGCTGCCCCGACCGCACTCCGGCGACGTCGCGCAGGCCCTTGAGCGCGGTGCGGGCCGCCAGCGGCACCGCGGCCGCCTGCTCGAACGAGAGGTTCGCCGGCTTGCGCTCGACGAGGTCCGCGGACACGCACACGTACTCGGCGAACGCCCCGTCGACGTCGCCGTACACCTCGTCACCCGGCGCGACGTCCCGCACCTCCTTGCCGACCGCCTCCACGCGGCCCGCGAAGTCGCGACCGCGGACCTTCTGCTTCGGTCCCCCGAACCCCATCCCCAGGCGCGCCAGGTACGGGTCGCCCCGCATGAAGTGCCAGTCGTACGCGTTCACCGCCGCGGCGTGCACGCGCACCAGAACCTCGCCGTCCGCCGGCTCCGGTCGCTCGACGTCTCGCAGCGCGAGGACGTCCGGCGATCCGTACCGGTCCTGCACGATCGCTTTCACGAGCCGACGGTAGGCCGCCGGGGCGGCGCCGGACATCCGGAACGACCCCTAGGTGAGGCCCTTATTCCTGGTAGTACGGGTTGGCCGTGACGCCGAAGCCGGTGTGCTCGTCGAAGTGGTAGACCTCGCGGCCCTCGACGAACACCCGCACCGCGCGGCTCATCACGTCCAGCGGGTCGCCCGACCACAGCACGATGTCCGCGTCCAGTCCGGCCTTCAGTGCGCCGACCCGGTCGTCGATCCCCATGATCCGCGCGGGGTTCACGGTGATCGACCGGATCGCGGTCTCGGTGTCCAGGCCCTCCTTGACCGCGAAGGTCGCCTGGTGCACCAGGAACTCGATCGGCACGACCGGGTGGTCGGTCGTGAGCGCGATCCGCACGCCGGCCCGCGCCAGGATGCCCGGGTTGCGCAGGTGCCGGCGTCGAACCTCCACTTTGGACCGCTCGACGATGAGCGGACCGATGATGACCGGGATGTCCTTGTCCGCCAACGTGTCCGCGAGCAGGTGGCCCTCGGTGCCGTGGTTGAGGATGAGCCGGTAGCCGAACTCCTCGGACAGCCGGATCGCCGTCGCGATGTCGTCCGCGCGGTGGCTGTGCTGACACCACGGCAGGTCGCCGTCGAGGACCCGGCCGAGGACCTCCATCGTGTTGTCGCGCTCGAACGGCTTGCCCTCGCGGATCGCCCATTCCCGCGCCTCGCGGTAGTCCTGCGCCTTGACGAAGGCGTCCCGGATCACCGCGGCGACGCCGAGCCGGGTCGTGGGCAGCTTGTCCTTCTCGCCGTAGATCCGCTTCGGGTTCTCGCCGAGCGCGCTCTTCACGCTGACCGGCTCGCGCACCAGCATGTCGTCGACCGTGCGTCCCCACGACTTCACCGCGACGGTGCGCCCGCCGATCGGGTTGCCGGACCCGGGTTTGACGACGACCGTGGTCACGCCGCCGGAGAGCGCGTCCCGGAAGCCCTCGTCGTCGGGGTTGATGCCGTCCAGCGCGCGCAGCCGGGCGCCGTTCGGGTCGGTCATCTCGTTGACGTCGATGCCCGCCCAGCCCTCGGCCGCCTCGATCACACCGACGTGCCCGTGCGACTCGACGAAGCCGGGCAGTACCCAGGTGCCGGCGGCGTCCACGATCTCCGCGTCGTCCGGAATGTCCACATCGGCCTCCGGGCCGACGGCGACGATCCGCCCGTCCGCCACCAGAACGGTGCCACCCTCGATCGGGTCACCGTCGACCGGAACGACATAACCACCCGTGACTGCTGTACTCACAGCGCAGCAACCTACCCGTGCAGCGGGCGGATTCCCCACTTGCCGGACCACGTGTCGCCGGGCGCCACGATGATCAGGTCGGTGCCGGAGTTCAGCGCGTCCGGCGGGCAGGTCATCGGCTCGATGGCCACCGCGCGGGCGCCCTTGCCGGGGAACTCGCCGGGCGTGAACACCTGTACCCAGCCGAAACTGGCGTCCGCCCACACCTCGACGCCGACCCCGTCCCTGGTGACCGAGTGCCGCACGAGACCGTCGTCGCCGGGCTGGCAGTCGCCGAACGCGGTGTCCAGCTCCACCTCGCGCAGCGGCCGGCCGGTGCGGAAGTCGAGCTCCGTGCCGTCCAGCGACTGCGGCTTGCCGATCGGCACCATGGTCTCCGGATCGACCGGCAGCACGCTGCCCGCGGCGAGCGTGAGCTCGCAGTCGTCGACGTCGATCTCGCCGGGTCGAGGGTAGGGGTGCGTGCCGACACCGAAGGGCATCTCCTCGTTGCCGGTGTTGTGCACGGTGTGGGTGACGGTCAGGCCGCCGTCCTCGAGCGCGTAGCGGACCGTCGTGCGGAAGGGGAACGGCCAGCCCTGCAGCTCGCCGACCTCGACCGTGAGCGTGACCGCCGCGTCGCTCCGCTCCGCGACCGTCCACTCCTCGTGCCGCACCAGGCCGTGGATCGCGTTGCCGCGGACGGGCTCGGTCACCTCGAGCTGCTGGCGCATCCCGGCGTGCGACCACGTCGCGCCGCCGACCCGGTTGGGCCACGGCACGAGCACCGCGCCGGCACCCAGCGGCGGCTTGTCGTCCGCGCCGAACGTCTCCACGTACGGCACGCCAGCCACCTCGAAGGCCCGCAGCGAAGCGCCGACCTCGGTGACCACCGCTCGTTGGTCGCCGCTCGCGATCTCCAGTTGCTCCCCGGTAGGTCTCATGCGAAGAGACCCTATTGTCCGGCTCAGTCCCGCAGCGCCGTCGGGTCGACCTCCTTGACCTGCTCGCCCTTGCTGCGCAGGTACAGCCAGTTGACGAACCACAGCACGACGCCGATGCCGAGCAGGATCAGCGCGATGTAGTAGTCGCTGGCCGGGCGGCCGGACAGGACCGGGATCGCGAGCCACAGGCACAGGATGCCGGCGAGGACCGGGGCCCAGGTGGGGGCGCGGAAGTGGGTGTGCTCCACCGGCTCCCGGCGCAGCACCAGCACCGCGGAGTTCACCACGGCGAACACGCACAGCAGCAGCAGCGCGGTCGTGCCGCCCAGCTTGCCGACCCCGTCGGTCCCGGCGGACGCGACGAGGACGGCGGCGATGCCGCTGGTGACCAGGATCGACACCCACGGCGTGCGGCGGAACGGGTGCACGGTGCCGAAGATCCGCGGCAGGATGCGCTCGTTGGCCATGCCGTACAGCAGGCGGCTGGCCATCAGCATGTTGATCAGTGCGGAGTTGATGACCGCGAACACGCCGATCCACTCGAAGATCCAGCGCGGGAAGCCGGGCGCGCCGACGTCGATCACCAGCAGCAGTGCGCCGGACTCGGCGCCTGCGAGGTCGCTCGCGGCGACCAGCAGCGAGGACGTGATGGCCACCAGCACGTAGATCACCGCGGCGGTGGCCATGCCGCCCAGCAGCGCCTTGGGGAAGATCTTCGCGGGCTCGCGGCATTCCTCGGACATGTTGACCGAGTCCTCGAAACCCACCATGGCGAAGAACGCGAGCGAGGTGGCCGCCGTGATGGCGAGCAGCCAGCTGGTGTCCGAGGTGTTGATCTCGGTGAGCCGGCTCGGCTCGCCTTCGCCACCGCCGACCGCGTAGATGCCGACCCCGATGATGATCGCCAGGCCGAGGAGCTCGATGCAGGTCAGCACCACGTTGGCCTTCACCGAGTGGGACACGCCGGCGAAGTTGATCACGGCCAGCGCCACGATGAACAGGACCGCGACGAGCGCGATGGTCGTGTCGGAGAACTCGACGTCGAAGGCGGCCGGCAGGTAGGTGCCGCCGAACGCGCGGGCCGCGGCCGACGCCGACGTGATGCCCGAGCACATCACCGCGAAGGCGACCAGGAACGTCAGGAACGGTTTGCGGTACGCCCGGTTGGTGTACAGCGCCGCGCCGGCGGCACGTGGGTACTTGCCGACCAGTTCCAGGTAGGCGAACGCGGTGAGGAACGCGACGATGAACGCCGCGAGGAACGGCAGCCACAGCGCGCCGCCGACCTTCCCGGCGACGCTGCCGGTCAGCGCGTAGACGCCGGTGCCGAGGATGTCCCCGATGACGAAGAAGAAGAGGAGTCTCGGGCCCATGACTCGCTTGAGCGAGGGAGACGACTCTTCGGCTGGAGCTGTGTTCTCGGTCACCATGACCAGTCAGCATGCCCGATCATGACCGGGATGACCAGATCAACAAGTCAAGGTTTCACTAACTATCCGGTCTACCCGGTCTCCGCACGGTAACGCCAGAACGCGGGCAGGCAGGCCACCGCGACGACCGTCAGGACGATCACGAGCACGCCCCCGCCGGTGGCCGCGGTCGCGGTGCCGACGCCCGCCGCCGTCCAGCCGTGCACGAGGTCGGCGATGCGCGGCCCACCCGCGACGACGACGATGAAGACGCCCTGCATGCGTCCGCGCATCTCGTCGGTGGCCGCGGACTGCAGGATCGCGCTGCGGTAGACCATGCTGACCATGTCCGCGGCACCGCCCAGGGCCAGGAAGAGGACGGCTAGCCAGAGTGCGTCCGCCAGCCCGAACCCGATCACGGCGAGCCCCCAGGCGCAGATGGCGACAGTGGTGCCGACGCCGTGCCGGCGGATGTTGCCGAGCCAGCCGGAGGCGAGCCCGAAGAGCATGGCGCCGATCGGGATGGCGGCGTACAGCCAACCGAGGGCGAGGCCGCCGCCGGGTGGGTCGCCGAACGTGCGCTCGGCCATCTCCGGGAAGAGGGCGCGCGGCATGCCGGCGACCATCGCGATGATGTCGAGCAGGTAGCTCGCGAGCAGGACGTTCTTGGCGGCGAGGTAGCGGAACCCGTCGACGATGTCCCTGAGCCCGGCACGGCGGCGGACCCCGTCTAGCGGCGGCATCCGGGGAATCCTGAGGATCATGAGCGTGGCCGCGACGAGGGCGACGCTGTCGAGGAGGTAGAGGATCGGCAGGCCGGCGACCGGCATCAGCGCGCCCGCGAGCAGTGGTCCGAAGATCATCCCGAACGAGCCGACGGTCGAGGTCAGCGCGGTGGCCGACGGGAGCAGGTCGAGTGGCACCAGCCGGGCGACCGCGGCGGTGCGGGTGGGCAGGTTGATGGCGACGAACGCCTGCTGGACGGCGAGCAGGCCGAGGACGAGCCACACGTTCGTCTGGCCGACCGCCGCCTGGACCCAGAAGGCCACCGACGTGCCGGCGATGCCGACGTTGCTGACGATGATCACGGTGCGCCGGTCGAACGCGTCGGCGATCGCGCCGCCCCAGAGGCCGAAGATCAGCAGCGGCACGAGCCCGAAGAGTCCGGTCAGCCCCACGTAGGCGGAGGATCCCGTGATGTCGAAGACCTGCTTGGGCACCGCGACGACGGTGAACTGGCTACCGACGGCGGTGATCGCGGTGGAGGCCCAGAGCCGCCGGAAGGCCGGCCGCTTCAACGGCCGCGTGTCGATGGCGATCCGCCTCAACCGACCCCGCGTCCCGACCCCCACGCCGGGAGCTTAGCCCGGCTAACGACTCACCGGCGCGTGAATATCGCCACGCCGGCCGGGTTGTCCACAGCCCGACCGCTGCGCGCCCAAACTGTCGATAGCCGCCGATAAGCTGGAAAGCGGGGGGCCCCGCGAGTCCCGAGTTGTCCACAGGGGCCGGCGCCGGGCGGCCGAAATCGTCGGTGGTGCTCGCTAGGCTGGTGTCCGGGGGCCGGAGGCCAGCAAGTACGGCCTACGGGCCGAGGCGCTCGACCTGCCAGGCGTCGCGCTTGAGCTTGAACTGCAGGCGGTCGTGCATGCGGTCGCGCCGGCCCTGCCAGAACTCGACCACCTCGGGACGGATGCGCCACCCACCCCAGTGCGGCGGCACCGGCACCTCGTCGGCGTCGGCGAAGCGGCGTTGCACGTTCGCGAGCGCGTTCTCCAGCGCCGAGCGGCCACTAACCACAATGGACTGCGGGGACGCCCAGGCGCCGAGCTGCGAGCCGCGCGGCCGGCTGGCCCAGTAGGTCTTCGTCTCGGCCGGGCTCACCTTCTCCACCACGCCGCGCACGGTCGCCTGCCGGTGCAGGGAGTACCAGGGGAACGTCGCCGACGCGTAGCGGGTGGCCGCCAGGTCGTGGCTCTTCGCGGAGGTGTAGTTCGTGTAGAAGACGACGCCGCGGTCGTCGAGGCCCTTGCACAACACAGTCCGCGAGGCGGGCAGCCCGTCGGCGTTCGCGGTGGCCAGGACCATCGCGTTGGGCTCCGGGGCGCTGGCGCGGATCGCGTCGTCCAGCCACAGCTGCAGCTGCTCGTGCCAAGTCGGGGCCAGCTCGGTCTCGCTCAGCGTGCCCTCTTCGTAGGAGACCCGCATCTTCGGCAGTTGTACCGCGATGCTGCTGGCCGCGATCTCGGCGTCCGTCATCCTCGGATCTCCTAGCTGCGTAGGGATTACCTAACACTCCGCAGATCAAGTGAGGGCCTTGCCGCCGATCGCCGGAAAGCCCTCATCCGTCGAAGGTACGGGTAATTAGCCCGTACGGAAACCACGCGCCGGGTGAGAACCCCCACCCGAATCGATCCCGCCCGGCGGTAACTACGCCGGACGAGTGATGGCCGCCAGGAACACCGCGCGGATCTCGCTCGCCACGGCCTCGACGGGCAGCGGCGGCTGGTGCGCCTGCCACTCGCGCAGGATCCCGGTCACCGCGCCGACGAGCGCGATCGCGGTCAGGTGGTAGTCCCGCTTGGGGGCGAGCCCGGACTCCGCCGCGCGGTTGCACTCGGCCTCGATGAAGTCCGTGTACCGGGTGAACCAGTCGCGGTGCTGGAGCTCCATGGCCTGGCTGATGCCCGGCGCCTCGACGTAGTTCAGCCGCGGGTAGCGCGGGTCGGACGTGACGGCCGAGACGAAGGCGTCCAGCAGCGTGGTGATCCGGGTCAGCGGCTCGGCGCCGGCGAGCGAGTCCAGCACCGGCAGCATGCGCTTCATCGCCTCGGTGTTGATGTGCGCGTGCAGCTCGAGCAGCAAGGCCTCCTTGCTGGCGAACTTCTCGTAGAAGTTCCGCGTCGACACCCCGGCCCGCGCGCAGAGGTCCGCGATCTTGGTCTTGTGGTAGCCGTGCGTGGTGAACTCGTCCAGCGCCGCCTCGAGCAGCCGCTCCCGCCGCTCGGCGCGCCGCTGCTCGGTGTCGACGCCCCGGTACGTGCGGCTCTGACCGCCCTGCCCCATCGGACTTCTCCTCAGCTGTCGCCGAGCCGGGAATTCTCCAACTGGACAGTCTCGCCCAGGTGGTCTAGCTTCTGAAAATCAGGATTACCACTGTGATGGCAACCACGTGAGGTCGTCGAATATGCGAATCTTCCCACGGTCACTCGTCAGAGTGCTCTCGAGTTTGCTGGTCGTCATCACGGTGTCGTTCGCCGTGCCGGCTCAGCCTTCCGCAGCCCCGTTGGGAGTTCCCGCACCTTCCGACGATCCGTTTTACACCCCACCGAACCCGCTTCCACCGGGGGTACCCGGTGACGTCGTCCGACACCGACGGGTGAACGTGTACGCCGAGCCCCTGACGCCGTTCCCGATGCCGGTGAAGGCTTGGCAGATTCTGTACCGGTCAACCTCCGCGACCGGGGCGGCCAACGCCGTCTCCGGCACGCTCCTGGTGCCGCCGACGCCGTGGACGCGCGGGCCGCGGCCGCTCGTGAGCTACGCGGTCGGCACCCACGGACTCGGCGACTCGTGTGCGCCGTCCTACAAGCTGCGGACCGGGACCGAGAACGAGATCGCCCTGATCAGCCAGGCCCTGCTCGCCGGGTGGGCGGTCGTGCTCACCGACTACGAGGGACTCGGCACGCCCGGGCAGCACACGTACGCGGTCGGCGTGTCCGAGGGACACGCGGTGCTCGACGCGGCACGTGCGGCGGCACGCGTGCCGGGTGCGGGCCTGTCGGCATCCGGGCCGGTCGGCCTGTTCGGCTACTCGCAGGGCGGTCAGGCGACGTCGTTCGCGGGCGAGCTGGCGCCGTCGTACGCGCCGGAGCTGAACCTGGTCGGGGTCGCGACCGGCGGCGTGCCGGCCGACCTGGCCGAGGTGGCCCGGTTCAACGACGGCAACGTGGGCTTCTCGCTCGTGCTGGGCGCGGCGGTCGGCTACTCGGCGGCGTACCCGGAGGTCCCGTTCGAGGAGATCCTCAACGACACCGGCCGGGCGACCGTGCCGCGGGTGGCGAAGGCGTGCACGGTGGAGCTCGCGACGATCGCGCCGCTGCGCCGCCTGAGCGACTTCGTGACGGTGTCGGACCCACTCGCCGACCCGCGTTGGCAGGCCCGCCTCGGGGAGAACCGTGCCGGCACCCGGGCGCCGGCCGCGCCGGTCTACCTGTACCACGGCACGGTCGACGAGCTGATCCCGGCGACGGTCGGCCGGCAGCTGCGGGCGCAGTGGTGCGGGCTCGGCGCGTCGGTGCGGTGGCAGGAGATCCCGCTGGCGGAACACATCCTGGGCGTCGCCGTCGGCGGCCCGGCCGCGATGACCTGGCTGGGCAACCGCTTCGCCGAGAGGCCGGCGACGAGCAACTGCTGACCGCGCTGGGCGACTCGACCTCCCGTCAGGAAGCCGACCGTGCGGCGTCGAGGTGGCGCAGGGCGGTCACGGCGTCGTCGGCCAGGGCAGTGGTCAGGGTGCCGCCCGCGGCCAGCGAGGTGCGCGACCACCACTCGCCGCTCGCCGGCTCGCAGGTGCGGTCGTCGAGGTGGAGGTCGGTGGCGAGGACTCGTTTGCCGGCCAGATGGGCGGTGCTCGCGTCCAGCGCCGGGTCGCCCACCGTCAGCTGTTGGCGCAGCACCGGACGCCCGGCGCGGGTGACGTTCGTCGTCGTGACCAGGGTGCCCGGGCGCTCGCCGGTGCGACCGAGGACCAGGACCTCCCGCACCCGCAGGCACGCGTCCGCGGCGAGGTCGGCGTGCAGTTCGGCGGTGTGCCGGGCGCGGGCGGTGATCACCGACGGCTCTGGCAGGTAGGTGGTGGTCGAGCCGGCGGCCAGGTGCAGGCGGACCACCGAGCGGCTCGGGGCGCCGTGCGGGCCGGGCAGCGCGACCGTGGCGGCGATGCCCCGCAGCTCCAACGCGGCGCACGGTCCCACGTGGACGGTCAGGGCGAGCTCGTCGCCGCCGAGCGGGGTGGCCGCCGAGCTCACCAGGTGCACCAGCGCCGGACCGGTCCGCCGCCGCGCCGGGACCAGGGTAAGCGGCGCGGCGCAGCGCAGTACGCGGACCACGTCCCGGCCGTCGGTGTGCTCGACCGCCAACAGCGCCTCGGCCCTCACAGCTGCGCGCGCACCCACGCCGCGACGGCCGGCGCCTCCGGCGTGTCCACAAGGGACTGCAGTACGACCGGCAGGCCGCGGCGGATCCGGTCGGCGTCACCGGACATGACGGCCAGGTCGGCGCCCACCAGCGGCGCCAGGTCGGTCTTGTTGATCACCAGCAGGTCGGCGGTCGTCACGCCCGGGCCGCCCTTGCGCGGGACCTTGTCGCCACCGGCCACGTCCACCACGAAGATCTGCCGGTCGACCAGGCCGCGGGAGAACACCGCGGTCAGGTTGTCGCCGCCGCTCTCGATGACCACCAGGTCCAGCGCGGGGTAGCGGCCGGCCAGCCGGTCCACCGCGTCCAGGTTCGCCGTGATGTCGTCCCGGATGGCCGTGTGCGGACAACACCCCGTCTGCACCGCCTCGATCCGTGCCGAGTCCAGCACCCCCGCGCGGCGGAGGAAGTCCGCGTCCTCGGTGGTGTAGATGTCGTTCGTCACCACCGCGACCTCGAGGTCGGCCAGCGTCCGGCAGAGCGCCGCCACGAGCGCGGTCTTGCCGCTGCCGACCGGGCCGCCGACGCCGATCCGCAGTGGACGGCCACCGTGCGGGTCGGGCACGTGCGGGTCGGGGTCGCTGTGTGTGGGGTCGAAGCTCACGGGGTGGGTGTGGGTGTGGTCAGCTCGCAAAGAGACGCACCTCTTCTCGGTGATGCCGGTCGTGCTCCTGCGCCAGCAGGTCCAGTCCGGGCGCGCCCGGAGCGGGCAGCGACGCCGGGTCGTCGCCCGCCGACCGCGCCGCGGCCGCCGCGACCGACCGCAA
>NZ_JBOHGA010000192.1:0-12426 GCF_050699915.1 Actinophytocola sp.
GGCGAGCGCGGGGTCGGTCGGCAGCGCCTCGCCAGCGGCCGCCTCGAACGCGGTGGCCGCGCCGTCGCCCCCGATGCCGGTGCTGGCGAGCGGGCGCATGAGGGGCAGAACCTGGCCGCCGCGGGCGAGCTGGAGCTCGGCGAGCCGCTGGCGCATCCAGGCCCGGCGCTCGACGGGGACGAGGGCGCGGACGGCTCGCTGGGCGATCGGCAGCAGCGTGCCGGCGGTGCCGATGAGGCCGGTGGCGCGGGCGGCCTCGATGACCGCGTGCACGTCGTCGGTCTCGAGGAGCTCGGCGAGCAGGTCGAGGTGCAGGCCGACGCCGGCCTCGGCGGCGAGGAGGAAGCCCAGCACGTTGTCGTCGAGCCGGGCGAGCTCGGGCCCGAACTCGGCGATGGCGGTCGGGGGAATGTCGAGCTCGCCGGTCGCGGTGCGGGCGAGGCGGTCGACGAGGCCGGGGACGCCGCCGGTCTGGCCGTGGACGAAGTCGACGACGCCGTCGCCGCGCAGCCGGGCCGGCAGCGCGGCGCGGACCTGTGCCTGGTCGAAGGGCGTGGGGAGGAGCTGGTCCTGGGTGAGGTCGAGGAGCTCGGTGAGCGCCTCGGTCCGCGGCCAGGGCCGGGCGGCGAAGACGAGGCGGGCGTCGGACTCGGTGAGCTGGCGCAGGTCCTCGTCGTCGAGCAGGTGGGCGTCGTCGACGAGGAGGACCTCGGCGCCCTCGTCGAAGGGCGGCTGGGCCACGAGAGCCGGCGTTCCCGTGGCGGCGTGGACGGCGCGGCCGACGTGGTGCAGCAGCGTGGTCTTCCCGTAGCCGCCGGGGGCGATGATCGCCACGTGCGCGCCCGGGCGGGTGTCGGCGGCGAGCGCGGCCACCTGGCCGGCGGTGGCCTCGTCGAGGATCGGGTCGGCGGTCATCGGTGGCGCCTGCCCGACCGGGGCTCGTCGGCGACCTCGTACTCGCCGTCGACGGCGCTGTCGAACGCGTCCTCGTCACGGCTCGGCCGGCGGGCGCGGGACAGGCTCTCGTTGAAGACGCGGTCGTCGCCGCGGCGCCGGCCCCGGTCGAAGGCGTCCTGGTCGGCCGGGCCGGGCCACTCGTTGCGGTCGCCGTCGTAGCGGTCGTCGTCGCGGCGGCGACGTGGGCGTTCCTCGTCCTCGCTGCGCGGGCGCGGGGGTTCGGTGTCCGGCCGCCGCCGGGGACGGGGAGCCGGGGCGCGGTCGTCGTCTCGCAGGTCCGTCAGGTGGTCGTCCGGGTCGGTCGTCCCCGACCGGCCGCCGAGGACGGGAAGGGCGGGAAGGGTGGGGAGGAGCCGGCGCTTGGGCGGCTCCAGCGGCGTGATCTCCACCGGGGGCCGTGGTGGCGGCGGGCCGATGTCGGCCAACTGGTCATCCGGGAGGTCGTCGAAGCGCATGAGGTCCGTCGAGTTGACCGCCGGCGGGGACATGGGCTCCGGCCGGTGGGTCAGCGCCCGCGACGGCGCCGGCGGCTTGGTCACCCGGGCCGCGGCCAGCGCGGCCCCGCGCGCCACCGACAGCTCGGGCTCCGACGCGGCCGTCACGCGCACCCGCACCGCCGCCGACACCAGCTCGCTCACCAGCGGGATCCGGCCGCTGCCGCCCACCAGGACCACCGCCTGCAGCGAGCCCGTCGACGTCTTGGCCGACTGGATCGTCCGGCGCAGCGTGGCCACCGTCGCCTCGACGGCGGGGCGGATCAGCTCCTCGAGGTCCGTGCGGTTGACCATCACTGTGCCGCGCATCGAGCGCGCCGGGGCCGGCACGGTCACCGCCAGCTCGGTCGACAGCCGCTCCTTCGCCGTCCGGCACGCCACCCGCAGCTTCGCCAGCGCCATCGGCTCGACGTCACCGCCCAGCTCCGCCAGGACGTGCTCGGCCAGCAGGTCGTCGAACAGGTCGCCGCCCATCGTCTCCACGCTGTCCGCGTGCGCGCGCATCTCGAACCCGTACGCCGCGCGCCGCAGCACCGCCGACTCGAACCGGCTCGCGCCCAGCGAGTGGACCGCGATGTCCTGGCCGATCTCGACGCGCTCGGTCGCCGCGTAGCTCTCCGCCGCCGCGACCGGGCGCGGCAGCAGGGCCAGCTCCGGCAGGTCGGTCTCCCGCAACGCGCCCAGCAGCGTGGCGCGCCGGTGCCCGCCCCAGCCCGCCGGATGCGTGACCACCAGCCGGATGGGCGGCGTGCCCTCGGTCGCCTCCGCGTAGTCGACGACCCAGCCGACGACGGCCGCGATGAGCGCCTCGGCGGGGTACGGGCGGCCGCCCAGCGTGATCGGGATCTCGTCACCGACCCGGTCGATGACCCGGCGCGCGATCCGGTCCGGCCGGTTCGCCACATGCCGCAGTACCCGCTCGCCGACCTCGACGCCGCCCTCGTCGGTCAGGTGCAGCACGAAGTCGGTCGCCGCCGCGCCTTCCAGGGCCAGTATCTCGGGGTCGGTCCAGCGCTCGCGGTCGTTTCGGCAGACGGCGGCCGTGAGGTGACCACTGCCGAGATCGATCCCGAGGGCGTGGGGCATACAGGCGTGTCCTCTCCGTGACCGCGGGCCGCTAGTACTACCAAACTGCGATCCCCGGGTGGGCAACCCGGAGTGGGCTAGTGGGCGATCCCCTAACCCCCTAACGAGTGAACGAATCACCGCCCTATGGGGTCACGCGACAACTGGGAGTCATCCCCGATGTCCTCGTGGCCCCCGGTTCGTAGGTTGATCTCCGCACAGCGCCGCGGCGAGGGCTTCGATCCGCCGAGCGCGCACCGCACAGAATCCGCAAGGAGAATCTCTCTTGACCTACTCGTTCCAGAACCTGCAGGACTTCGTCCTGAACCTGCTCAACGACGAGGCGGCCCGGTCCGCCTACGCGGCGGACCCGACGGGCGCCCTGAGTGACGCGGGCCTGGGCGATCTGACGCCGCAGGACGTCCAGGAGGTCGTCCCCCTGGTCACCGACGCCCTGCCGAGCGAGACCCCGCTCGGTGACTTCGCCGTCGACGCCACCGGTGTGATGGACGGCGCCGACGCGTTCGGCGGCTCGCTCGGTGCGTCCAACGGCCTCGGCGACCTCGGCGTGTGGGGCGTCGAGAGCGGCGACGGCGGCATGGCCCTCTGGGGCGGCTCGGCCACCGACCTGCTCGGTCGCGTCGCCGGCGGCGTCTCGTCCGACGGCGAGGGCCTCGCGGCCGCGGCGACCACCCCGCTGGGCTACGCCGACTTCGACACCTCCGGCAACTACCACGTCATCCCGGCCGACCCGACCGACGTGGTCGGCAACCTCGGCAACAACGGTGACTCCGTCGCGGGGACCGTCACGCACATGGCGAACACCGGTGCGCTGAGCCTGTCCGACGGGATAGAGAACGGCGGCGACGCCCTCGCGAACGCGCTCGGCAGCACGCCGGCCGGCCCGTTGGTCGGTGGCGTCGAGTCCGCGACCGACATGGCCGCCGAGGACATCGAGGACGGCGCCGGCCTGATGGCCGAGCAGGCGGGCCACCTGCCCTCGGCCGACGCCGTGCCGGCGACCCTGCCGGCGGTGCCGGACCTGCCGGAGGTGCCGGGGCTGGGCGGCCTGGGTGGCCTTCCCGTCCAGGTGCCCGAGCTGGACGACCTGCCGGTGAGCCTGCCGGAGCTGCCCGTGGCGACCCCGGACACGGGTGCGGTCACCGACGTGCTGCAGAACAACCCGGTCTCCGACGCGGTGAGCAACAGCCCGGTCGGCGGGCTCGCCGACACGGCGCGGGGTGCTGCCGACTCGCTGCCGGTCGGCGACCTGACGGACGACCTGAACCTCGGCCTCTGAGGCCCCGGTAGGGGTTTGCCCCAACCCCGATGGGCCGGGACCTGCGATTTTGATCGCGGGTCCCGGCCCCCCTTTCATCCAAATGGGGTAGCACGGCACACTCGTCCGAGTGAGGAACCCGCCCTGGCTCACCGTTGTCGACGACACCATCGCGGCCTGCATCACTCACCACCGCGCTGACCTGGCCGGCAAGCTCGAGCGCAGACGTGCCCTGCTGCTGGACCCGCGGCTGCGGGTGCCGGTCATCGGCGAGCTCAACCAGGGCAAGAGCCAGCTGGTCAACGCGCTGGTGAACGCCCCGGTGTGCGCCGTCGGGGACGACGTCACCACGATGGCGCCGACCGCGATCGAGCACGCCGAGGTGCCCACCGCCGCGCTCGTGACCGACGTGCCGACCTCCGGCCGGCGGGCGATCGGCCCGGCCGACGCCGAGCCCGCCCGGGTGCCGGTGCCCGTCGAGGACGTCGCCAGCGAGACCCTCGCGACCCGGCGGCACGACGTGCATGCGGAGATCGGCCTGCCGCGCGACCTGCTCTCCGGCGGCCTCGTGCTGATCGACACCCCGGGCCTCGGCGGCGTCGGCTCCCGGCGCACCGCCGCCACGCTCGCCGTGCTGGCCAACGCGGACGCGGTCCTGATGATCTCCGACGCCACCTGCGAGCTGTGCGCGTCCGAGCTGGAGCTGCTCAAGAAGGTCGCGAAGGTCTGCCCGGCCGTCACCGTCGTGCTCACGAAGATCGACATCGTGCCGCGCTGGCGCCGGGTGGCCGAGCGCAACCGGGCCCGGCTCGCCGCCGCCGGCCTGCCGGTGAAGGTCGTCGCGGTGTCCTCGTCGGTCCGGCTGACCGCCGCGCGCACCGGCGACCAGGAGCTCAACGAGGAGTCCGGCTTCGGCGAGTTGGTCCGGTGCCTGCGCCAGGACGTCCTCGGCCGCGGCGAGGCGCTGGCCGGCCGCAGCGCCGCCGCCGCGACCGCGGTGGCGACCGAGCAGCTGCTGACCCCGCTGAAGCGGGACCTCGCCGAGACCAAGGGCGGCCAGCTCGGCGCGGCGCACGTGCAGTACCGGGCCGCGCAGCACCGGCTCGAAGAGCTGCGCCGGCGGTCCGGCCGCTGGCAGACGATGCTCGCCGACGAGGTCGCCGACCTGCTCTCCGACATCGACTACGACCTGCGCGAGCGGACCCGCAAGATCGTCCGCATCGCCGAGGAGTTCTTCGAGGTGGCCGATCCCGCGCGGACGTGGGACGAGTTCGAGTACTGGCTCGCCGACAGCCTCGCGGAGACCGCGGAGATCAACTTCGCCTGGCTGATCGAGCGGTTCCAGTGGCTGTCCACCAAGATCGCGCGGCAGGTGGCGCTCGACGAGGCCGTGCCGGAGGCTGCGGACACCGCAGACCTGCTCGACCACATCGGCGACCTGGACCCGCCGCGCATCGAGAAGTTCTCGGTCGGCCAGCAGCTGTTCGTCGGACTGCGCGGGTCCTACGGCGGCCTGTTGATGTTCGGCCTCGCGACCACGCTCGCCGGCATGCCGCTGATCAACCCGATCTCGATCGGCGCGGGCGCGGCGTTCGGCGCGAAGAGCATCTGGGACGAGCGGGGCAGCCGGCTCAAGCGCCGGCAGGCCACCGCGAAGACCGCGGCGCAGCGGCACGTCGACGACTTCTTCCTCTCCTACAGCAAGGAGAGCCGGGACACCGCGCGGCTGGTCCAGCGGCGGCTGCGGGACCACTTCGCGTCGGTCGTCGAACAGCTCCAGTCCGGGATCGTCGAGCGGGCGACCGAGGCCAAGCGTGCGGCCGAGGCGGACCTCGCCGACCGGCGGCGACGCAGCCAGGAGATCGAGGTCGAGGTGGACCGGCTCGTCGACCTGCACAAGCGGATCCAGGCGCTCGTGCCGCCGGCCGCACCCCGGCGGGGACTCACCGCGTGACCGAGCTCGCCGACCGGGCTCGGGCGATGCTGATGGACGCCCTCGAGCTGTACCGGGACAGTCCACGCGCGACGACGTGGCTGCGCCAGCACGTGGAGCGGCTGGGTGCGCCGCTGCGGCTCGCGGTGGCCGGCCTACCGCAGACCGGCCGGTCGACGCTGGTCAACTCCCTGGTCGGAGAGGAGATCGCGCCGCTGCTCGTCGAGGAGGGCAGCGTGCTGACGTGGTACCGCGGCGGCTCGGTGCCGCGGGCGCAGGCGTACCCGACGCAGGCGCCGCCGCGGGACGCGCCGGTGGCCCGGGTGGACGGCCGGCTGCACATCGACCTGGAGGGCTGGCGGGCCGACGCGCTGGACCGGATCGTGGTGGACTGGCCGAGCCGGGCGCTGCGCGGGCTGACCCTGATCGACACGCCGGCGATCGGCGCCGAGCCGGTCGAGCCCGCGACGTCCACATCGGACACAGCGGGCGACGTCGCCTCGCGCATCTCGCTGGAAGCCGACGCGGTGCTGTACCTCATGCGCAACCTGGGCAGCACCGATGTCGGCTTCCTCCAGTCCATTCAGGACCACCCGATCGCCCGTGAGACGCCGGTGAACTCGATCGTCGTGCTGTCCCGGGCCGACGAGGTCGGCGGCGGTCGGATCGACGCTCTCACCTCGGCGAAGCGGATCGCGCGGCGCTACCGGACCGACGCCGGGCTGCGTGGCTTGTGCCAGAACGTGATCGCGGTGTCGGGGCTGCTCGCCTACACCGGCCGGACCTTGACGGCCGCGGAGGTCAGCTCGCTCGCGAAGCTCGCTGCGGTGCCGCGCCGCGAGCTGGAGAGCTGCCTGGTGTCGGCGGACCGGTTCGTCGGCGACGGGGTGCCGGTGCCGCTCGACCGGCGCGCCCGCACGGCGATGCTCGACCGGTTCGGGCTGTTCGGCCTGCGGCTCGCGACCACGCTGATCCGGCAGGGCTACGACGAGCACCAGGCGCTGTCCGCGGAGCTGGTGGCGCGCAGCGGGCTGGCGGAGCTGCGCGAGGCCATCCAGCAGTGCTTCACCGACCGGCACGACGTGCTCAAGGCGCGCTCGGCGCTGCTGGCGCTGGAGGTCGTGCTGCGGATGGAGCCGCGCCCGCCCGCGCGGCAGCTGGTCACCGCACTGGAGCAGCTGGTGGTGAGCGCGCACGAGTACCGGGAGCTGCGCCTGCTGGCCGCGCTGCACGGCGGCCGCACCGAGCTGCCGGACCCGCTGGCCGACGAGGCGCGCCGCCTCGTCGGCGGCGTCGGCACCAGCCTGGTCGCACGTCTGGGGCTCAGGTCCGAGGCGAGCGGCGCCGACCTGCACGACGCGCTGTCCGACGCGTTGCGCCGCTGGCAGGAACAGGCGGAGAACCATGCGCTGGGCACCGGGCAGCGGCAGGCCGCGCGTGTGGTCGTCCGCAGCTGCGAGGGCATGGCGGCGCGGCTGTCCCGGTAGGGCGCCAGACGTGCCCTAGATCGACTCGCCGCGCGCGACTCGCGGAGGGGATGCGTGTGCCCGCGCGGGGCTTGTTCTACGGTTGGCGCTCTACGGTTGGTGGCTGACCGGCCCGGCGAGGAGGAATCGTGGCGCGCGACCCCGACACCATTCAGCGCGAGATCGAGCAGGCGCGGGACGCGCTCGCGTCGACGCTCGACGAGCTCGGCACCAAGGCGAACCCCAAGCGGCTCGTCGACGGGGCCAAGACCAGCGCGCGCAGCAAGCTCGCCTCGCCCGCGGTGAAGTTCTCGCTGATCGGCGTCGCGGCGCTGGTGCTGCTGTTCGTCCTCCGCAAGATCTTCAGCTAGCTGGCGGTCGCAGGCGCGTCGCGTCCTCGCTGCCCTTGCGCGGGGCGGGGGTCGGGGCCGGCTCGGTCGGCTTGGCCAGCCGGGCGGTCAGGTAGGCGGTCGTGAACTGCAGCGCGTCGCCGTTGAGCAGGTGTACCACCGTGCGGAACTTCTCCTCGGGCGCGAGCTTGTCCACCAGCTGGTCCGCTCGGTCGCGCGCCGCGATCAGCCCGGGTGCCTTGCTGACGAGTCGCTTGCCCCGACCGGACACCGTCACCTGCCAGTCGTCGCCGTCCGGCTCGTAGTTGACCTCGATCGGATCGGGCACGCTCCGCCCCCTCTCGGCAACACTCCTGTCCCCATTGCACACCCTTCCCAGGGGAAAGACACGCTCCGCCGACGATAATCGATCAGCGGTCACCCTGCGTGCTGGCGGCCAGTCCGTCCCACACCATCCGCATGATGATCGCCGCGGCGTCCCGGGCCGTGACCTCCTTGCGGGCGACGAACCAGCTGGCGAGGCGCTCGCAGGCGCCGACGACCACCTCGCCGTAGGCCTCCAGCTCGGCGGCCGGCAGGTCGGGCAGGTAGGAGGCGAACAGGGTCGCGTTGACCTGGGTCTGCTGCTGGCGGATGCCCTCGATCTCGTCCATCGCCGCCTGCCCGGCGACCGCCGCCTCCTGGCGCAGCAGCTGCCACGACAGCCGGTGCGAGTCGATGAAGCCGAAGAACGACTCCAGCCCGCTGCGCAGCGCCTCCTCGGCCGTGCCGCGGCCCTCGACGGAGGCCAGCGTCGCCGCGAGCAGCTCGGCCCGCGCCGCCCGGATGCAGGCCACGAGCAGGCCCTCCTTGGAGCCGAAGTACTCGTAGATCATCGGCTTGGAGACCCCGACCCGCTCGGCAATTTCGTCCATGGACGCCGCCTGGTAACCGCGTTCTGCGAAGATCTCCTCCGCGACGGCGAGCATCTGCCGCTCACGCTCCGCCCGCGGCATGCGGCGGCGCTTGGACTCGGTGGTTGCCACGACGCTACTCTACCGGAAGTAACCTACTCCGAGTAAGGTACGGGCACGGCATTCGAGGAGGCGGCATGCGAGTCCACACGGTCGTGATCGGCACCGGGTTCTCCGGTCTGGGGATGGCCATCCAGCTCAAGCGGGACGGCCGCGACGACTTCGTGGTGCTCGAGAAGGCGGACGACGTCGGCGGCACCTGGCGCGACAACACCTACCCGGGCTGCGCCTGCGACATCCAGTCGCACATGTACTCGTACTCCTTCGAGCAGAACCCGGGGTGGACCCGGGCCTTCTCGCCGCGGCAGGAGATCTGGGACTACCTGCGCCGGGTCACCGACGCCTACGACCTGCGCCGGCACATCCGCTTCGGCACCGAGATGACCGGCGCGCGCTGGGACGCCGACGAGAACCGCTGGCACGTCACCACCGCCGGCGGCGAGGAGTTCGTCGCGCAGTTCGTCGTGTCCGGGATCGGCGGGCTGCACATCCCGAACGTGCCCAAGCTGCCGGGCATCGAGAACTTCGCCGGCACGACGTTCCACTCGGCGCGCTGGGACCACTCCTACGACCTGGCCGGCAAGCGGGTCGCCGTGGTCGGCACCGGCGCGAGCGCGGTCCAGTTCATCCCGGCGATCGCGCCGGAGGTCGAGTCGCTGACCGTGTTCCAGCGGACGCCGCCCTGGGTCATGCCCAAGCCCGACCGGGCGTTCTCCGGCCGGACCAAGTGGCTGTTCCGCAAGGTGCCGGGCCTGCAGCGGCTCTACCGCACGCTCATCTACTGGCTGCTCGAGTCGCGGGCGGCGGGCTTCAACGGCAAGCCCGGCATGATGAAGATCGCGTCGAAGATCGCGACGAAGAACATGCACAAGGCGGTCACGGATCCCGAGCTGCGGCGCGTGCTCACGCCGGACTACGTGATGGGTTGCAAGCGGGTGCTCATCTCCAACGACTACTACCCGGCGCTGGCCAGGCCCGACGTCGAGGTGGTGACCGACGGCATCGCCGAGGTGAAGGCGAGCTCGATCGTCGACAACGCGGGCGTGGAGCACGAGGTCGACGCGATCATCTACGGCACCGGGTTCCACGTCACCGACTCCTTCGACTACCTCAACATCACCGGGGTCGACGGCCGCGACCTGTCGAAGGACTTCCGCACCAACGGGATCCGCACTCACTACGGGATCGCGGCGGCCGGGTACCCGAACCTGTTCTTCCTGATGGGTCCGAACACCGCGCTTGGCCACCACTCGGTCGTCTTCATGATCGAGTCCCAGATCCGGTACGTGGCACAGGCGATGACGTTGGCAGAGAAGTCGGGGGCGGCCGCGGTGTCGCCGAAGGAGAGCGCGCAGGCCAAGTACCAGTCCGACATCCAGCGCAAGCTCGTCGAGGGCGTGTGGACGCAGGGCGGCTGCACGAGCTGGTACCTCGACGCGCACGGCGTGAACCGGACCATCTGGCCGGGCTTCACCTTCCGGTACTGGCAGCGCACGCGGCGCCTCGACCCGGCGGAGTACGAGCTGACCAGCTGATCAGTCGTCCTCGGGGTCGTGCAGGGAACCGTTGATCTGCCTGAGCCGGGCGATCAGCTCCACGGTCTCCATGCCGCACAGCTCCGCCATCCGCTCAAGCGCAGCGATGTCCAGGCTCACCTCCGGGACTTGGTGGCCGTCGTGCTCGGCCAGCCGTCCCTTCGCCCAGCGGCGCAGCGGCAGCAGACTCGGCTGCTCGTCCCGGACGATCTTGCGCAGGTCGATCCGGATGCGCCCGACGGGGGAGTCGCTGAACACCCGCTGGTGCACCCGCGCCAGCAGCTCGTGGGGCACCTCGTCGAGGGCGATGCAGATCTCGACCAGGCGCACCACCGAGCACTGCCGGGTGCCGAGCTCGTAGGTCGCGAGCGTCTGGAGGGAGATGTCACTCTGCAGCCGGCGGTTGAGGTCTCTACGCGTCCAGCCGCGCTGCTTTCGCAGGCGGCGCAGCTCATCACCGAGCACTCGTTGGTAGATCGCTGTGTCCAGCTGCACGATCGCCCCTCTCTGAGTGGCAGCCGGTTGCCAACCAGGCATGCCGACACAAGGGAGAGCCGACGAACCCACGAGTGATTACGCGAGTTTCCACAATTTGCTCGAGCAATTAGGGCCGGTTGGCCGACTGACGTGCTACGCCGACTGACGACGTCACTCGAACGGGTGGACTAGTTGACACACCCGGACTTGTCGGGCTTCGCGGGCTGCGCCACCTTGCCGGGCGACAGCCGCAGCAGGGGCTCGTGGGCCAGGCCGTCGCCGCTCGCGTCGGTGCCGGCGGGGCCCTGGTAGTCGGAGCCGAGCAGGACGGTCACCGTGCCGTCCGGGAGGTTCGTGTCGGGCTCCACGACCGTGTTGCCGCCGAGCGCCTCGGCCACCTGGTTGCCGGCGTCCTGCTCGCCCTCGGCGTACCGGACGACCGTGTCGTCGCGCAGGTCGGCGTTGCCGATCTCGCCCGTGGTGAAGCCCTCCCCGGCCAGCGAGTCGGCCACGGACTGGGCCAGGCCGCCCATCCCGCTGCCGTTGCGAACGTTCACCGTGGCCTGCTGGCCCGCCGCGGCATCCTCGCCGCCGCCGGCCTCGGGCTTGCCGCTCTCCGGCGCCGGCGCCGGCTTCTTGCCGATGATCCCGTCCACGAACGCGCGCACCTCGTTCGGGTCGACCTCGATGGCCGAGCCGTCCTCGGGCGTCTCCAGGTCGGGGCGACCCACCGGGATCGTCTGGAACGACACGTTGCCGCCGGTGAAGTTCATCATCTGCTGGGCGAACTCGATGACGTTCCAGTCCTCGTCCAGCACCACGGACTTCTGGATCGCCGCACGCAGCTTGTCCAGCGTCTCCGAACCCGGCGTGAGGATGTCCTGCGAGAACACCTTCTTCGCCATGCCGGTCATGAACACCTGCTGGCGGATGATCCGGTCCAGGTCGCCGTTGGGCAGCCCGTGCCGCTGCCGGACGAACGCGAGCGCCCGCCGCCCGGACAGGTTCTGCTGGCCGGCCTTGAAGTTCGCGCCGGAGAACTGATCACTGGTCGCCTGCTTGAGGCAGACGTCGATGCCGCCGATCGCCTTGGTGATGTCGTAGAAGCCGAGCAGGTTGACCTCGGCGTAGTGGTCGATGGTCGCGCCGGTCAGCTGCTGCACGGTCGCGATCAGGTTCTTCGCGCCCTCCTGGTTGGAGCGGACCTCCAGCTGCGCCTCGTCGCCCAGGCCCTCGTTCTGCAGCTTCACCCGAGCCTCGTTCTTGGCCCGCAGGTACGCCGAGTTGATCTTGTGCTCGCCGTAGCCGGGGATGTCGACGAACGAGTCGCGCGGCATCGAGATGCCGACGGCCTTCTTGCCGTCGTTGGGGATCCTGATCATGATCAGGGTGTCCGTGTTGAGCTCGCCGTCGGCCACACCGGCGTTGAGCTGCGCGAGCTGCGCGTCGGACAGCGGCTTGCCCTGCGCGTCGGTGCGGCTGTCCATGCCGACCATCAGGATGTCGATGGCGCCGTCCGCGGGCCGCTCGGTGGGCGCCTGCTCGATCACGTCCGCGGTGGTCAGCCCGTCCTGCCACGGCTGGATCTCGCGCCAGTAGTAGCCGGTGACGGCGAGGATGAGCACGGAGACGACCGTGAGCGCGACCTTGCCACTGGTCAGCAGGCGCCGGGGCGGCGGAGGGGGCACGTCGGTGCGCCGGCGGCCCCAGAACTTCTCCGTCGGCTCCTCGGGGCTGGGCTGCCAGCGGGCGTCGGAGGTGCGGGACGGGCGGCGGTACGGGTCCTCGCGCACCGGCTCGGCACGCTCTGCGCCGGTGCGGCCACCGACGACCCGGCCGGCGTTCGCGGGCGTGCGG
>NZ_JBOHGA010000193.1:0-12305 GCF_050699915.1 Actinophytocola sp.
GCGCGACATCGTGCGGCAGCTGCGGGCCGGCGACACGGCCGCGGCCACCCGCCCGGGCCGAACGGTGTCGCTGACCTCGGGCGGCGGCGCCGCGGACACGGCGGCGACGCTGGCGCTGCTGCGGGAGGCGATCGAGCGACAGGGCCACGTGCTGATCGACTTCGTGGACTCCCGCGGCACCGCGAGCCGCCGGGTGGTGACCCCGTTCCGGGTGGGCGGCGGCATCCTGGAGGGCCGCGACGACGCCTCCAACGCGGTGCGGCAGTACCCCCTGCACCGAATCACGTCGGCGTCGCTGATAAGCAGCTGAACCACGGCGCGTCGTCCCCCGAAGGGGACGCGAAGAAACTACAGTGACCGCAGCCTCATGGGACCGTGACGGCACCCAGCCACAGTGAACCGACCATCCGCACCCTCCGCCGGAACGCGACCAACACGTTGAATTCCGGGCAGGCGGACTGGTCGGGTTCGTCGAGCTGTGCCAGCTCTAGCCGGCGCGGGCGGACATCCGCTGGTGCATGGCGTGCTCGACCAGCGTGATGAGCGTTTCCTTCGTCGACTCCCGATCGCGGGCGTCACAAGTGACCATCGGGACCGACTGGTCGATCGTGAGCGCGTCGCGCACGTCGTCGATGCGGTGGTGAAGAACCCTGTCGAAGCAGTTGATCGCCACCACGTACGGCAGCTGCCGGTCCTCGAAGAAGTCGATCGAGGCGAAGGCGTCGGCGAGACGGCGGGTGTCGACGAGCACGACGGCGCCGATGGCGCCGCGCACCAGGTCGTCCCACATGAACCAGAAGCGGTGCTGACCCGGCGTACCGAACAGGTACAGGATCAGGTCGCTGTCCAGCGAGACACGCCCGAAGTCCATGGCCACCGTGGTGGTGACCTTGTTCGGGGTGTTCGACAGGTCGTCGACGTCGACGCTCGCCTCGGTCATCACGGCCTCGGTCGTGAGCGGAACGATCTCGGACACCGAGCCTACGAGTGTCGTCTTACCGACCCCGAACCCGCCGGCGACAACGATCTTCGCCGAGGTCGTCGGCTGCGGTGACGTGCCGCGCGGGCTGAGGGGACTAGAGCCTGCGGAGACCACTGAGCACCCTTTCCATGAAGTCGATCGACGGCCGATCGCCGACGACCATGCCGCTCTGATGGATCAGGACCAGCCCCATACCGGCCATGTCTCCAATCAACACCCTGGCCACGCCCAACGGTAACCGCAGATGTGCGGCCACCTCCGCGACGGATCGGGTGTCCAAGCACAGCCCACAGATCGAACGGTGCTCCGGTCGCACCGCCGCATCAGGGGCCTTCCCCCGCTCGCTCGTGGAGACCAGCGCCTCGATCGCAAGATCGTAGTCGGACCTCGTGCGGCCGCCCGTCTTGGTGTACGGGCGAACCAGCGAACCGGTCTCGTGCGGCGCAGGTGCCCCGCGACCCGGACCCGAGTCGCCGTTCAGCAGGTCGGCGCTTCCCCAAACACCACTCGCGCTGAGCGGGTTGATCTGGCTCTGGTCGGGTCCGACCTGAGGGATCTCCTTGCTGTCCCACGCGCCCTGCGAAGGGATGCCCGAGTCGCCGTACAGCGTGGCACCCGGACCACCGAACAACCTCGCCCGGAAGCCGTCGACGTCGAACCTGTGTGGTGCGTCGCCGACATCATGCTCGGGTAGGTCCTCCCAACCCTTCTCCGGCATCTCTACTGGCCTCCGCTCTGACTCTCCGGCGTGCGGCGACTGACGCCGCTGCAGGTGTCCTCGAGATGGACGCATCCCGTCCAGCCTCCGCTCTGCTTCCGCTCTCGTGCGGTGAGCATGACTACCTGCGCTGAGCGCCCTGTAGCTGGGCACGCAGTTCCGGGGTCATCTGCTGGCCGACACGCTCGACCAACAGGGTCATCTCATAAGCGACCAAACCGATGTCGCAGTTCGGCGCGGCCAGCACCGCGAGGCACGAGCCGTCCGAGATCGACATCAAGAACAAGTACCCGCGGTCCATCTCGACCACGGTCTGGTTGACACCGCCGGCCTCGAAGCAGCGAGCCGCACCCGCGGTGAGGCTGACGAGACCAGAGGACACTGCCGAGAGCTGCTCGGCGCGGTCCCGCGGCAGTCCCTGGGACCCGGCGAGCAGCAGCCCGTCGGCGGACACGACCACGGCGTGCGCCACTCCTGGCACCTGACGGACGAAATCTGTGATGAGCCACCCGAAGCTACCGGGCTGATTGGCGGACGGGGTCGTCACTCCTGCTCCTCGTCTTTACGGCTGTCCTCGGGACCGGACTGGTCACCAGCGTAGGCCTCGATGAGAGCGTGTCGGCCGCGCCGAACGCCCTGTTGGAAGCTTGACATGCGGCCACGGACGGCGTCTGCCGAACGCGGTGGCAAAGGCGGAGCCGCTGATGTCTCCGCAGCGGCCGCCGCATGGCGTGGCGCCGCCGAGCCCGGCACGAGCTGTGCCTTGGGCACCCGTTTCGGCAGACCGGCTGTGGTGGTCTGCGACTCCGGGGCGGTCTCCAGGAGCGTCTGCGCGGCAAGCCAACCGTCGTCACCTGGTGAGGTCCACGACGTGTCCTGCTGCTGGGTCGCTTCGGAAGTCTCTGGTACGGGCTGGGCGCCGGCACCGTTCGTGTCGGTCGTCTCGGCCGGCGTCTCGGGCGCGGCCGACTGGCGTTGCACCGAACCGGTGTCCCCGGCCTCGAACCACTGCGACAGCACGGCCTCGTAGATCGGCAGCCGCTCGGTCGGCGCGTCTGTACTGAGGTCGGCGTCCGGGGGCCGGCTCGCGCCCAGCGGCGGGAAGGTCCCGGAGTCCTCCGGCCCCTGGTCGGGCATCGGGCTGCCGAACAGCGCCGAGTGCTCGCCGCTGGGCTGGTCCGAGTGCCGGCCGTTCTGGCCGGTCGGGTCCTGAGTCGGCGGCGCCTCGGTGCTCGCGCCGTTCGCCGTTCCCGTGCCGGTCTGGCCGTACCCGAGCTGGAAGGCCGGGTAGCCGGCCACCTCCTCGGGAGTGCGGTTCTGACGGGTCTCCGCACCCGGGTCCATCGGGCCGCCATCGGACCGCAGCCGCGGCATGCCGCCGGTGAACGCACCGGCGATGCCGCTGTTGCGGACCGGGAGGCTGGATCCCGCGCTGGTCGGCGCGTCGGCCGCGGCCTGCAGCGACGAGGTCGTCGAGGTGGCCGACATCGACCGGGACGGCTCGCCCACCGGCTGCACCAGCTCGGCCGGCACGTTGATCCGCGCGATCAGGCCGCCCTCGATGTCCTCGTTGTCGCGCAGCCGCACGATGATGTTGTGCCGCTTGGCCAGTCGGGCGACCACGTACAGACCCATGCGTCGGGTCACGGCGACGTCCAGGTCCGGCGGGTCGGCCAGACGTGCGTTGGCCGACTCGATCTCGTCCTCGGACATGCCGACGCCCTGGTCGGTGATCTGGATGGCCAGTTCCTTCTTGCGGGTCATGGCCATCCGGACGATGACCTTCTTCTCCGGCTCGGAGAAGAAGGTGGCGTTGTCCAGGAGCTCCGCGATGACGTGCACGAGGTCGGACACCGCACGGCCCTGGACCGCGACCTCGGGCGCCGAGGCGACCTCGACCCGGGCGTAGTGCTCGACCTCGGACACAGCGGCGCCGACGACCTCGGAGGCCGGCACCGGACGGTTGAGCTGGCGGGACAGGCCGGTGCCCGAGAGCACCAGCAGGCTTTCCGAGTTCCGCCGCATCCGGGTGGCCAGGTGGTCGAGCTCGAACAGGCTCGCCAGCTGGTCGGGGTCCTGCTCGTCCTGCTCCAGCCGGTCGATCAGGGACAGCTGGCGTTCGACCAGCGCCTGGGACCGGCGGGACAGGTTGACGAAGATCGAGTTGATGTTGTCGCGCAGGAGGGCCTGCTCGGTCGCCATCAGGACCGCCTGCTCCTGGACCGCGTCGAACGAGCGGGCCAGCTGGCCGGTCTCCTCGCGAGTGAACACCGCCACCGGCTCGACCGCGTGCTTGGCGGCCTCGGCCGGGTCCGGGTCGGCGAGGATTCGCTGCACCGAGGCCGGCAGCCTGCGGTTCGCGACCTCGAGCGCCTCGCGGCGCAGTACCCGAAGCGGCTTCAGCAGCGACCTGGTGACGATCGCCATCAGGCCGAGCGCGAGCAGCAGGGCGACCAGCACGATCGCCGCGTCCCGCCACGCCGACGCGGTGGCCGAGTCGGCCAGGGCGTTTGCGTCGTCGCGCAGGTCGTTGAGCAGCTCGGTCTCGACCGCGCGCTGGTGCTCGAGCGTCGCCGAGCCGAAGTTGGTCAGGTCCGCGGCCGGGATGTTGAGCGGCCGGTTGAGCTCAGCGAACGCGATGGCCTGCGACTTGATGCGCTGGCGACTGTCGACCTCGGTACCGGAGACGGTGTCCGAGTACAGCTGCTGCTGGTCGAGCGAGGCGTTCGCGCGGTAGTCGCCCAGCGCGCTCGCGGCGCTGGACTGCGCGTCGCGGATGCGCGAGAGCAGGTCGGAGGGGAACGAGTTGCGAGCGGCCGCGATCTGCAGGATCGCGTTCTCCTTCGCGACGCTCTCCTTGCTCTCCGACAGCGACTGGATGACCGAGCTCTCACGCAGCAGGTTCCGGTCGGTCACCGCGGTGTTGATCTCCCGACCCAGCCGCACGACCGCGTCGAGCACCGCCGAGTAGGAGCCGAAGACCGCGGCGTCCGGGTAGGCGGACTGGTCGATCGTGCGCCGGATCGACTGCAGGGCGGACAGGCGCTGCAGGCCGATGTTGTAGCGGTTCTTGGCCGCCTCGTCACTGGTGTCGAGCGACGCGGCCGCCTGCTGCGCCGAGCTGACCGCCTGGTCGACGAGATTGACCTGGGTGTCGAGCTCGGTGCGGGGGCCGTCGCCGCCGCTGGCCACCCGCGCGACCGCCAGCGTGCGCTCCTTCTGGAGCTCGTGGACCACGCTCGTCACGTTCCGGGCGAGGTCCACCTGGCTCACCGTCTGGCGGAACTCAGCGGCGCGGTCGAGGTCCACCTGTGCGCGCAGGCCACCGAGGATCAACGCGGTCAGCGTCGGTACGACGATGACGGCGATGACCTTGGTTCGCAGGCGCCAGTTGCGCATGCGCAGGCGGGAGCCGCCTTTCATGACGGTCGCCGGTGCGGCCGGAGGCCGGCCATGCATGTGGTTCGGGTCGGGCACGGCGGCACCATAGTCGGTGCTGTAGCCGGTGCGAGGTGGGATATCAGTGTGGTCGGGCACTCCCAGCACTCTCCCTGGTTGTCAAGCCGGTAGCCCGCCAGCTCGAACGGACAAGTACCCCAGCAAGGACGCAGTCACATCGGGCGCCCCCAGCGGTCACGCACCCATGCAGCTCTACTCCCCAGCTCCCACTGCCGGGAAGCACGCGCAAGATCATCGGGGCGCGCTCCTTAAACCGCTTCGATGAATCTTCATACCTCACTGTGGCCACAGAAGGTAGCGGAGTCTACTCGTTGATGTAAGCCCTCCGGATGGATGGTCACACATCAGGGTAGGAAAAGTCACACGCAGACAACAATTTTTCCGAATCGGTTTAGGTGTCTAGTCTCACAAACGGGTGAACGCGCTGCCTCTCGGTAGCGGTTGACACGCAGGTGGTGACCATGTGTTGCCCTTTGACACATCCCTTGGGCAGGCGCGTTACCTTCCGCCACTCTCGGCCCACCAGGGGTCGTCACCTGGATCGCAGAACGCCAGCACTGATTGTGACGCGACGAAGACACTCTCTAGAGTGGCGCCCTGGTGTGCGGGGCACCACCACATGTTGGCTTCTACCACCCTCACCTACGAGGAGAGGCTCAATGCCCAAAGGCGTCACCGGGCGCGGTTTCCGCTCCCGTCTCCCCCTGGTCGCGACCGCGTTGACGCTGGTCACGACCCTGACCAGCTGTGGCCTGCTCGGCTCTGAGGACGAGAGCGAGCCCGCCAAGAGCAGCAACGGCAAGCTCGAGACATCCGAAATCAAGGTCTCGATCATGAAGACCACCGACCTCGCGCCGTTCCACCTGGCGATGAAGGAAGGGTTCTTCAAGGACGAGGGTCTCAACATCGAGTTCGTCGACGCGCCGAGCGGCGGTGAGTCGGTTGGCAAGCTCGTGAGCGGAGAGGTGGACATCTCCTACTCCAGCTACACGCCGTTCTTCCTGGCCGAGAGCCGCAAGGCCGCCCAGGACAAGGGCGGGATCAAGCTCATCGCGGACGCGTCCTCGGCCGGCCCGAACAGCTGCATGGTCGTCGCGACTCCCGACTCGTCGGTGAAGAACATCAAGGACATGGCCGGCAAGCGCGTGGCGGTCACCGCGACCGGCACGATCTCCGACCTGCTCACCATGTCGACGCTGAAGACCAACGGGGTCGACCACAAGTCGATCAAGTGGGTCGAGACGCCGTTCCCGGCGACGTCGGCGGCACTCAAGGGCAAGCGCGTCGACGCGGCGTTCGTCACCGAGCCGTTCCTCACGATCTCCATGAAGGAGGCCGGCGCGCAGCCGATCTTCGACGCGGCGACCGGCCCGACCGCGGACATGCCGACCGCCGGCTGGGCCTCGAGTGGCGAGTTCGTCAAGGCCAACCCGAACACCGTCGCGGCGTTCCAGCGGGCCATGCAGAAGGGCACCGACCTGGCGCTGTCCGACCGGAGCAAGGTCGAGCCGATGCTCGTCGAGTTCTCCGGGGTCGACCAGGACACCGCGAAGATGGCGACGCTGCTCACGTTCCAGTCGAAGCTGGACGCCACCCGCATCCAGCGGGTGCCGGACCTGATGCTCGAGTTCGACGTCATCCAGACGCCGATCGACGCGGAGTCCATGGTCGTGGCCTCAGCGCCAGCCAGCTGACGCACGCAACACAGCCGTAAACCTTGCGTCCGTTCATTCGCAACCTCATCGGGCTGGCCGGCTTCTTCCTGATCTGGGAAGGAGCCGTCCGGCTCGGTCTCATCGAGCGGGTCTTCCTGCCGACGCCATCCGACGTGTTGGTCCGGCTGGTAGACCTGCTCGGTGAGGAGGACTTCCTACGCGACGTGGTCGCGACCGTGCTGGCCTGGCTCATCGCCTTGACTCTCGCGGTCGCGGTCGCCGTGCCCGGTGGCCTGCTGCTCGGCAGCCTTCCTTGGCTGCGCACCGCGACCCGGTCACTGATCGAGTTCCTGCGCCCCATCCCCCCGGTGGCGCTCATCCCACTGATCATCATGACGGTCGGGTCCGGCCCGGAGGCGAAGATCCTGCTCGCCCTCTACGCGTCGGTCTGGCCGATCCTGTTCAACATCATCTACGCCCTCGACGACATCGACCCGATGCTGCTGGACACCGCGCGGTCGTTCGGCACCCGCCGGGTGCGCGTCCTGGCCACGGTCGCGCTGCCGCACGTGGCGCCGTTCGCCTTCACCGGCCTGCGGCTCTCGGCCGCGATCGCGCTGATCGTGACCGTGTCCACCGAGTATCTGGCCGGGAGCGCGGTCGGCGTGGGGGCGTTCATCATCGACACGGCCACCAACGTCGGCGCCATGGAACCGGTGCTGGCCGGCACGATCGTCATCGGCATCATCGGCTACCTGGTCAACGAAGGCCTGGAACGACTGGGCAAGCGCGTGTTCCGGTGGAGCGACACCACCCGCGTGGAGGCCCTGTCATGAGGCGGCACGTGACCGGGTTCGCACAGCGCTGGGTGGTGTTCGCGGTCGCCGTCGTGCTGTGGCAGATCGCCACCGCGGCCGCGCAGGACGTGTGGTTCCCCACTCCGCTGGAGATCCTGCGGCACGGCGGCGAGCTGTGGCTGACCACTCCCGAGGGGAACTTCGGGATCGCCGAGACGGTGACCGTCGACATCGTGCCGAGCCTCGCGCGAGTGCTCGGCGGCTGGGCGATCGCCATCGTTGTCGGGGTCTCACTGGGCGCCGCGCTCGGCCGCTCGCGGACCGGCATGCAGTACGTCGGCCCGCTGTTCGCGTTCTTCCGCGCGCT
Organism: Actinophytocola sp.; assembly: GCF_050699915.1. Taxonomy (GTDB): domain Bacteria; phylum Actinomycetota; class Actinomycetes; order Mycobacteriales; family Pseudonocardiaceae; genus Actinophytocola. Next base: position 7,979 of record NZ_JBOHGA010000193.1, read on the forward strand.
GCCCTCGCCGGCGCTGGTGCCGGTGTTCATCCTGCTCTTCGGACTCGACAACGAGATGAAGGTCTCGCTGATCGTCTTCGCCTCGGTGTGGCCGATCCTGCTGAACACGGTCGACGGCGTGCGCTCGGTGGACTCGGTGAAGACCGAGACCGCCCGCTCGTTCCGCACGCCGCGCGGCCAGTGGGTCACCATGGTGGTGCTGCCCGCGGCGCTGCCCAAGATCTTCGCCGGGCTGCGGTTGTCCCTCGCCATCTCTGTCATCCTGATGGTGGTTTCGGAGATGGTGGGGACCACCAGCGGCATCGGCTTCCAGCTCGACCAGGCACGGTCCCAGTTCGACTTCCTCACCATGTGGGCGTGGGTCGTGCTGCTAGGCATCATCGGGTACGTGCTGAACCTGCTGCTGTTGCTCGTCGAACGCCGGGCGCTTCGCTGGCAGCCGACTCGCGCGGCCGTCGCGGCCGCGAAAACAGGAGGGTGACATGCCGACCATGCTCGAGGTGCGCGACCTGGTGCACCAGTACGGCGTCGGTCCCGGCGCGCACACGGCGGTCGCGGAGCTGAGCTTCTCGGTCGAGAAGGACGAGCTCGCGTGCATCGTCGGCCCGTCCGGCTGCGGCAAGTCGACCTTGCTGCGCTGCATCGCCGGGCTGATCAAGCCGACCTCCGGCACGATCACGCTGCACGGTGACCCGGTGCACGGCGTGCCCGAGGACCTCGCGGTCGTGTTCCAGGACTACAGCCGCTCGCTGTTCCCGTGGCTGACCGTGCGCGGCAACGTCGAGTTCCCGCTGAAGAGCCGGGTGTCCGGGCGCGCCGCGCGGCGGGCGCGGGCGCGCGAGGCCCTCGAATGGGTCGGTCTCGCGGACGCGACCGCCAAGTACCCGTGGCAGCTCTCCGGCGGCATGCAGCAGCGGGTGGCGATCGCCCGGGCGCTGGCCTCGCAGCCGGCGCTGCTGCTGATGGACGAGCCGTTCGCGTCGGTCGACGCGCAGACCCGGGCCGAGCTCGAGGACCTGCTGCTGCGGGTGCGCCGCGAGCACGGCAGCACGGTGCTGCTGGTCACCCACGACATCGACGAGAGCGTCTACCTGGGCGACCGCGTGCTCGTGCTGTCCCGCTCCCCCGCGCGGATCGTCACCGACCTGAACGTCGACCTGCCGGCCCAGCGCGACCAGATCACCACCCGGGGCTCGTCGACGTTCGTCGACCTGCGCACCGAGATCGCCCGGTTGCTGCACGACAAGCGGCCCGACGCGGGCCTTGCGGACCCGGCCGAGCAGACGACGCCGATCCGCTCGGCGGAGGAGCTCGCCGCCGAGCGCTTCCTGGCCGCCGAGCGCGAAGAGGCGCGCCAGCAGTCCGGCCGCTGACAGGCCCCGTACAGCTCAGTACAGCAAGGTCGGGTTCGGGTCCACCTGGACGTGGATCACCGCGGGACGATCGTCGGCCAGGGCCGCGGTGAGCGCCGGCTTCAGCTCTTGCGGCTGCTCCACCCGGTGCGCGCGGCAGCCCATCCCGGTCGCCAGCGCGGCGAAGTCGAGCCCGCCGAGCTCGACGCCCGGCATCTTCCCGTACTCCGGGCCGGCGAGGATGTCGACCGCCGCGTACTGGGCGTTGTCCAGGATCACGAACGTCACCGGCAGCCCCTCGCGGGCCGCGGTCCACAGTGCCTGGATGCCGTACATGCTCGACCCGTCGCCCAGCACGGCGACCACCTTGCGGTGCGGCGCGCCGAGCGCCGCACCGACCGCCGCCGGCAGGCCGTAGCCGAGCGCGCCGCCGCCGGTGCTCAGCAGGCCCGTCCGTGTGGCGCGCACCGGCAGGTACTCCCGGCGCACCAGCAGGTGGCTCGGGATCTCCTCCACCAGCAGCGTTTCCGGCGCGAGCTCGTCGGCCAGGGTCGCGAACACCCACTCGGCCGTGATCGGGAACGACTCGGGCGGGCGCGGCCGAAGGTCCCGGCCGGCCGGCACCGGGCGCTCGGGCACCGCCACCGCGTCGGCGAGCGCCCGCACCGCGACCCGCACGCCGGACCGGATGCCAGACCGAATGCCAGGGCCGGCGCCGGCCCGCGCGAGCACCTGCTCGTCGTCGCTGACCAGGTACAGCGGCGGCAGCGTCAGGTTCGACGAGCCGCGGTAGACGTGGTACAGGAACACCGGCGCGCCCAGCACCACCACGAGGTCGTGGCCCTGCAACGCCTCGACCGTGCCGCGCTCCTCCGGCGGCAGGAAGCCCAGGAACTGCGGGTGGTCCTCCGGAAACGAGCTGCGCCACGACATCGGGCTCGCCCACACGCCCGCCCGCGCCCGCTCGGCCAGCTCGACGACGTCGGGGACGGCCCCCTCGGCGTCGACGCCCGGGCCCACCACGAGCGCCGGGTTGACCGCACCGTCCACAGCGGACACCAAGGCGGCCATGGCCGCCGGGTCCGGGCCGAAGCCGGGGATCGCCGGGCGCTCGGGCAGCGGGTCGGTCTCGGCGTCCCAGTCGTCGGCCGGCACCGAGACGAACACCGGACCGTACGGCGGTTGCGTCGCGAGGTGATGGGCACGCGCGAGCGCGGCCGGCACGTCCTGCGCCCGCGCCGGCTCGGTCGCCCACTTCACGTACGGGCGGGGAAAGACCGTCGCGTCGACCGCGCCGAGGAACGGCTCGCCCGGCAACAGCGAGCGCACCTGCTGGCCGGCGAGGACGATCATCGGGGTGTTGTTGCGGTAGGCGGTGAACACGTGGCCGAGCCCGTGCCCGACGCCGCCCGCCGAGTGCAGGTTCACCAGCACCGGCCGCCCGCTCGCGTGCGCGTAGCCGTCCGCCATCGCGACGACGACCGACTCCTGCAGGCCGAGCACGTATCGGAAGTCCTCCGGAAAACCCCGCAGGAAACCGATTTCCGTGGTCCCCGGGTTGCCGAAGATCGTGGTGAGCCCGAGTGAGCGCAGCAGATCCCGTGTGACGTCGAGGACGGTGCTCACGACTGTGCCCATGGTTCGCTCCGCTCCGCCGCTAACACGCCGTCTTCCCTCCTGCGCTGCTCGTCAGTCCAGACGGCGTACGCGGCTCCGCTCCCGCTCACGATTTCGCGCGGCTGTCGTGGCCGGTCTCGTCGAAGCCGATCACCGGGGCGATCTCGACGCCGAGCGCGCTCGCGCCGATGATCCGGCGGGCGGCCTGGTTGCCCATCGGCATGAAGATGCCCGCCTGGGCGTCGCGCCACATCCGTTCGTACGGCAGCTTTCGCGAGTAGCTCGCGCCGCCCAACACGTCCACCAGCCTGCGCATCACGAGCGAGGCGTTGTTGCTGGCCACGTACTTCACCAGTGCGCAGCGCGCGATGCCCTCCTGCACACCGAGGTCGAAGATCCGCCGCGAGGCGACCTCCTCGGCGTGCCGGTAGCTCAGTGCGCGGGAGCTCTCGACGAGGATCTCGCACTCGCCGATCGTGTCCTGCACCAACGGGTCCGCGCCCTTGCCGCGCGCCGCGAGCTGGGTGGCGGTCCACTCCACGGCGCCGGCCGCGATGCCGGTGTAGACCGCGGCGAACGCGCCCATCGCCCACGTCCACACGGTCTCGAACACCCGCGCGTCGAGGTGGCCCACGGGCAGCGAGTGCACCACGTCCTCCTCGGCGACGAACACGTCCTCGTAGACGATGTCGTTGCTCTGCGTGCCGCGCATGCCCATCGTGTCCCAGGTCTGGTGCTTGGTGACCCCGGGCGCGTCGAGCGCGACGCGGCACAGCAGCAGCCGCGGGCCGCCCTCGGCCTCCTCGTAGCGCGCGGTGGTGGAGCAGTGCGTGGCCACGACGGTGTTGGTGGCGTAGGCCTTGCGGCCGGTGAGCCGGTAGCCGCCGTCGACCTTGACCGCCGCGGTCCTCGCGTCGGTCATGTCGTTGCGCATGCCGGGCTCGCTGGTGACCGAGGCCCAGATCAGCTTGTCCGCCGCGGCCATCCGCAGCAGGTCGGCAAGGCGCGGGTTCTGGGTGCGCCGCCAGACGCTCGCCCACTGGCCGATCGGCGAGATGTGCATCGCGACGGCCAGCGCGGTCGAGCCGTCCCCCATCGCGAGCCGCTCGAGCACCGGCACGAGCTCGGCGAGCGACGCGCCCTGGCCGCCCAGCTCGGTGGGCACGGTGAGCTTCAGGAAGCCGGCCGCCCGCAGGTCGTCGTAGTTCTCCACCGGGAAGGTGTTCTCCCGGTCGTGTTCGGGAGCGCGCTCGGCGAAGATGTCCGCGAGCTTCCCGGCGATGTCGACGAGCTCCTGCTGGCGGGGCGTGAGGCAGCGGTTCACGCGGCCAAGCTACCGCAACGAAACAGAGGTGGGG
>NZ_JBOHGA010000194.1:0-11987 GCF_050699915.1 Actinophytocola sp.
GCGCAGGCCTCCACCGCGGCGAGCACCAGCGTGCCGACCGGCCAGTGTGGACGGTGCGCGGCGAGCCGGGCCAACAGCGGCGGCGCACCGAGGGCGTAGCCGGCACGCAGGCCGGGCAGCGCCCACGTCTTGGTGAGGCTGCGCAGCACGAGCAGGCCGGGCAGTCGATCACCGGCGAGCGACTCCGGCTCGCCGGGCACCGCGTCCAGGAAGGCCTCGTCCACCACGAGCGTCCGACCCTCCCGGGCCAGCGACCGGATCGTCTCGGCCGGGTGCAGCACCGACGTCGGGTTGGTGGGGTTGCCGAGCACGACGAGGTCGGCGTCGTCGGGCACCAGCTCGGGGCGCAGGGCGTAGCCGTCCGCCGGGTCGAGCAGCACGCGCTGGACCGGCACGCCGGCCTGCCGCAGTGCGACCTCGGGCTCGGTGAACGACGGGTGCACGAGCGCGGCCTTCGCCGGCGCGAGCGCCGGCAGCAGCGCGAAGCCCTCGCCGGCCCCGGCGAGCACGAGGACCTCGTCGAGGTGGCGCCCGTGGCGCGCGGCGACGGCCCGGCGCGCCTCTTGGTCGTCCTCTGTGGATGGATAGCGGCCGACCCGGTCGAGTGCGTCGACCAGGTGCTCGCGCAGCCAGGCCGGGGGCGCGTCGCCGCGGACGTTGACCGCGAAGTCCACGAGCCCCGGCGCAGCGTCCACGTCGCCGTGGTGCCGCAGGTCGGTCATCCGCCGGATCCTACGTACCGGCCTGGGCCGATGCCGAGCAGGCGGGTGAAGTGTCGCGTCAGGTGCGCCTGGTCGTAGAAGCCGGCCCGGGTCGCGGCCTGCGCGGGCGGCAGGCCGTCGAGCAGGAAGCCGCGGGCGAGCTCCAGCCGGCGACCGGTGAGGTAGCGGTGAGGCGGGATGCCGAACTCGCGGCTGAACGCGCGGACCAGAGACGCGGGGTGGACGCCGAGCGAGGCGGCGGCCTCGTCGAGCGGGACGGCTTCGGGCAGCCGCGCGTCGAGCAGCTCGCGAAGCCGGTGCGCGGCACCCGGCCGCGGCCGTTCCCGGCGCGCCGGTCGCAGGTGGCGGGCGAGCCGCTCGGCCACGAACGCGAGCCGGCTGGCCGCCTCGAGGTCCTCGGCGCGGGTGGTCAGCACCTGGTGGAGCTGGTGGATCCGCGTGCGCAGCAGCGGATCGGCCAGCGTCGGGTGGTCGACGGCGGCGCCGACGAGCTGCTCGCCGAGCACGGTCCGGTCGAGGTAGAGCACGCGCTTGCGGAACGGCCGCCGCGACCGGCCGTCGTGCGGCACGCCGGGTGGCAGCAGGGTCACGGCGTCGCTCGTCGCCCCATGGTCGTGCCGGTCGAGGTCGTAGCGGACGAGCCCGTCGTCGACGATCAGCAGCGTCCAGTTGTCGTGCGTGTGCGACGGGTAGGCATGGGTGCTGAAGCGAGCGTGGAACACCTCCTGGATGCCGGCCACCGAGGGGTGCCACGCCGTGATGTCCGGACGGATGCCGGTCATGCAAGGAACGTACAAGACCGACCGGGCTCCGGCGCCGATCCTGGCCTGGTGCGTTTCGAGACCAAGATCGCCGTCGTGCTCCGTGCCGACCTGGCCGGCTGGCAGCGGCTGAACGTGTGCGCTTTCCTGGTGAGTGGCATCGCGGCGGCCGTGCCCGAGCTGATCGGCGAGCCGTACGCGGACGCCGACGGCACCAAGTACCTGCCGATGTTCCGCCAGCCCGTGCTGGTCTTCGAGGCGCCCGCGGCCGTGCTGACCGCCGCCCATACCCGGGCGAACACCCGCGGGCTGCCGATGTCGATCTTCACGGCGGACCTGTTCGCGACCGGCAACGACGAGGACAACCGGGCCGCGGTCCGGGCCGTCGCCCGCGACGCGCTGAACCTCGTCGGTCTCGCCGTGCACGGCCCGCGCAACGCGGTCGACAAGATCGTCAAGGGCGCTCGGATGCACCCCTAGACTCGGTCGGGTGCATGTCTGCTTCGTCTGCTCGGGCAACATCTGCCGCTCCCCCATGGCCGCCGTCGTGTTCCGCGAGCACCTGCGCCGCGCCGGGCTCGCCGACCTGGTGCGGGTGACCAGCGCCGGCATCGGCGACTGGCACGTCGGGCAGCCGGCCGACTCGCGGGCCGCCCGGACGCTCGCCGGCGCGGGCTACTCGACCGAGCACGTCGCCGCGCAGGTCGGGGCCGACCACCTCGACGCGGACCTGCTCGTCGCCATGGACTCCGGGCACCACGTGGAGCTCGTCGAGCTCGCCGGCCCGGACCGGGTGCGGATGTTCCGCTCGTTCGACCCCGCGGCGGACGACACGCTGGACGTGCCCGACCCGTACTACGGCGAGCGGAACGGGTTCAACCAGGTGCTCGACATGATCGAGGCGGCGACCCCGGGACTGCTCGACTGGGTCCGCGCGCACCTGTGAACATCGAGGCGCTCACCGGTTCGCCGGCGACGTCCACCACGCCACTCGGCGGCACTGCGCGGCGTGTCGAGCTCGCCGACGGGCGGGTGGTGGTCGCCAAGCGGCACGACCACGTGACCGCGCTGCGGGCCGAGGTGGCCGGACTCCGCTGGCTCGCCGGTCCGGTGCCGGTGCCGTCGGTGCTCGGGTACGACGACTCCTGGCTCGTGCTGGAGCTCGTCGAACCGGGGCCGCCGTCGCCCGACGCGGCGGCCTCGTTCGGGCGGGCCCTGGCTTCGCTGCACGCAGCCGGCGCGCCCGCGTTCGGCGCGCCGCCGCCGGACGGTCCGGTCGACGCGTGGATCGGCCTCGCACCCATGCGCAACGAGACCGGCTCGTCGTGGCCGCCGTGGTACACGGCGCACCGGGTCCTGCCGTACCTGCGGGCGGCCGTGGACCGGGGCGCGCTCGGCGACGCGGACGCGCGTGCCGTCGAGTCGGTGTGTGAGCGTCTCCCGGAGCTGGCGGGGCCGGCGTCGCCGCCCGCGCGGCTGCACGGCGACCTGTGGAGCGGCAACGTGCGGTGGGCCGCGGACGGGCGGGTGTGGCTGATCGACCCGGCGGCGCACGGCGGGCACCGGGAGACCGACCTCGCGATGCTGGCGCTGTTCGGCTGCGCGGAGCTGGACCGGATCGTCGCCGCGTACGACGAGGCCGCGCCGCTCGCGGACGGCTGGCGTGGGCGGATCGGGTTGCACCAGCTCTTCCCGCTGCTGGTGCACGCGGTGTTGTTCGGCGGCGGGTACGGCGTCCAGGCCGGCGCGGCCGCCCGGTCGGCGCTGCGCGGGTGACGCTGGCCTACCGTTGACGTGTGCGGTTGCGGTTCCTGCTCCGGCCCGGCTGGCTGGCGTTGACTCTGGTGGTGATGGTCTTCGCCGTCGCCTGCTTCGCCGTGCTCGCGCCGTGGCAGTTCGGCCGCCACACCGAACGCAAGGCGACGAACGACGCGATCACCCGGTCCTTCGCCGCCGACCCCGTGCCGCTCACCGATCTGTCACCGGGGGCCGACGAGTGGCGGACGGTCACCCTGACCGGTACCTACCTGCCGTCCGACGAGGTGGTGGCGCGCCTGCGGACCGTGCAGGGCGAGGCGGCGTTCGAGGTGCTCACGCCGTTCCGGCTGGCGGACGGCACGGTGGTGCTCGTCGACCGCGGTTACGTCCGGCCGGTGCAGAGCAGGCTGCCGTCCTACGACCCGCCGCCGGCCGGCACGCGGGAGCTGACGGCGCGGGTCAGGTCCGACGAGCGCGACCCGCGCTCCCGGCCGGTGCTGCGCGGTGAGCCGCCGCAGGTCTATGCGGTGGACTCCCGTTTCGTCGCCACAGTGACCGGCCTGTCCATCCGCCCGGGCTACGTGCAGCTGGCGGCGGACAGTCCGGGGGTGCTGTCGCCGCTGCCGCTGCCGGAGCTGGCGGCGGGGCCGTTCCTGTCGTACGCGTTGCAGTGGATCACGTTCGGGGTGATGGCCCTGCTGGCGTGGCTGTACTTCACCTGGCGGGAGATCCGGCCCGGCGGGGTGCTGGCCACGCCTCGCGACTCGGCGCGTCCTCGCCGGGTGTCCGTGGCGCGGCAGATCGCGGAGGACGAGGCTCGGGAACGGGCGTCGAGCAGTCAGCCATAGCCCGAGCCGCGTGTTTCAGTCGAGCGCGTCGGTCACCTTCGTCATCACCGCGCGCCAGTGGTCGCGCTGGCGCTCTCGCTCCTTCGGGCCGGACAGCCACTCCTGGTGGAAGTGCAGCGTCGTCTTGTCGCCCTGCGAGGTCACCGCCACCTGGACCGTCGTGCTGTGGTCCCAGTCCGCCGGCTGCCACGTCAGCCGCACGCGGTCGTGGTCGTGGAAACTGCGGATCTCCCCCGTGGTCCCGTCCCCCGTCTCGTACCGCTCGCCCTTCTCCCGCCCCAGCTCGACGCCCTTGCCGAGCCACAGTTCGGCACCCTCCGGGCTCGTCAGGAACCCCCACACGTGCTCGATCGGGAACGGCAGCGTCTTCGACACCCCGATCTGGTAGCCGGCGTCCTTGGTCTCGCCGATCATGCGAACCTCCTGTAACCGGTTTAACTGGTGGACGTAACCGACTATAGTGGTTACATGCCTCCCGGCACCAGAGTGATGACCCCGCCGACGGGGGAGAGCTACACCTTCGACCCCGGCTGCTTCAGCCTGGAGCTGCTGCTGACCGGCGGCCCCGGAACCTACGAGCAGTGGGAGATCCTGCACGAGCCGGCGGACCTGGCGAGCTGGCTGGTCGACTCGCGCCTGGCCGCCCCGCCGGCGGGCGAGCCGTTGGGTGCGGCCGACTTCCGGATCCGGCCCGCGGAGCTGCGACGCATCGTGCAGTTCCGGGACACGTTCCTCTCCGTGGCGCTCGCCATCACCCGCGGCGAGCGCCCGAGCGCCGCCGACCTCGAAGTGATCAACTTCGCCGCCGGGCCGGGGCCGGTCCCCCGAATCGACCCGAAGACGCTGACCCACGGCTGGCAGACGCCGATCACCGGCACGCAGGTCCTGGGCGCGGCGGCGGCGGACGCGATCGATCAGGTGGCGTCGGCCTCCTCGGGCCGAGTGCGGATGTGCGCCGGGGACAACTGCCTGCTGCTGTTCCTGGACACCTCACGCCCGGGCAACCGGCGGTGGTGCTCGATGCAACGCTGCGGCAACCGCAACAAGGTGCACACCTTCCGCGCGAAGAACGCCTAGCGGCGGGAGCGGAACAGCGCGACCAACGCGGTCACCGCCGCCGTCAGGCCACCGACCACTCGGGACAGCTCGACCGCGCGGGTGACGTGGCCGGAGTCGGGCATCCGGCCCTCCCCCATGACCGGGCGCTCCTCGACGCCGTGCGCGTAGCTCGTCCGGCCGCCGAGGCGGATCTCCAGCGCGCCGGCGAAGGCGGCCTCGACCCGGCCCGCGTTGGGGCTCGGGTGTGCGGCGGCGTCGCTGTGCCACGTCTCCCAGGCCCCGCGCCAGGAGCCGCCGACGACCGGCGCGCCCACGACCGTCAGCAGGGCGGCGAGCCGCGCGGGCAGCAGGTTGACGATGTCGTCGAGCCGCGCCGACGCCCAGCCGAAGCGGCGGTAGCGCGGCGAGCGGTAGCCGACCATCGCGTCGAGGGTGTTGGCCGCGCGGTAGCCGAGCAGCCCCGGCACGCCGGCGACGGCGCCCCACAGCAGCGGCGCCACGACCGCGTCGGAGGTGTTCTCGGCGACCGACTCGACCGCGGCGCGCGCGAGCCCGTCGGCGTCGAGCGATGACGGGTCGCGGCCGCAGAGCGCGGGCAGCCGTTCGCGTGCGGCGGCCAGCTCGCCCGCGTCCAGCTCACGACCGATGGCGGCGCCCTGCGTGGCGAGCGACCGTCCACCGAGGACGATCCACGTCGCGGCGGCGGTGGTCACCGTCTGCACCGCGGGTCTGCCCCGGCCGGCACGCTCCGCGAGCACCCCGAGCGCGACCGGCGCCGCGGTGAGGACGGCGGCGTGCACGACACCGGGCAGCTTGTGGTCGCGGTACAAGGTGCGCTCGAGGCGCGCCGCGAGCTTGCCGAAGCCGGCCACCGGATGCCCCCGCCGCGGATCCCCGAACGCCCCATCCGCGGCGACGCCGAGCAGCAGCCCGACCGCGCGCGCCACGCCCACCACGTCGCTCACCCCCCGCCGATCGGGACCACGAGATCGAAACGGTAGCGCGGCCGGCCGATCCGGCCCGCACCTGGGCAGACCTCGACCGTGGTGCCGAGCGCGGCCGGCACCTCGGCGATCGCCGCGAGGCCGACCGAGTAGTTGGTCGTGACGCCCGAACGGCGCCACGCCTCCTGCCCGTCGATGAGCACGACCACGTCGTCGGAGAACGGAACGCGGGACTGCACGTCCCGCCGCCCAACACGATCCTTACCAGCCGGTACAGACGTAGTTCGGCTAGTCGGCGGCGGCCCAGCCGGCCAACATCATCCGGGCGATCGAGGTGGGCCCCGGGAGTTTCAGGCCCGCCATCTCGCCGCCCGCGGCCAGGGCTTCTCGCAGGTTCGCGCGCGACACCCAGCGGGCTTCCTCGATCTCGCCGTCCGCCGGGGTCAGCGGCGCGCCGGCCGGTGCCACCGCGGCGAAGCCGACCATGATCGAGCGGGGGAACGGCCACGGCTGGCTGCCGAGGTAGCGGATGCCGGTCACTCCGACGCCGACCTCCTCCTCGACCTCCCTCGCGACACAGGCCTCCAGCGACTCCCCCGCCTCCACGAAGCCGGCCAGCACCGAGTAGCGCTCCGGCGGCCAAATCGGCTGCCGCGCCAGCAGCACCTGCTCGCCGTTGATCCCGACGTCGTCGTGGACCAGACAGATCACGGCCGGATCGGTGCGCGGGTACTCCTCGCGCCCGCAACCCGTGCAGCGGGTCGCCCAGCCGGCGTTCGTCCGCTCGGTCGGCGCGCCGCACTTCGCGCAGAAGCCGGCCCTCGCGTGCCAGCTCACCAGGCCCACCGCCGTCGTGTACAGGCCCGCCGACGTGTCGTCCAGCAGCGCGCCGACCGTGCGCAGGTCGTGCCACTCCTCGCCGTCGTCGGACGCGGCGCCCGTCCAGAGCCCCCACGCGCTGTCCGGCGACGCCACCCCTTCGCGCAGCTGCGCCGACCGCCGCACCGCCCAGTAGCCGACGCCGTCGTGCTCGCCGAGCAGCAGCGCGTCCGGCGGCCGCTCGTCGGCGATCCGCACGGCCGGCCGGGTCGCGAGCGACAGCTCGGTCCCCGCGCCCGCGACCGGGGTGCGGCCCTTCTCGTCCAGCAGGATGACCTTGCCCGTCTCCCACAGCTTCGCGAGCCGCGAGGGGTCGGTGCGCACCGCCTCGTGACGGTCCACTGTGGACCGCGAGAGGGTGGGCGGCCCCGAGAGCCGGAAGGGTCGACTCACGACGAGACGATGCCGCCCAGCGACTGAAGCAGGGGCAGCTGCGCCGCGTCGCCCACGACCACGCCGGTGTAGTGGATCGGCGAGAAGAACTCCAGCGCCGCCTCGGCGATCTGCTCCGCGGTGACCGCCGCGAGCCGCGCCGGGTGGTCGACCAGCCAGTCGACGCCCAGCCCGAGCGTGGCCAGCGCGGCCAGCTGCGAGGCGAGCCCGGTCTGCGACGCCGTGGCGATGAGCAGCGACCCGATCGCGTACTGCCGCACGGAGTCCACTTCGGACTCGGTGGGCGGCACGACGCCGAGTCGGGCCAGCTCGTAGCGCATCTCCAGCAGGGCCGGCGCGGTGACCTCGCTCGCCGTGTCGGACTCGACCAGCAGCGTGGCACCGCTCGGCGTGAACTCCACAGAGGACCGTGCGTGGTAGGTGTATCCCTTGTCCTCGCGGATGTTCTCCACCAGCCGCGAGGAGAAGTAGCCACCGAACACGAGATTGGCGAGCTGCAGCGCCGGGTACCGCGGGTCGGTGCGCGCGATCGCCTGCGCGGTGAGCCGCAACTGCGACTGGACAGTCCCGGTGCGGGGCACGAACAGCAGGTCGCCGCCGGCCAGCTCCGGCAGGTCGGGCAGCTCGACGGCCGTGCGCTCGTCGGACCACACGCCGAGCGCAGCGGCCAGCCGGGCCACCGCGGCATCCGGCTCGATGTCGCCGACCAGTACCAACACCGAGCCGCGCGGCAGCACCTGGTCGGCATGCAGCTCGCGGACCCCGTCGGCGCCGACCGTGGCGACGTCGGCCGCCTCCGGCATCTCGCGCGTGTACGGGTGGTCGCCGTAGCGGTGCTTCTGCAGCGCCTCGCGCGCGATCACACTGGGCTGGGACCGCGCGACCGCGATGCGCTCGACGAGGCGCGCACGCTCGCGGCCGACCTCGTCGTCGGCGTAGGTCGCGCCGGTGAGGGCGTCGGCGAGCACGTCGAGCAGCGTGTCGAACCCACTCATGAGCGCGTTGCCGCTGATGGACAGCCGCTCGGGGTCGACACCGGCGTCGAGCTCGCCGCCGACCAGCGCCAGGTCGGTGTCGATCGCGACGCGGTCCCGCTTCTTCGTGCCGGTGAGGATCGTGGCCGCGAGCACCTCGGCCTTCGCGGCGTGCAGCGGATCGGTGCCGGCGAACGGGATGCGCAGGCGCAGCTCCACCATCGGCACGGTCGGCGCGTGCACCGCGACGACCCGCAACCCGTTGTCCAGCACGGTGTCCACTGAGGACAGACCGGTGGCCGCGCGCTGCTCGGTGAGCCCCGGCAGCGGCCGCGGGCCGAGCTCGGTGCGGCCGATCTCGGCGGCGGTGCGGAACGTGGTCACTGGTCTCCTCCTGCGGGCGTCACGGTCAGCACCGCGCGCGAGTCGGGGCGCAACGCCTTGGCCGCGGCGGCGACGGCGTCCGGCGTCACCGCGGAGATCTTGTCGGGCAACGTGTGCACGAGGCCCGGGTCGCCGTAGAGCAGCTCGAGCGAGCCGAACGCCAGCGTGCGCGAGATCAGCCGGTCGTGTTCGCGGTGCAGGCCGGCCACCCAGCGGGCCTTGACCTTCGCCAGCTCCTGGTCGCTCGGCGGTGCCGTGGCGAGCTTGTCCAGCTCGTCGTCGACGGCGGCGAGCAGGCGGTCCTGGCCGACCTCGGGCGAGTACACGGCCGTCACGATGAACGTGTCGGGGTCGCGCGCCTCGAACGGGCCGAACAGCCCGCAGGCGGCGTTGACGTCGGTGACCAGCGGCTCGCGGTGGACCAGCCGCTGCTGCAGCCGGGAGCCGTCCCCCTCGGCGAGGACCGCGGCGAGGACCAGGTTGGCGAGGTAGCCGTCGAGCTCGTTGATCGGGTCGGCCATCCGGTAGCCCAGCGCGAGCGCGGGCAGCGGGGCGTGCGGGTCGGCGTGCTCGCCGCGCAGCTCCTCGGTGGGCGGCGGCTCGGCGAACGACGGCCGCTCGGGCGCCGGGCGGGCCATGACGTCGCCGAAGTGCTTGTCGATCAGCTCCTTGGCGCGGTCGAGCTCGATGTCGCCCGCGACCGTGAGCACGGCGTTGGCCGGCGCGTAGTAGGTGTCGAAGAACTGCGCGCAGTCGTCGAGGTCCGCCTGCTCGAGCTCGGTGAAGTCGCCGTACCCGTTGTGGGCGTTGGGAAAGGTCTTGTACAGCACCGGCGGCAGCAGGATCCACGGGAAGCCGCCGTAGGGCCGGTTGAGGACGTTGAGGCGGATCTCCTCCTTGACCACGTCGACCTGGTTGCGCAGGTTCTCCTCGGTCAGCTTGGGCGCCCGCATGCGGTCGGCCTCGAGGAACAGGGCGCGCTCGAGGCCGGCCGAGGGCAGCACCATGAAGTAGTCGGTGTAGTCCGGGTGCGTGGAACCGTTGAAGGTGCCGCCCGAGGACTGCACGTGCCGGAAGTGCGCGAGCTTCTCCAGGCTCTCGCTGCCCTGGAACATCAGGTGCTCGAAGAGGTGGGCGAAGCCGGTGCGCCCCTCCGGTTCGGAGCGGAAACCCACGTCGTAGTGCACGCTCACGCCGACGACCGGCGCGGTCTTGTCCGGCGCGAGGACCACCCTCAGCCCGTTGGACAGCGTGTACCTGTTCAGCTCGCTTGCTGGCATGTCCGCAGCCTACGTGGCGTCCGCTCGTCTCTTCATCGAAGCTGCCCCGCGGCGGTGATGACGGTGTCCAGCTCGCGCAGGAAGGCCGGGAAGTCGCGGGCGAGGTCCTCGCCCTCGTACCAGTAGACGCCGGGCGCGCCGTCGGCCGCGGTGTCCAGGTCGGCGAATCGGGTGAGCCAGCCCGCGGTCTCGCCGAGCACCACCGCGTAGGGCAGCGACCGGGACAGCACCATCTCCCGGTCCTCTGCCGGCACGCTCGTGGCGTCGGTGCCGAGCAGGAAGCCGTGCAGCCCGCGGACCTGTGCCACCAGCACGCTGCCGCGGCGCGTCCGGGCCGGCATGAACCGGGCGCCGAGCGCGAGGCCGAGCCCGCCGATCACCACGGCGAGGCCGAGCAGCGCGTACCCGATTGTCAACGCCAGCACCACGGTCGCGGCGACGCCGAGGGCCGCGAGCACGACGCCGGCGAGGAGCCAGCGGGTGCGCTCGTGGTCGGGCCGGCGGGCGAACCACCGGCGCCGGACCACGCCCGCGTAGAGCTCGTCGCGCACCTGCGACAGGTCGAGCCGCCGCCCGCGCAGCGCGGCGAGCGACACCTCGCCGGCGCCTTCGCCGGCCCCTTCGCCGCTGCCGAGCAGCGCCCGCCACACCGCGTGCTCGTAGCCGGAGAGCGAGTCGTCCGGCGGGTTGCGGCGCACCAGCAGCCAGTCCTCGCCGGTGCGCCGGATCGTCAGGTAGTTGCGCACCGCGAGGTCGACGACGGTGGCGGTCACGTCCACGACGTCGACGTGCTCGTCGACCACCGTGCCGACCTCGCCGGGCAGCACGCCGTCCGGTGAGGCGAACGCGACCCGGCCGCCCTCGCCGGTGAGCAGCTCGACCGGGCCGACGTCGGCGGCGAGCGCGCGGGAGTCGCGGCCGCGGGCCAGCCACAGCAGCACGAACCCGCCCGCGAGAACGACGGCCAGCACGCCGAGGCCCAGCCCGGTGACCGGGGTGAGCGCGAACGCGCTGGCGGCCGTGACGTCGTCGAACTCGGCGTCGCCCGCGCCGCCGACGGTGCCGGCGGGCAACGTCACCGCGAGGTCGACCCGCTCGCCGGCCGACAGGTCCTCCTGCACCACACGCAGGACCTGGCCGTGGTCGGTGAGCGCGGACGAGCACGGCTGCTCGGAGCCGCGCCGGCCGGCCAGGCAGACGATCTCGCTGGGCGGCTCCGGCGCGACGAAGCTCGCCCGCAGCAGCCGGACGTCGACGTCCCAGCCGCCGGCGACCTGCCAGCGCACCTCCTGGTGGTCGCCGGCCTCGACGACCGCGCCGTCGACGGTGTAGGTGACCGTCGTGGCGCCCTCGCCGAGCGTCATGACGAACTCGTCGTCGGTGATCTCGGTGCGGCCGTTGCCGTCCACCCGCACGTTCTCGACGGTGAACACCCGGTCGGTGTCGTCGCCGGCCTGGATGCGCAGCGGCTGGTGGCGGGTCATGGTCTTGCGGGCCTGGACGAACACCTGCTCGCTGACCGAGAGCCGGCCGTCGCGCTCGACCTTCAGCGCCACGTTGACGCTCTGCGGCAGCAGCGGCGTGGGCGGCGGACCCGGTGGTGGGGTGCCCGGCCGGGTGGGCCTGATCGAGGGGACCTCGCCGGTCGGCAGCGGGACGTCCAGCGTCGGCGCGTCCGGCGGCGGCGTCGGGATCGAGGGTTGGGCCAGCCCGAGCAAGGCGGTGCCGGACACCGCCGCCGCGGCGACGGCCGCCCCCCACTTCGCCAACACGCCTGCGGAGGATAGTCCAGTGCCCATATGCTCACCGGGCTGTCCGGCGGGATCGGGCCGGGGTCGAGGAGCGCGGGGAGAACACGGCGAATGACTCAGCCACCATCGGGCCCGTGGCGTCCGACGGGGCCGCTGCCGCCACCGCGCGCACGGCCGCTCCCGCCGCGGCCGATGCCGGGTCACGGGCCGCCCGCGCAGCACCCCGTACCACCG
>NZ_JBOHGA010000195.1:0-11923 GCF_050699915.1 Actinophytocola sp.
GGCCGGTGCTGGGCGCCCGGCCGTCGCGGCCTGTCCGTGCCCGGGCGGTCAGGCCAGCGAGGGCAGGTGGTCCGTGTCGCCCATGCGGTGGCCGGGACGGAGGTCCTTGGCGAGTGCGCACACCGCGAGCAGGCGCACGCCGGCCCAGTCGGCGTGCAGCCAACCCAGCACGTCGGCCGGTGCGCGCAGTGGCACGCCGCTCTCCCGCAGGTGGTCGAGCACGCCCTGCGCGTAGCCGGCCAGCAGGACCGTGCCGGCCACCGCCGCGCTCGTCTCGACTCCGGTCGTCAGGATGTCGCGCACCGACGCCGCGTGCTGATCGACCATCGCGCCCAGCCCCGGGATCGCGGCCGCCGCGGCCAGGCCGACCGTGCCGACCTGCTCGTGCAGCCCGTCGAGCACTCGCCGTGCCGACCGCTCCAGACGGCGTACCCCCAACTCATCACCCACTCGTGTCGAAGCCCGACCCTGTGTAACACGGCGTGGCAGCCACGCCCGATGGAGAGTGATCCGCACCACAACCACATCTCTGGAGAATGATGTCGAGTGCCGGCCGGCGGGTCCGACTTGCTCGTGCCGCCGGCCCGCGAGGGGCCGCGGAGACGACAAGGAGACAGCGATGAAGTTCCTGCTGATCATGCAGGTCAACCCGGCCGCACTGGAGGCGCTCACCGAGGCGGAGCGCGACGCCGTCGGGAACGGGCACGAGGGGTTCATGAAGAGCATCCAGGCGTCCGGCGAGTTCATCGCCACCCAGGCGCTCGCCGACCCCGGCAACTCG
Source organism: Actinophytocola sp. (assembly GCF_050699915.1). Classification (GTDB taxonomy): domain Bacteria; phylum Actinomycetota; class Actinomycetes; order Mycobacteriales; family Pseudonocardiaceae; genus Actinophytocola. The sequence goes on from NZ_JBOHGA010000195.1 coordinate 782, forward strand.
GTCACCGTGCGTGGCACCGGCGGCGTGCCGGCCGTGACCGACGGGCCGTACCTCGAGGCGAAGGAGTTCATGGGCGGCTACTACATGGTCGACGTGGAGTCCAAGGAGCGCGCGGTCGAGCTCGCCCAGCAGATCCCGGACGCGAAGATCAACGGCATGGCCATCGAGATCCGACCGATCATGTTCGAGGCCGGGTTCGACATGTGATGACCGGTACCAGGACGGTCGAGGACCTGCTGCGCACGCTCGCGCCGCGGGTCCTCGCCGTGCTCGTGCGCAGGCACGGCCAGTTCGACGCGTGCGAGGACGCCGTCCAGGAGGCGTTGCTGGCCGCGGCCCTGCAGTGGCCAGCCGAGGGCGTGCCCGCCGAGCCGGCCGGCTGGCTCGTCACCGTGGCCGGCCGGCGGCTGACCGACCAGTGGCGCAGCGAGTCCGCCCGCCGCCGGCGCGAGACGGCGGTCGCGGTCGCGCAGCCGTACCACGAGCTGATCACGCCGTCGCCGGCCGAGGAGCTGAACAAGCACGTCGACGACACCCTCACGCTGCTGTTCCTCTGCTGCCACCCGTCGCTGTCGGCGCCGTCGCAGGTCGCGCTGACCCTGCGCGCGGTCGGCGGCCTGACGACCGACCAGATCGCGTCCGCGTTCCTGGTGCCGGAGACGACGATGGCCCAGCGGATCAGCCGGGCCAAACAGAAGATCAAGGAGGCCGGCGCGACGTTCGCGATGCCCGCCGGCGCGGACCGGACCGAGCGGCTCGCGGTCGTGCTGCACGTGCTGTACCTGATCTTCAACGAGGGCTACACCGCCACGTCCGGCCCCGACCTGCAGCGCGTCGAGCTGACCGCTGAGGCGATCCGGCTGACCCGCGAGGTGCACCGCCTGCTGTCGGCCGACGATTCGCCGGCCGGGGAGGCGGCGGGCCTGCTCGCGCTGATGCTGCTCACCGACTCGCGGCGAGCCACCCGCGCCACGTCCGACGGCGCGCTCGTGCCGCTGACCGAGCAGGATCGCGCGCGGTGGGACGCCGACCTGATCCGCGAGGGCACGGAGCTGATCGAGCGCACGATGGCGACGGCGGCGCTGGGCCCGTACCAGCTGCAGGCCGCCATCGCCGCCGTGCACGCCGAGGCCGCGAGCACGGCGAAGACCGACTGGGCGCAGATCCTGGTGCTGTACGGGATCCTCGACCGACTGGCGCCGAACCCGATGGTGACGCTGAACCGCGCGATCGCGACCGCACAGGTGCACGGCCCGCGGGCCGGCCTCGACCTGCTGGACTCGCTCGCCGGCGACAAGCGGATCGCCGGCCACCACCGGCTGGACGCGGTCCGCGGGCATCTGCTGGAGCTGGCGGACGACCTGCCCGCGGCCCGCGAGGCGTACGGCCGCGCCGCCCGCGCGACGGTGAGCCTGCCGGAACAGCGCTACCTCGAGGCCAAGGCCGCCCGGCTGCGGTGAGTGGCTAGCTGGCCAGCGAGCTCGGCCGCGCGATCGACCGCGCGATCGGCCGCACGGACGGCACCTGCACGCCGCTGCGGCTGCGCCGGGCGATGTCGAGGTCGGTCAGCGCCAGCACCTGCTCGACCATCGTCTCGACCCGGTCGCCGCGCAGCAGGTCCGCGATGACCGCGCGCAGGCATTCGGCGTTGACGATCGCCTGGCACATGACGAGGTCGCTGCGATAGAAGTTGAGCAGGTTGAAGCGCCGGAACTCGGCGAGCGCACGCGCCGGGCCCTCTCCCATGGACACGACGCCGTACCGGCGGCTGGTCGTGACCACGCTGTCGACCAGCGCGGCGACCTGCTCGTCGCGGCCATGACCGAGCTCGCGAGCCACCCGCGGCGGCAGGTCGGCGTACTCGGCCAGCCCGAGCGTCACCGAGTCCGCGAAGTCGCGCGCCAGGTAGGCGATGCGGTCCGCCCACCGCACCAGCTCGCCTTCCGGGGTCGCCGGGTTGGGACAGGACCAGGAGTGGTTTCGGATGCCGTCCAACACGTCCGGGGAGAGGTTCGCCGAGGCGGCGAGTCGCTCGGCGCCGTAGGACGCGTGGCTGAACGTCGGCGAGAAGGACGCGACGATCTCCTCACCCACGTGACTGAGCGGCGGATGCCCGCAGTCGTGCGCGAGGCCGATGGCCGCCGCGAGGGAGGTGGACAGGTTGAGGCCGTCGGCGAGCCGCGCGGCGATCGTCGACACCTCGACGCTGTGGGTGAGCCGTGAGGTGTAGCCCGGGCCGGGCCCGGTGAAGACCTGACCGATGCCGTCCAGCCTCGCCAGTTCGTCGGTGTCCCGCACGCGAGCGAGGTCGCCCTGGTGGCGCTCGACCCCGGAGTGCTCGACGCGAAGAGGACAGGGCCCGGTCAGCCGTGCCGTGGGCCCGAACCGGGGCCCGAGGTCGGTCGCCTCCCAGGGGCGCGTGCCGCGCGTCATCGAGGGGCTCGCAGCTTCGCGACCTCGTCGGCGATGGCGACGCCCCGGTCGAAGTACTCGTCGAGGTCGAACTTGGGACTCGGGTACTCGATGAGCGCCCGCAGCTCCTCGACGAAGTACTTCTTCCGCTCGTAGCGCTTGGCCACGATCGAGTACCGCATGAACCCGAACCGGCTCACCGCGCGCAGCACTTCCAGGACGACGCCGGACATCTGCCCACTCGTCACCAGCTGCTGGCCGTGCAACCGCTCGAGCACGGCCGCGACGATCGCGCCCACGAAGATGTCCGGAGTCCAGTCGGTGCGGCTGCTCGCCTCGGTTTCCGGGACCAGGCCGTGCGTGCAGATCAGGATGCCCCGCCACAGCTTCCGGATCTCGAAGTCCTCGATCCAGACGCCGGCGTGGTCGCCCCGCGGCCGCTTCACGACGCCGGACGGCCGACCGGACAGCGGCGCCGGCTCGCTCGAGCTCGGGTACCGGCCCTCGAGCCACTCCAGCAGCTCCTCCGGGGAGGCGACGATGCCCCGCGCGCTGAGGAAGATCGTGGCGAACCGCAGCGCGCCGGGCGGCGTCCGGTCGGCGAGCTCGTCGATCACGGCCAGCCCGATCTCCTCGGTGGACACCGGGGTCATCGGCTTCATGTCCAGGCGTGCCATCACGGCGCGGGCCAACGCGGTGGCCCGTTCGCCCTGGATCTTGCCCGCGGTCGCCAGCCGGATGCTCTGCTCGAGTGCGTTGCGCTGGTCGAACGGCTCGATGCGGCCGGAGCGTCGCTCGACGAGGTAGTCGGCCGACGCGGCCGTCTCCCACGTCTCGAACGAGTGCCGCTCCGTGGCGTTCACGCAGGTCCGGGTCCGCCTGATCATGTTCGAGGTCTTGAACGTGCGACTCACCCGGGTGTCCGCGCCACAGGTAGGGCAGGCGAACTCAGACATGACGTGGAGTATGCGCGCCAGCCACCGCGCTGGCAAGACTGCCACATGTGCAACCTGCCGGAGAGGACGTATATATATGGCAGTTAAAGCTCTCGCCCATCGTCATTGTGGCATGCCACTGTGTATGCCAGCCTTGACTTACGGCAGCCAGTGGCACCGAACACCAGGCAGCGAGCACGGAGCGACGTCATGGTGGCACCCCTCCCGAACCACGACCAAGAGCCTCAGGTCGGCGGCGAACCCGTCTCAGGCAGCAGGACCGCGCCCACCTGGCGCGAGAAGATCCGGCACAGCGTCAAATGGAGCATGAAGCAGCTCGCGGCGGGCCTGGTCGCCGGCGCCGCGGCCGCGGTGCTCGCCGGCCTCTGGAAGTTGGCCGAGCTCATCGTCCACGTGTTCTCTTGACCCGGCGTTCGGCCGGTCGTGGCCGCTCGTCCACGACCGGTCCGACCGCCCGTTCCCGGCGTGCGGATAGTCTCGCGGCGTAGGAGTTAGGGGGTTTGTGATGAGGATGAAGTCGCGAGTAGTCGGGCTGGTGACGCGCTGGTACCTGGCGCGCGCGCAGCGCAAGGGGTTCGACCTGTCGAAGGTGGCGCTGCTGCCGGAGGCGGCGCTGATGCCACTCAAGCGCGACGGCCTCGACCCGGTGCCGGAGCTGGGCGAGGCGCGTTCGACCGAGCCGGTCAGTAAGATCAACATACCATTCGGCGTCAACGTGTGGTTGGTGACCGGGCACGCGGAGGCGAAGACCGTTCTCGGCAACGCCAAGGGGTACAGCAACGACTTCGCGAACCTGGTGGGCGAGCACGGGGCGTCGGAGAGCCACAGCCCCGGCGGGCTCGGCTTCGCGGACCCGCCCGAGCACACGCGGCTGCGCAAGCTGCTGACGCCGGAGTTCACGATGCGCCGGCTGTCGCGGCTGACGCCGGGCATCAAGGCGATCATCGAGCAGCGACTCGACGCGATGGCCGCCGCGGACGGTCCGGTCGATCTCGTCGAGGAGTTCGCGCTGCCGATCCCGTCGCTGGTGATCTGCGAGCTGCTGGGCGTGCCGTACGAAGATCGAGGCGACTTCCAGCGCCTGTCGATGGCCCGGTTCGACCTGTTCGGCGGTGCGACCGCATCGCTGGGCGCGATCTCCGAGTCGCTGCAGTACCTACTGGGCGTGGTGAAGAAGCAACGCGACGACCCCGGCGACGGCCTCCTGGGCATGATCATCAAGGAACACGGCGACCAGGTCGAGGACATCGAGCTGGCCGGCCTGGCCGACGGCGTGCTCACCGGTGGCTTCGAGACGACCGCGAGCATGCTGGCGCTGGGTGCGCTGGTGTTGTTGCAGGACAAGGACTCGTTCAAGCTCATCCACGACGACGACGCCACGGTGCACGACTTCGTCGAGGAGCTGCTGCGGTATCTGACTGTCGTGCAGGTGGCGTTCCCCAGGTTCGCCCGAGAAGACATGACGGTGGCGGGCAAGCAGATCACGAAGGGCGACGTGGTCGTGGTCTCCCTCTCCGGCGCCGACCGAGACCCAACCCTGGGCCCCGACCTGGAGCGAGTCGACCCCACCCGCCCGGCGACGCAGCACCTGGCCTTCGGCTACGGCGTGCACCGTTGCATCGGCGCGGAGCTGGCGAGGATGGAACTACGAGCCGCATACCCGGCCCTGGTCCGCCGCTTCCCCTCGATGCGCCTGGCGGACGAGGACCTGAACTTCCGCAAGGTCTCGATCGTCTACGGCCTGGACCGCCTCCCAGTCCTCCTGGACTAAAGAAGGGAGAAGCGGGGGCAGCGCGGGCGAGCCGTGGCAGGGCGAGAGACCAAGAGACTGCCGCGCAGAACGAGAGGCCGACCAACCGAGGCCGGCAGGCGAACGCGCATGCGCTGCTCGCAGAGAGACAAGGTGCCCAATAAACAGGGTCCGCACGGCGAGAGCCAAGTAGAACAAGGTCAGGCAGGGCAGAAAGGAAGAAGGAAAGGAGGAAGGCGTTAGGCGACCCCGCCCAAAGCAAAGTGGCCCGTCCACCAACCCAACCGCACCCGCGAAACAATCGGAACCAAGGCCACCAACCAAGGCGCCCCCACGCCCCGGCCCCCGCCCTCCTTCTCCCCCTCCCCCGAAACCCGATCAGTCGACGACCGCGTTCGCGTACAGCGCCTGTAGCGCAGCGCCGAGATTCGGCGTAACCACAGCCGATATCCCCTCCGGAATCACCCCGGCATCGGGCGGCACCAAGGCCTTGGTGAACCCGAGCCGACCGGCCTCCGCCAACCGCGCCTTGACTCCGGCGACCCGCCGCACCTCGCCAGCCAGCCCAACCTCACCGATCACCACCAGATCCGGCGGCAAGGGGATGTCCCGAGCAGCGGAGGCGACCGCCAACACCAGAGCCAGGTCGGCGGCGGGCTCGTGGATGCGCATGCCGCCGACCGTCGCCGTGAAGACGTCGTGCTCGGCCAGCCGGATCCCGCCCCGCCGCTCCAGTACGGCCAGCGCCATCGCCACGCGGGCCGAGTCCAGGCCGCTGACCGCGCGGCGCGGCGTGCCGAGCGCGGACTTCGAGACCAGCGCCTGCACCTCGCCCAGCAACGGCCGCTTTCCTTCCACCGCAACGGTGACCGCGGTGCCGGCCACGCCCACGTCGCGCCGGTTCAGGAACAGGCCGGACGGGTCGGGCACGCAGAGGATGCCGTCGTCGACGAGCTCGAAGCAGCCGACCTCGTCCGCCGGGCCGAAGCGGTTCTTGACCCCGCGCACCATGCGCAGCGTCGTGTGCCGGTCGCCCTCGAAGTGCAGCACGACATCGACCAGGTGCTCCAGCACGCGCGGGCCGGCGATCGCGCCGTCCTTCGTGACGTGACCCACCAGCACCACCGGCAGGCCGCGCTCCTTCGCCAGCGCCACCAGCGCCGCCGTGACCGCCCGGACCTGCGTGACGCCGCCCGGCGTGCCGTCGATCTCCGTCGACCCGAGCGTCTGCACCGAGTCGACGACCAGTAAGCCCGGCTTGACCTCGTCGATGTGCCCGATCACCGCCGAGATGTCGCTCTCCGCCGCAAGGAACATCGACTCGTGCACGTTGCCGGTCCGCTCGGCCCGCAGCCGAACCTGCCCGGCCGACTCCTCGCCGGTGACGTACAACGCCGGCCCCGCCGCACCGTCCCGCGCAGCCCAGCGAAACGCCACCTCCAGCAACAACGTGGACTTGCCCACCCCGGGCTCGCCGGCGAGCAGCACGACCGCGCCGGGCACCAAACCGCCGCCCAGCACCCGGTCCAGCTCCGACACCCCGGTGCGCCGCGCCCGTGCCGCCTCGATGTCGACCTCGGCTATCGGGCGCGCGGGAGCCGACGGCACGCCCGCGGCGATCTTGGCCAGCGCCGCCCGGGGGACGCCGATCTCCTCGAGCGTGCCCCAGGCCTGACACTCCTGGCATCGGCCGAACCACTTGGCGGACTCGTGCCCGCACTCGGCACAGCGGTAGCCCGGCCCCTTCGATCGCGTGTTCTTCGCCACGGGACCAAACCTAGGGGCGGGCACCGACAAAAACGGGGAGGCGCTACTCCGCGTGGGAGTCGGTGGCCTCCGGCCGCGCGGTAGCCGGCGCGCCGATCGGCAGGTTGAGCGTGATCTCGCCGGCCTCCGCGAACACGAACGTGACCGGCACGTTGCGGCCGATCGGCAGGTCGGTGGTCAGGTCGGTGAGCACGATGCTCAGCGTGCCGACCTCCTGGGGCGCGAGCTCGGTGCCGGTCACCTCGGGCGTCGACTCCGGCGCCTCGGAGGACACGTCGGGGTTCCGCGATCCGGTCGCGGCCGGCGCGGACGGCTCGGTGATCGACTCCTCCGGCAGCGAGGACTCGGTGGTCTCCGGCGACGTGGCCGACGAGGCCGAGGACGGGGTCGACTCGTCCGGCACCACGACCTGCAGCGCCGCGCGACCGGGCAGCGAGACGTCGCCGAGCAGCTCGACCTCCTTGGCCGCCGGGCTGCTCACCGCGGTGAGCTCGTCGTCCGCGCCGCCGATGTTGACGATCGTGAGCGTGAGCGGCGCGTCGTCGCCGGCGTCGTAGGAGCCCGACTCCGGGTATGCGATGACGACATCGCGCAGTGCGACGTTCCCCACGTCGCCCTTGTTCCCGTTGACCGCCGGCTGCATCTGGTCGGTCTGGGTCACCTGCCCGGCGCTGCAACCTGCGACGACGAGGGCGATGAGACCGACAGCCACCGCCGGCAGGAGCGTGCGCAGCGGTCCGGTCGATCGACGGCTCACCATTGCGGTCCTTCCTCGGGCAGGCCAACTCACGCCGAAGGGTAGCGGGACGCGGCGGCACCTCGATCGAGTGGTCTGCCCGGCGGCACAACCGAGTTCGGCACCTGGCGTCCACTGTGGAGGAGCGGGGTGGCCGAGCGGGCTCCTCTTCGGACGCATCCAGCACGTTGCCAGCGGTTTTGTCAACCCCCGGACCGCCGGCCAGTGTGCCACTGACCTGCGGGAACCGATCGCGGGTCCGTTACGCCTCCACCTGGACACGTGTTAAGATGGGAACAGCGAAAGGGGCAGAGGACACATGGTTTTCAAGGTCGGAGAGACCGTCGTCTACCCGCACCACGGTGCCGCACTCATCGAAGCAATCGAAACCCGCGTGATCAAGGGCGAGGAGAAGAAGTACCTCGTCCTCAAGGTCGCTCAGGGTGACCTCACTGTACGCGTCCCCGCAGACAACGCCGAGATCGTCGGTGTTCGGGATGTCGTCGGCCAGGAGGGCCTCAACCGAGTCTTCGATGTTCTGCGTGCTCCTCACACCGAGGAGCCGACCAACTGGTCCCGGCGGTACAAGGCCAACCTCGAGAAGCTCGCCTCCGGCGACGTGAACAAGGTGGCCGAAGTGGTGCGCGACCTCTGGCGGCGCGAGAAGGATCGCGGCTTGTCCGCCGGCGAGAAGCGCATGCTCGCGAAGGCTAGGCAGATCCTCGTCAGCGAGTTGGCGCTGGCCGAGGGCACGGATGAGGGCAAGGCCGAGGTCATCCTCGACGAGGTCCTCGCCACGGCGTCCGTCTAGCCCGCCCTGAGCAACAACCGAATCGACGCGGCCGCCGTCGCGCTCGTCCCCGCTGCGGGACGAGGCGAACGCCTCGGTGGCCGCCACCCCAAGGCGCTCGTTCAGGTCCATGGGGTTCCGCTCGTCGTACACGCCGTACGCGGCCTGCTCAACGCGGGTTGCGTGCGGCGTGTCGTCGTCGCGGCCCCATCGTCCTATGTGGACACCATGCGAGCGGCCCTGGCCGACGGCGGCGCGAAGGCGCTGGTCGTGCCCGGTGGCGCAGACCGTACCGAGTCCGTACGGCTGGCGCTGGCAGCCGCGCTCGGCGAGTCGCCGGACATCTCGATCGTGCTCGTGCACGACGCCGCCCGCGCGTTCACTCCCCCGGAGCTGGTGTGCGCGGTGACCGCCGCCGTGGCCGCCGGCGCACCCGCCGTGGTGCCCGTGCTGCCCGTCGCCGACACCGTGAAGCGGGTGGACGCGAACGAGATCGTCACCGCCACCGTCGACCGGGCGGACCTGCGGGCGGTGCAGACCCCGCAGGGCTTCGCGCTCGACGTGCTGCGCCGGGCCTACGAGGCGGACGGCGACACGACAGGCAGCCACACCGACGACGCCGGGCTCGTCGAGCGCATCGGCGTGCCGGTGTCGACCGTGCCCGGGCACCCGGCGGCCTTGAAGATCACGACACCGTTCGACCTCGCGGTCGCCGAGGCGGTGTTCGGCCGGTGAGAGTGGGCATCGGGACCGACGTACACCCGCGCGAGGCCGGCCGGGAGTGCTGGCTCGCGGGGCTGCACTGGGATGGGGTCGACGGCTGCGCCGGACACTCCGACGGGGATGTCGCCGCGCACGCGCTGTGCGACGCGCTGCTGTCCGCGGCCGGGCTGGGCGACCTCGGCGCGGTGTTCGGCACCGGTGCGACACGTTGGTCCGGCGCGCACGGCGTCGAGCTGCTCGCCGAGGTGCGGGCCAGGTTCGAGGCGGCCGGCTACCGGCTGGGCAACGCCGCGGTCCAGGTCATCGGCAACGCACCCAAGATCAGTACGCGGCGCGCGGAGGCCGAGCTGGTCCTCTCGGAGGCGGTCGGCGGGCCGGTGTCGGTGTCGGGCACGACGACCGACGGGCTCGGCCTGACCGGACGCGGCGAAGGCGTCGCGGCGGTCGCGACCGCCTGCCTGCTAGTCCGCGACTAGGCTTCTCCTCTGACCCCCGAGCCAGGAGATGCCGTGAGTCTGCACCTGTTCGACAGCGCGAGCCGGAGCGTGCGGGAGTTCCACCCCGTGCGGAACGGAACGGCGTCGATCTACGTGTGCGGGCCGACTCCGCAGGGGCCGCCGCACATCGGGCACGTGCGGAGCTCGCTGAACTACGACGTCTTACGTCGCTGGCTCACCCATCAGGGGTTCGACGTCACGCTTGTGCGCAACGTCACCGACATCGACGACAAGATCCTCGCCAAGGCGGCCCAGCACGACACGCCGTGGTGGGCGTGGGCGGCACGGTTCGAGCGCGAGTTCGAGGACGCGTACACCACGCTCGGCGCGCTGCCGGCCACGATCGCACCGCGCGCCACCGGGCACGTCACGCAGATGATCGACATGATGCGGCGGCTGATCGACGGCGGCCACGCCTACGCGGCGGCCGGCGACGTGTACTTCTCGGTCGCCTCGTACCCGGAGTACGGCGCGCTGTCGCGACAGAAGGTCGACGAGGTCCAGCAGGGTGAGTCGGCCGGCGAGGGCAAGCGCGACCCGCGGGACTTCACGCTGTGGAAGGGCGCGCGGCCGGGCGAGCCGTCGTGGCCGACGCCGTGGGGGCCGGGCCGGCCGGGCTGGCACCTGGAGTGCTCGGCGATGGCGCTGACCTACCTCGGTGACGAGTTCGACGTCCACGGCGGCGGACTCGACCTGGTGTTCCCGCACCATGAGAACGAGCTCGCGCAGTCGCGTGCGGCCGGGTACGAGTTCGCGCGGTTCTGGCTGCACAACGGGATCGTCGGCATGGCCGGCGAGAAGATGTCGAAGTCGCTGGGCAACGTCGTGTCGATCCCGGAGATGGTGCGCAAGGTGCGGCCGCAGGAGCTGCGGTACTACCTGGTGGCGCCGCACTACCGGTCGACGATCGAGTACTCGCCGGAGGCCCTCGCCGAGTCGGTGAAGGCATACCAGCGCATCGAGTCGTTCCTGGGCAAGGTCACCGGGCGGACCGGGTCGGTCGAGCCGGGTTCGGTCGGCCCGGAGTTCACCGCGGCGCTCGACGACGACCTCGGCACGCCGGCCGCGTTCGCCGCGGTGCACACGACCGTGCGGGCGGGCTTCACGGCGCTGGACACCGGTGACGACGAAGCGGCCCGCTCGGCCGCCGCGACAGTGCGCGCGCAGCTGTCCGTGCTGGGCCTCGACCCGGCGGAGTGGCCGTCGTCCACAGTTGACAGCTCGGCGACGGCCGCGTTGGACGCACTGGTGGGCGAGCTGCTCGAGCAGCGCCAGCAGGCACGCAAGACCCGCGACTTCGCCGCCGCGGACTCGGTCCGGGATCGGCTGCTGGCCGCCGGGATCACCGTCGAGGACACCCCCGATGGACCACAGTGGACATTTAAGGACAGCTGACGTGGCGGGGAACTCCAAGCGCAGGGGCGCGGTGCGCAAGACCGGCACGAAGAAGGGCGCGGTCGCCGGGTCCGGCGGCCAGGCCCGCAAGGGCCTGGAGGGCAAGGGCCCGACAC